>JAPOQD010000022.1 GCA_026710905.1 Halieaceae bacterium
AATCACCGTCTCCAGTACTTTCAGTCGACGGATATCTTCCTGCTCGGACAGGGGGTTCCCCGACAGTATCACCAGGTCCGCCAATTTGCCGGGCTCAAGGGAGCCGATGCGGTCCTCCTGAAACACTTGCCAGGCAGCATCGATGGTCATGGCGCGCAGGGCCATAATGGGACTGACCCGTTGTTGCGGACCAATCACTGCACCGCTGGTGCTAACCCGGTTTACCGTACTCCATAACAACTGTAGTGGCTGCATGGGTGTCACCGGCGTATCCAGGTGCACACTGTAGCGCAGGCCGATATCCTGCGCCGAGCGGGTCGGGCTCATGCGCGCCGCCCGCTGTGGGCCCATGAAGATATCCCGGTGGCGGTCGCCCCAGTAGTAAGTGTGGGCGCTGAAGAAACTCGGTGTCACCCCCAATTCCTTCATGCGCAGCAGTTGGTCCTCCCTGGCCATCTGAGCATGAATCAGGATCAGGCGCGGGTCCGCTTGCGGAGACTCCGCCTGGGCCCGGGCAAAGGCGTCGAGAATATCATCGATGGCGGCATCTCCGTTGCCATGTATGGCCAGTTGAATATCCGCTTTGTGGTATCTGGCCACCTCCCGCGCCAGTTCTTCCGCTGGCATCGCCGGGTAGCCCCGGTATTCCGGGTCGCCCTTGAAGGCCCTGTGGTAGGGCTGTTGCAGATAGCCGGTGTAGCCCTGAATGCTGCCGTCGGCCACAATTTTCACCGCCGCCATACTGAGCCGGTCAGAGGCCATCGCCATGGGGTCAAATTCACCACTCAGCCACTGTTCTCCCAACTCGTTATACCAGCCGAACAACACCAGGCGCGGGACAATCAGGCCGGCGCGGGACAACGCGGCCAAACCCCGCGCCAGACCGGCTTCAACACCACCACTCTGGGCGGTAGTGATACCCTCCGAGACATATTCATCACTGGCTGCCATGGCCATCCTTACACCATCCAGAAGGGAGAAATCCAACGCCAACGCGGCCAGGGGCTCATGGGCTGCTTCCTCCAGCAGCCCCAGGGGTTCCCGGCTGCCGGGTCGGCGCACAATCACCCCGCCGGGCGGATCTTCGCTGTCCACCGTTATTCCCGCAATGGCCAGCGCCCTGCTATTGGCCACACCCATGTGGCCGGACACATGCATGATGTAAATGGGATGGTCGGTGGAAACTGCGTCCAGTTCCCTCCGGTTGGGGTGGCGCTGTTCGGCCAACAGGGTATCGTCGTAGCCGATGCCCAAAAGCCAGGCGCCGGCGGCGTGGCCTTGCAGCCGGCTGCGCAGGGCATCCTGAAGTTCCGTTATTCCGGTTATTTCGCCCACTGGCGGGCTGTTCAGATCGGCTGCCAACAAGGTAATGGCCGAGCCCGGGAAATGACCGTGAGCATCGACAAAGCCCGGCAGCAAGCTGCGGCCCGCCAGCTCGGTCACCAGCGTATCCGCATCAGCCAGGTCCCTGATCTCCCGATTGCCGCCGAGGCGCTCGATACGCTCGCCCCGTACAGAAAGCGCTTCGAAAACACGGTTCTCGCCATCCATGGACAAGACCTGACCACCGACAAAAATGCGGTGAGCGGGAGGCGATTCCGCACCTGTCAGCAGCCAGCCCGCAAGGCCCGCCGCCAGTACCAGGACAATACCCAGAACTGTTTTCATGGCGGCAGCCGCACCGGCGGCCCAGGGGGTAGATGATGTTGCAGCCGGTCCCGTAAGTATTGGCGACACGCCACCTGCTCCCGAGTATCGTCTGCAGCGCTTTCAGAACCCGCGGACATTACGCACTCCTTTCAAGCAGGCACAATCCAGGAGTCTGATTCTAACCAGTCCGGCCCCTGCCCGTATAGTTTGAAGGGCCAGGCGACTGCGCTACACTCCTGACCAGGTTCCAATGCCCCACGCAAGGAGACCCAGGTGTGTTAAAAGCTCATCAGGTGCTGGTAATGGCGCTATGTTGCGGTTTATATGCAGCGGTGGCGGCCAAGCCTTACGAAAGTACCGAAAAGCGGGAGCCCTGCCAACTCTTCTCCCCGAAATGCGCTGATCAGGCCACCGCCATGAACGAGCAATATCAGCAGCGGGGAGCCATTGGTCCGGTCTGGGACAATTGCTGTATCGACCAGCGCACTGAACCTTTTTATTCGCCACTGATCCAGGAGCGCGCCTGGACTTCACCGATCTGGATTCACGCCCAGCCTTGAGCGGTATACCTGCCAATCAACGCATCACCGTGTAGCGGCGCTGCATCGGCGCCGCGTTCAGCAATTCCCCGTCAACCATGGCCGGACGAAAGCGGGCGCCACGCAACCAGCGGCTGAGACGATGTGAGTAGGCCTGTCCCGGAGCCGAAGCCGCTTCCAGCCTGATCTGCCGGGCGCGGCCCCGCTCGTTGACCAGGAAACGGGCCAGCAGCTCGGTCTGCTCCGCGCCCTCTTCCCTCAGCGCCAGCGGTGCAAAGTAAACATCACTGGCCGGAAGTTCGCGGGGCGACTCCAACCAACTCCGCCCCAGGGCGGCATCTTCCACGGCCGACAATTCTCGCCAGGCTGCGCGATAGTCCCGGACCGCCCGGGACCAGTGATTGTGCCACAGATGCCAGTCGCCCAGCTCAATGCGGGTTGCCGCCGCCGCGGCGCTGCGTTTTGCAGCTTGCTGACGCTGCAGCAGGTATTCAAGATCACGGCGGCCATTGCTGTACGTTGACCGCTGCAGATTCCGCAACTGTTGTTCCTCCGTAGTTAATGAGGTATCGGGATCATTGAGCAAGCTGCGGTCCCGGCCCGGCCAGTAGAAATCCCTGGTTTCGAATTGAATTTGTTCGAGCAAATAGCGCCAGCGCATGCGGGCCTCGCTCAGGCGTTCCAGGCTGGCCAGCGGCAACTTTTCCCGCGAGGCGGAATCACCCCACATTTGTTGCAACAGCCGCCAGGTATTGAACAGACGCTTCGGCGCCTGTTTGCCGAGTTCCAACAACCAGGCCTGCCTCTGCCAGTCAACGAAGTCCAGGCTGGCATCGATGCGCTCCGGCGATGACTCGGGATACAAGCGCTGCTGTAACAAATGCAGGTAGGTTTGATTGTTATCTGCCAACGCCAACTGGCCGGTCTCCAGGTAGTTCAGGTTCAGTCGCTGTAGTAGTGGAATCTGTTGTTGGCTGTACAGGCCCAGGTTGACCCTGGTCACATGCACCGCCCTGCGCAAGTGTTGAATGGCGGCCTCATGATCACCTCTCTCTTGCAGATATCCAGCCTGCTGCAAAAGGAATTCGGCCAGCCGCGGATGATAAGGGCCGGCGCGCCACTCCTCCGCCGGAAGCCCTGGCTGCCCCTGTGGCGCCCGCTCGGCCTGAGTCAGCACACGCTGCACTTCGTCAGTGAAATAATAATCGCGCCCAAACGCTGTCGGGGCCGCAGACTGTCCTCGCAGTTGCGCCCAACTCGCCGGGCTCAAGGCCAGAAACACAGGGCTCAAGGCCAGAAACACTGACAGACAGAACGGCAGCTGCGGCATCATGGGAACAGCTACGAATCGGCAAGCCGCGCCGCCGTCCGGGCCAGTTGATCCTTCAACCACATGACTTCGTAGGTGTTGTTCAACACCTTGGCTTGCTCAAGCAAAACTTCCAGACATCGCTGTTGTTCCCGCAGGGCGCCCTGGTGACCGGCCTCGGCGGACAGGGCCATTTCGAGCAAATGTAAAGCATGCAGGCATTGCCGCTGCTGCCGATACTGCGCCGCCTGCTCCGCCAGCGCATCAGCTCCCGCCAGCTCGGCCACCTGTGCATAAACGCTGCGCGCCGGTACGCCGTAGAGTTCGGTGGTCGATTCGAAATGGAACCAGGTGGCGTAATATTCCCAGATACTGCGCACCGCCCAGGATACCTTGCCGTGACCCTGGGTCAGCGCCAGATGTTCCGGCAAGGTCACTTCGTTCATCAACTGGTAGACACTCTTACCCGCGTTCATGCCGGCAATTACCTGGTCATGCACGTACTTCACGGCATCGTGCATACGCTGTATCCCCCCGACCGTATTATCCACGCCGCTCACCGGGGAAAAGTGGCTGGGCACAATGAGTTCCGGTTGCAAGGCAATCATCAGTTTCAGGCTGCGCAAATACTCGGCCGGTTTGCGAATCTTCTCGCCGCGCATGGTGAAAACATTGGGAAATTGGGGGAACATCGGCCCGAAAGTGTCCCCGGAGAACAGGATTTTTTCCCGCGGAAGCCACAGCACCAGGTTGTCGGCGCCCTCCGCGCCCGGCGTACCGTAGACTTCAAATACCACCCCACCCTGTTCAAACCGGCGCAGCTCCCAATCGGCCACAGTATGGTCCGGGGTCACCCCGCCGTAGGCGAACATGCCCCGCTGCGGCCGTTCCGGCATGAATGGAAACAACAGGCGGTTACGATTCCAGAAGTACTCTTCCAACTCTGTGAGATAACGTTGCTCTTCGGCAAAATCACGATGCGCGATAATCTCGGTATCCTCTTCTTGCCAGAATTTGACACCGCCGATGTGGTCGGCATGGGAGTGGCTGAGAATGATATGGGTAATGTCGCCCTCGGGCAGCACCTCCCGCAGCGCCTTGAGTTGATTGGCAGCCTGGATGCTGATGCCAGTATCAAACAGGACATGGCCCTGAGTGGTGGTGATTACCTGGGTATTGCCGATACCCCGGGCCTGGTAAATGTAGTCATTAATTTTCTCCACGGTGACTGGCACGTTGTGCAACTGATCGACGCGTTCGCTTTCGGCCCGCCCCATCACCGCCGACGCCACATTGCCGGCCATGCTGGCGGCCTGGATGGCGGCCTCCTGTTTCAACCCGTCTGAATGCCTGGCGAACCACAGCAGCGAGCCGCACACTACAACCAGTATAGCCAGGGCGAGTTTCTTCATTTGTTTATCTCCGATAATCAATAAAAATGGGGGAGGAGGCCGGACAGTCCTGTTGGGGCTGCCGTGTGAAGCCTCTCCGGTGAATTTTCCATCTTTTTCTGACTCGAGTTTGTAACATTCAGGCGCTATAATAACCTTCCCTGGCCTTTTCTTGACTGTTTCTTTTTGCGTCGGGGAAATCCTGTTACAAACCGCATCACCGTCTGACTCTCCGCTGGTAGCGTCGGGCCATGGTTTTTTTTAAGGGGACAATGGTTTTTAACCCTGGGGTTGAGCGAACATCCGTAACGAAGCGCAACAGCAGGATTTATTCAGTTAGCAGTATCAACCAATTCAGGAGTTTGTAGAACAATGAAACAACTTGGTAATTTGGACTCGGCTTTTATCAACCTGGAACAGGGCAATACACCACAACACATTGGTGGCCTGGGTATTTACGACCCATCCACGGCGCCAGGCGGCTTTGTGCGATTCAAGCAGGTAATCGCAAACTTTGAACAGCGCCTGCGGCTCCTTCCTTTATTCCGCACCCGTCTGGTGGAGGTCCCAGGGGGAATTGATCGCCCTTACTGGGTCAAGGACGCCCACTTCGATGTGGAGTTCCACTTGCGTCATATCGCCCTGCCGCAACCCGGCGACTGGCGTCAACTATGCATACAGGTTGCACGCCTGCACGCACGCCCTCTGGATATGTCACGCCCCTTATGGGAGGCGTACATCATTGAGGGCTTGGACAAAATTCCCAATCTGCCTCCCGGCAGTTTCGCAATCTACACAAAGATGCATCATTCACTGGTCGATGGCGCCGGTGGCACCTCCTTCATGTCCACCCTGCACGACTTGTCGCCTGAGCCTGACGTGGCTGCAATGCCGGCGCTGGAACCACTGCTGGTCGACCGCAACCCTTCCAAAACCGAATTGCTGAGCCGGGCTATGGTCAACCGAACCAAGGGCAGCGTATCCCTGGTCCGGGGTGGCGTGGGCCTGGCAGTGGAAATGGGTAAACTCGCCGTGAAGGTGGTGCGTAAGGAAACCAGCCTGCCTGACTTTCAGTCACCGAAAACCCGTTTCAATGGTCCCGTGGGACCGCACCGGGTTTTTGACGCGCTGGATTTTCCCATCGATGAATTCAAGGAAATCAAGGACTTTGCCGGTGTCAAGCTGAACGATTGCGCTCTGGCAATCATCGGTGGCGCCATGCAGCGCTATCTGGAAGCCAAGGGCGAAGAACCGAAGCAGTCCCTCGCGGCCAGTTTACCGGTCAATATGCGCAAGCATCGTGGCGAGACCGATGCCAATAACCAGGTGGGGGCGATTTTTTCCTCGCTGCATTCCAATATCGCAGAACCGGTGGAACGTCTGCGGGCTATACACGCCAGCACCATTGAAGCCAAGCGCTTTGGCGAGTCCAATCCCATGATCGACGCCTACCAGGTCGCGGGAATATTTTCTCCGGCGGTGAGTAAGACAGTTGCCGGTATGTGGGCAGAAGGCAATTGGTCGCGGTTGTCGCCGATCAAGACTGCGACCGTCATTACCAATGTGCCGGGGCCCAATTTCGACTTGTATAGTGCTGGTGCGAGGCTGGTCCAGTACCACGGCTTGGGTGTACTGACGCCCGGAATCGGCTTGTTTCACACGGTATTTTCCCAGTCCGACCGAATCAATATTTCCGTATTGGCGGACCGCGAGTGTATGCCCGACCCGGCCTTTTACATGGAGTGTTTGCGGGCCTCCCATGAGGAACTTCTCAACAAAGTCCGCAGTGGGAACAAGCAGCCCAAGCCCAGGGCCCGCAAGAGGAAAATGCCACCACGCAAGTCTGGCGCAGCCAGTGGCGCCAACGGAGCAGCCAGAGCAAGAACGGCGCAAGCCGCCCCCGATAGCGGCGTGGCAGTTAAAGAGGTCGGTGCAAGCGGCGCCTAACAGGCAATGGCCGCCACTGGCAAACAGGATCAGGCTACTACTCCGCTGTGAGACCCTCTCGCAGATGCTGACTGTGTCACACTGGCGCGGCCAATCTGCGGGCTCCCGGCACCTCACCAGGGCCGGTTTGTAGTCCGTACATTGGACGTTGTGGTATGAATCCATTGAAAAGCAACAGGATTCTGTGGACGGGCAACGGCTTGACAAATTACCTGGGCTAACCGCAATGAGCAGGAAAAAATCTTCCCGGCCGCCTATTCCCCGCTTCAATACACCTATTGTCGAAACCCACTGCCACCTGGATTATCTGCCGCCTGAGGAACTCGGGCAGACCCTGGCGCTCTCCGCGGAAGTTGGTATCGAGCGCATCATTACCATTGCTGTTTCCCCCGGCAATCTCGACACGGTACTCGCACTGGCGCAGGATCACTCACAAGTCTGGGGAACCCAGGGCATCCACCCCCACGAGGCGGAGACCTACACTACCGGGGTTGCCGCCAGGATTGTCTCGGGCCTCGCCGATCAACGCATGCTGGCGGTAGGCGAGATCGGCCTTGACTACCATTACGATCACTCCAGCCGGGCGGTGCAGCGAACCGTATTCGAACAGCAACTGCAAATCGCAGTGGACCACGGCCATCCGGTAGTCATACACACCCGGGATGCGGATGCAGACACCCGCGCCATCCTGGAAAACTTTTCCGGCAAGCTGACACGCAAAGGAGTGATTCACAGCTTTACTTCCGGCATGGAACTGGCTGAATACTGTCTCGGCGAAGGTTTTTATCTCGGCTTCAACGGTATCGCAACTTTCAACAACGCTCACCAGGTGCGCGCAGTAATCGAAGCGGCTCCGCTGCAGCAGATCCTGCTGGAGACCGACACCCCTTATCTGACTCCGGTTCCCTACCGTGGTAAGCCCAATGGGCCGTTCTACCTGCCCTTCATCGGCCAATGTCTTGCCCGCGTCAAGAACTGCGACACTGAAACGCTATTGGAACACGCCTACCAAAACAGTTATCGCCTGTTTTTTCCTGACAACCCTCCGCGCCAGATAGGCGGTAACGTTACCGGGTAGCGAGGGATTGATCTATTCCGGAAGCTGGGGCGCCCAAGGCACCCCGTTGATATGACCGCCGCCGTCCACGTACAGGGTGTTGCCGGTCATGTATCGAGACCAATCCGAAGCCAGGAACAGCGCCACCGGGGCGATATCCTGTTCCGGGTCCCCCATCCGCCCCATTGGGCTGCTTTTAGCCAACTCCGCCGCCATCTGCGGGTGCAGTTCCATCAGCGTGTGATAGGGTGTGGTGGCGGCCCCGGGACAGATGATATTGGCGGTAATCCCCAAAGCGGCCCACTCCCTTGCTGCGGTTCGGGTATAGGAACGCACCGCCTCCTTGGAGGCATTGTAGTCGGCAGTTCCCATGTGCGCGTTGATGCCATTGAGTGAACAAATGTTGATAATACGGCCATGGCGCGCCGTCTTCATGGCCGGAAAGGCAGCTTTCATGGCGGCCGCCACTGCCTGAAAACCGGCGGTCAAGGAGTCTTCAAGACGTTCATCATCGATATTCTCCAGCCGGGCGGGCTGGTACTTCATGGTGGGGTAGGCGTTATTGACCAGGATATCGAGACCGCCAAATTCACTGACCGTGTGTTGCACCGCCGCGGTCACGGTATCAGGTTGACTGATGTCCGTGGGCAAAAACATGCCCCCGCCACCGATTTCGGCAAGCTCTGCAGCTACCTGCCGGCCGGTTTCCGGGTTGTATTCCGCCACTATTACCATGGCCCCTTCCCCGGCGAAGCGGCGGGCAATGCCCCGGCCAATGCCCGCTCCCGCCCCGGTGATCAACGCCACCCGGTTATTTAACATTCCCATGGTTTTCTCCTGTCCAGCTCAAGACACGACTCGCCGTACCCGAACCTTTACAAAATAGTAGACCAACCGGGTATATAGCTTGCGTTGCAATGCCTCACCGCCCCCCTGGCTGCACTTCAATCCTCGCTGAGCGTAGAATGTGCGCCCGGTAATCACAACAGGGAGTCTTGCTATGAGCGAGTACAGGCGGGTTTTAAACAAGGCTGGTATGGGAATTCAGGACGGTTTGCCCTTACAAGCCAGCAGCGGCGGTATCGAAGAATTGCGGGCCGATATTCAACGGCTCATGGATATGGAGGCTATCCGCCAGTTGAAGCACAGCTACTTCCGCTGTATCGACACCGCCAACCTGGAAGAATTGGCCACCCTGTTCCACGAGGACGTACTGGTGCACTTCGTTGGCGGCAACTACGAGTGGAAACTGCAAGGGAAACAGGAGTATGTGGATTCCATCGGCGCTTCCTTCAGCAATCAGTCGGTGGGCCATCACAATGGCCACCAGCCGGAGATTCAAATACTCAGCAAGACCGAAGCCACGGCGATCTGGTACCTGGCGGACAACATGTGGATACTCAATCACGGCGCCTTCACCACCGGCACCGCCATCTACTGGGATCGTTATATTAAGGAAGATGGCCGCTGGCTGATCCGCGAAACCCGCTATGAACGCCTCTACGAGATCAATCGCCAGGGCGAAAAGCCGGAGCTGGCCTCACACTACCTTGGCGCACATGGCGCTCAAGCCCAACTCTAGTAACTACGTCCGTGCCTGGGACCAAGCGCGGCCACCATTCTTGAATTTTTCTCGGGAGAGAAACCAACATGGAAATAACCCCCTTCAAGGTTGATATAGCCGAAGCTCAACTGGAAGATCTCCGAAATCGTCTGGATAACACACGCTGGCCTGAACGGGAAGCGGTATCCGACTGGAGCCAGGGTATACCGCTGTCCTATACCAGGAAGTTGGCGGATTACTGGCGCAATGACTACGATTGGCGGCGCTGGGAAACGAAGTTGAATAGCTGGGATCAGTTTACCACCGGGATTTCTGGCCTCGACATCCATTTCCTGCATGTACGCAGCCCCCACGAAAATGCCCTGCCCATGGTGGTTACCCACGGTTGGCCCGGGTCAATCGTTGAATTTCACAAAATTATCGAGCCGTTGACGAATCCGGTGGACCACGGTGGCAAGGCCGAGGACGCCTTCCATCTGGTGGTCCCGACCCTGCCCGGTTATGGTTTTTCCGGCAAACCGTCCAGTCAGGGTACCGGCGTAGTACAGATCGGCCACATGTGGGGTGAGTTGATGGCGCGGCTGGGTTACCGGCGTTATGTCGCCCAGGGCGGTGACTGGGGCTCCGCGGTGACCCATTCAATTGGCCAAAGCCAGACGGAACACTGCGCCGCTATCCATATCAACATGCCCGTGGTGGCGCCCGCTGAAGATACCATGGACAATCTCAGCGAGCAGGAGCAGGCGGCGCTGGAAAGCATCGGCCATTATGACCGCTGGGATTCCGGTTACTCGAAACAACAGAGCACCCGCCCGCAAACCCTGGGCTACAGCCTGGCCGATTCACCGGTAGGGCAAATGGCCTGGATCGTTGAAAAATTCTGGGCCTGGACAGATTGCGGTGTGGAGGGCGAGCAGCATCCGGAAAATGCGCTCAGCAAGGACGAACTACTCGATAACGTGATGATGTACTGGCTCACCAATTCCGCCGCATCCTCCGCCCGCCTTTACTGGGAGAGTTTTAACGACTTCAACATGGACCCCATCCACATTCCGGTGGGCTGCTCGATTTACCCCCGTGAGATTTTTCGCTGCAGCCGGCGCTGGGCCGAGAGCCGCTTCAGTAACATCATTCACTGGAACCATCTTGACAAAGGCGGCCATTTCGCCGCCCTCGAACAACCGGAACTGTTTGTGGAAGAATTGCGCGCCTGCTTTCGCCAGTTGCCTGAGCGGAGCATGGGCGCATGACGGAACCGTTCTTCAACCCCTATGCTACGGAACAGGTTTCACCGCCCTATTCGGAGCACTGGCAAGCCAAACGGCGGCTGGCCCAGGCTATTCGTGAGTTAACCGAAGTGCTGGTGACCTCCGCTCCTTCCGTAGCGGAAATGGACAGTATCTCCGAACGCCTGGAACTGCAGGCCAGGCAACTTGCCGAAAGCACACGTCTCTATGGCTTGATGGCATTTATCCGTGACGGCAATCACGGTCAGCATGCAGAATTGAATCACGAACTGAACAGCGTGGGGGGTTGGAGTAACCCCCTGGCTCCGGGGTTGAATATGTGGTTTGAGGATGGCGTGGCCCACGGCAGGGTGAGTCTCGGCTACGCCTACGAGGGCCCGCCGGAACATCTGCACGGTGGGCATGTGGCCGCGCTGTTTGACCAGTTCATGGGCATGACACAGATTTTGGCCAAGCACCCAGGCATGACCGCTCGTCTCAACATTCGCTACCAGCGGCCTACTCCGCTCAACACGGAACTGGTGCTGCGCGCTGAACTGGTCTCGGAAAACCACCCCAAGACCGTGGTCAAAGCCACCATCTCCGCCCACGGGAAAGTTACCGCCACAGGCGAAGCCCTGTTCGTCAGGCCCTCACGGAGGAATCCGGCGGTGCGCAAAATGTCCTTGGACTGAGTTCTGCTACGGCAAGGGCTGCAGGTGATAGTTGCCCAGCAGGATGAACATCTCATCTTCGGTGGTGACGCCGCCCCGGACCACACAGGCGTCACAGGCTCCACCATCCCCACATAGACTGTCGTCGGCTCCACAGTACTCCCCAGGGGATGCGCCACCCGCACAGTAGGCATCGTTTACGCAGCGGCTGCCAATGGAAGTGGAATTGCGCTTGAGCAGTTCGGGGTATTCCTTGCCGTTGTCGTAGGTTACACAAAACTTGATGGTGCGCTCCGCGGCGTCTGTTGAATCGTATGGCAGCGGCGGGTCGTAATTCAGCACCAGGGGATCATTATAGATACGGCTGAGGTAGTCAGCCGGATCCGTGTTTGGGGCGCACCTCGCGGCTACCGTGCAGGCGGGATCCTGCGGCGGCAGCCAGGATTGCCAGAGAACGTTGCGCTGGTGGGCATGGGAACCCAGTTGGGTCAGCCTTGCGCCCCGTGGCAAGGTAAAGGTTGAGCAGTAGGTGCGCTGTTCATAGGGCGGCACATTGGCGACAAAGATATCCTTGGAATCGAAGATGGCGCGATTCCGATACTGACGCTGCTCCGGACCGGCAAACCAGAAACTGTTGTACTGTTCAATGGTCGTGTCTTGGGCGGACAGGTTGAAGGCGTGGGAATTCCAGATGATGACCCCCCGGCTGGGCAGTACGCTGTAAACACCTTCCACCCGGTTGGAACTGGAAATGGGGGACTGGGCTCCACCCATGGAGACACTGTTTCTGCGGTGGTCCGGCGCCCCCCAGCCGATGCAGGCGGTGCTTTTCTGCGCCACGGTGCCGCACACCAGTAATTCACCACCGCAATCGGCGCCGCCCTGTTCGACCGCTATCCCAATACGGGTCGGGTCGCAGGGGCTGCCCTGGTGGGGGCCGTTGAGACACTGCCACTCACCCCAAGAGGGGTCCAGCGGGGGAGTCTTGCCCACATAGACATCGATTATACTGTGATGTGACTGGGGGTCCTGGGTCAGGACCCTGGCATTGGTGGCAAAACAGCTACCCTCGTAGTCGCTATATTGCCCTCCCTCACAGGGAGTCAGGGCATGCTCGGGGAGTGCGCCGGGCTGCTGCTCCAAATCATAATAGGTGGCGTAACAAACTTCGTTTTCACTGTTGGCGTGTACAGTCCAGGGTCCACTGACGAATTGTACGCCCTCACCCAGGGCGGGTGGCGCCGGCGGCGCAATCTTGTTGGCCCGGCGGGGGGTGCTGTGCTTGCACCCCAGCAAGCTGGCTACTTCATCCACATCCTCGTGTTCCGGGGCGCCGCCGCGAATCCACAAGCGAAGCGCCTCAAGATGATTCTCAGTCAGAGGGCCGGCGCCAATCGGCATGGGGCTGCCCCCACCGGCCGGCAACACCATACCCAGGGTTGCCGCCGCCAGTTTGAGATAGAGAAAGCTCAAGGCCTGCTCGCCGGGGTACACCAATTGCAGGGGCTCGGTCAGGTTTGCCGCCGCCTCCACCCGGAACAGGTTCCGATAGGCCACTTCCGGCCGCAGGTCCAGGCCGGTGGAGGGGTTGCCGCCATGGCAGGCTGAATTTGTGCAGTTGTAAGCGTCGAAGACCAGCGCCTGAATGCGTTCGAAACTGCCCTGGTACTGGCTGCAATTATCTTCTCCCGAGCCACCGAAAAACTGGTCCAGCAGTTGCTCCGCCCGGTTAACGGAAGCGCCGGTTTCATCGATTTCGCTGAGTATGGCCCTGGCGTCGGCAATGTGTTCATCTCCGTAGGGGAAATCACTGTCCCGCACCAGGTCGGTAAAGGCGTGGGCAACACCGAGCTTGTTAGCCACAATCACAGCATCCTTGTCTCTTACGCCGTTGTAGATATCCAGGGCGATGGAAGCCAGGC
This sequence comes from Halieaceae bacterium, assembly GCA_026710905.1. Lineage (GTDB taxonomy): Bacteria > Pseudomonadota > Gammaproteobacteria > Pseudomonadales > Halieaceae > JAPOQD01. The sequence goes on from JAPOQD010000022.1 coordinate 13,280, forward strand.
TCCTGTCGCCGTTATCAAGTTGACCCACATAGAAATTGCGGCCTTGTGGATCGGCGTCACGCCCGAATAATTGCTGATAGATATTGTCCACCAATTGCCGGTTGTTCAGCTCGCCAAAACGTTCAATGTATTCCTCGGAATTGCCGAAATGCTCAATGATTTCCTGCAACTCCCCTCCGTTCTCTTCCAGTTTACCCACCCAGAAATCCAAACCACCAGGGTCTGCCGGGCGCCCGTAGTAGGCCAGGTACATGGCCTGCACCCTGGTTTCGTTATCGGTGGCCTCGCCGTGGCTCCAGGCCGGCAGCGGGCCCAGCAACAGCGGCAATAGTCCAGCGGCCAGAAGTTTGTAGATCATCCGTATTCTCATGAATTCGCGGAGGGCGCCTTCTCGACATACGTCGCGGCGAAGTTTACCCTGCCATTTGGAACAGACCAATACAGCCACCACGACAGGAGTTCGTTATGTCAGCCCTATCCGGAAAACTCGCCGGTAAAGTCGCCGTCATCACCGGCGCCGGTGCAGGTATCGGCAAAGCCAGCGCCCTGCTCTTCGCCGCCGCAGGAGCCACCGTGGCGGTAGTCAGCCTGCTCGCCGATGAGTGCAAGGCCGTAGTCACTGAAATAAAATCCGGCGGCGGCAACGCGCTGAGCTGCCCCTGTGACGTAACCCAGCCGCAGCAGATCAACGACACCCTCGGCCAGATTCAGGCCGAACTTGGCCGGGTCGATATTTTGCTGAATAATGCCGGCGGCGCCATGCCGGTGGCATTCAAGGAACAGGATGATGCGTATTATCGCCTGGTGATGAAACTCAACCTGGAGTCGGTTCACTACGCCATCCGCGCTGTGCTTCCCATCATGCTGCAACAGGGCAGTGGCAACATCATTTCCATCTCTTCCGGTGCGGGTATCAACTACGTCCCCGGCTTGATCAGCTATGGCGCCGCCAAGGCCGGACTTACCCAGCTTACACGCGGTATTGCTGTCGAATATGGAGGCCAGGGAATTCGCGCCAACGTAATTGCGCCGGGGCTGATGGACACAGAGGGGGTGCGCGCCTGGCTCGCAACCGAGGACCCCAACAAACGTGCCAGGTTCCAGGCGGAGATACCGGTCGGGCGGCTCGGCGCTCCTACCGATATTGCCCATGCGGCGCTGTTTCTCGCTTCGGATGAGTCCAGCTTTATCAGTGGGGTACTTCTGCCTGTGGACGGTGCCATACACGCCCGCTTGGCCGGCCCTGGCTGAGCCACTGCTTCAGCCAGGTGAGCCTGCTACCAGCCGCTCCGCTGGCTGCTCAGGGCCCAGCCAACGCGGCGCCCGAACCACAGCCGCAAATCCTGATCCACCAGGTACAGAACCGGCAACAGGATCAGACTGACCAACCCTCCGCAGGCTACTCCCCAGGCCATGCTCATAAACACCGGGGTGAGGTAGCTGTTCTCGCCCATGATGCCGTAGGCGGTCGGTACCAGGCCGGCAAAGGTAGTGATAGAGGTGATCACAATCGGCCGGAAGCGTTGCCTGGCGGCGCCGGCAATTTCCTCGGCAGTGAGAAATGCGCCCTTGCCCTTGCGCCGTTCATTAAGGGTATGCATCAGCACCAGCGAATCATTGACCAGTACGCCCATCAAACCGATCACCCCGGTTATGGCCATGGTGCCCATGTTCATACCCTGTAACGAATAGGCCAGTACCACGCCGACCAATCCAAAAGGCAGGCACAACATGATCACGAAGGGCTGTGACAGGGAATTGAACAGGATGATAAGCACAGCCAAAATAGCCAAAAAACACAGCAGGGCGGCACGACTCAGCTCTGCGCCCAACCTGGCTGACTCCTCCAATACACCGCTATTCGACAGGCGTAACTGAGGGTAACGATTGGGCCAGTCCTGCTGGCTGATAAATTCCTCAAGTTCGGCATTTATTAATGCCGTACTGGTTTGGCTCTCGTCAATGCGCGCAGATACGGTGACGGTGCGTTTCCCAAGGTAGTGTTTAATACCGGCAATTCCCGGCCGCAAAGTAAAATCCACAACTCCACCAAGGTAAACCACCTGTCCCGCGCTATTGACTATCGGTAAGTTTCCCAGGTGGTTCAACTCTGCCGCTTCCCCTACCGGCAACTGCAAGCGGTAGCGTACCCGCTCATCCAGGGTTTGCAGTTCATCAACCAACAAGCCATCCACCGCGATGCTCAGCGCCTGGATCAACTGCTCCACGGTGAGCCCACGCGCCGCCAGCAACTCATACTTGATGTCCAGGTCAATCACATCCTTACCGGGGGAATGACTGTTCCAGGTCACGGTCACCGCTGGATGCCGCTCCAGCCAGGCCTGCACCTGCCGCGCCACCTGGAAGCGTTCCTCGCCGCTGCTGATGACCTCCATTTGTACCGGTTCTCCAGTCACCGGAAGGTCATCCTGGGCTACCACTACCAGTTCATGGTCCCCGGCAATGGATTCTCCCCATTCCCGCAATGTAGTCTCCACTCCGCGAGTGGTGGTGTCTCCACGCCGGTCGTTGATGGGCACCAATTGCACGGCGATCAACGCCCAGGCCTGGCTGCGGCCTTCCGTTGCGCCATAGAAATTGTTGTCGTGATGGCCCACTTGGCTGGTGATGTGCATCAGGTCCCTGGGGTCCACATAATCCCTGGCCCCCCGCTCCAGGCTTTGGACCAGGGCGACGGTTTCCTCAAAACGGGTACCCGGCGGCAACTCAACCTTGATATGCACTGTGTCTATATCGATGTCCGGGAAGATGCTGTAACGAATGGTCATCGCCCCCAGGCTCATGACCGTGGTAAAGGTCAGCACAAACACCACCAGGGTTGAGTATCGATACCGCAGGCAGCGCAGGATCAAGGTACGGTAGCGATCGCGCAAAATCTCGAAGGCCCTGCGTTGCGGCGCCTGCCCACGACTGGAGATATGGGCGAGATGGCTGGGCAACAAGAGTTGGCTCTCCAATAAAGAGGCCAGCAGCAGCAGTATCACCGCCACCGGGAAGGGCCGCATCCAGTCGCCGTAGGAACCGCTCAATGCGAGTAGGGGAGCAAAGGCCAGCATGGTGGTGATAGCGCTGAAGATCACCGGCCGCGCCATCTGGCCGGCGCCCAGAATGCTTGCCTCACCCGGCGCCAGGCCCTCCCCGCGCAGACGCTGGGTGTTTTCACTCACCACTACAGCATCGTCCACCAGAATACCCATCATGAGGATGATTCCGCAGAGACTACTGGCATTGATGGTATTTCCGGTCCAGTCCAGCAGCAGAAAACACAGACAGACCGCGAAGGGAATACCCACGACTACCCAAAGGGCCATGCGCAATTGCAGGAAATAACACAGCAGCAGGAACACCGCGGCCAGGCCCAACAGGGCATTCCCGGCCAATACTTCCAGCATATTTACGGTGAGGCGCGAGATATCCCCCACCATCACCAACTCCACACCGTCAGGCAAAACCTGACGATTGACAAACTCGCGCACATTTGCCGCGGTGTGCAATTCGTCCGCCTGGGCTTGCTTGAGTACATTCAGGGCGATGCTCATGCGCCCATCCACCCGGGACTGAATCTCCCAGTCCTCGTAGCCTTCCAGCACAGTGGCGACATCCCGAAGTTGCACCGAGTTACCCGGTTCCCTGGCGCGGATGATCACTTCTTCCACTTCCAGGGGGTCGCGGAACTGGCCGCTGGCGACAATTTTTTTCTCCGTTGCAAAGGAATCAACGGCGCCGCCGCTACCACGAAGGTTGCGGGCGCGAATGGCGGAAATGATTTCCTGGTGGGAAATACCCAGGCGGGCAAGCCGTTCCGGTTGCAGTAGAATCTTTATTTCCGGACGCCGGTATCCCAGCTTTTCCACACTGGCTACGCCATCCACTTCGCGCAGGCCGGCGACCGTCTGCCGGGCCACGCTGCGTAAAAGCGCTTCGGACACAGGTCCCGTCACATGCACTTCCATGACTGGAGTTGTTAGCGTCGACAGTTCTTCCAGCAGCGGTTTCTCTACCAGCTCGGCAGGCAGGCGCGCCTCGGCCCTGGTCACAGCGTTCTGTAGCCGGCGCAAAATATCCTCCCTGGCGAAACCTTCCAGATCGAGTTCCAGGCTGATTACCGACAGACTCTCCATGGAATTGGAATACAATTTGTCGATACCCTCGACTTCCAACAGTTCTTCTTCCAAAGGCAGGGTAATGGACAATTCCACTTCTTCCGGTCCTGCCCCGGGATGAACTGTCGTGATATTGACCAAACCGAACTCTACATGGGGGTTGTACTCGTAGCGCATGCCGCCAATGTTGATCCAGCCAATGGCGAATACCAGGGCCATAATGAGGTTGACCAATAATGGCCGCTGCACAAACCAGGCAATAACCGGCTGCATGGGCGTTAGCCGCAGTGTGGCGCCTGCCGGCGCGGAGATTGTGTGCCAAGTAGGGTTTGATGCCGCCAAAACACGCCAAGCGTGGTGCTTACAGGGTACCCAGGCCACCCTCCTGCCTGGCTCCGATATACAAGTACAAAACGGGCGGTGCTAGCGTACAGGCGCCACATGGCGGCAAACCCACCCTTGGCCCACTTGGCGGTAACGCCGTAAACGCTATTCACCGCACCATCACCACACTGCCTTCGACCACTCCGTCCAGGCCATCGGTAATTACTTCCTCACCAGCCTCCAGGCCCCCCAGCACCAGCAGACGGCGGCTGAAACCCGCCGCAAGACGAGGCTCTCTGATACGTGCAATAGCTTTTCCCTGCTGGCGTTCCACTACAAAAACCACACGGCGGCGATTGCGGTGGACCAGGGCGGATTCCGGCAGCAACAAGGCTTCCGGAGCCACCAGACCCTTGATTTCCACACTGGCGGTCATACCCGGCCGCAGCACGCTCGATTCATCTTGCAAGACCAATTTCACCGGGTAGTTTCCGGTTTGCGGGTCGGCATTAACGCCTACCCATTCCACTAACGCCTCGAAGCTGTGCAGTGGCGCTGCATTTAACTGGACGCTGGACTGCTGTCCGGGTTGTATCAACAGAAGATCAGCCTCGCTGACCCAGGTTTGCACCCGCATCACATGAGTGACCTGCAGGCTGACCAGGGTCGCCCCTACTGTTACCGGCTCCCCTGCTTCCACAAACTTTTGCTCCACCAGCCCCCGGCTCGGGCTGAGAATACGGGTATCCGCCAGTTCCCGTTCAGCCAGTCCCTGGGCGGCCAGCGCCTGCTCATGGCTGGCCAGCGCCGCCGTTACACGCAGCCTGGCGCTGTCGAGATCTTCCCTGGAGATGGAACCACTGTCTGCCAGTTCGGTACGCCGGCGCAGCAGCAACTGCGCTTCGTCCAGCGCCGCCCTGGCCTGCTCAGCCCTACGGCGCGCCTGGGCAACCCGGTAGTCCTGCTTTTCCCGGTCGAGTTCCAGCAACAGTTCTCCCGCTGCAACCGCATCCCCTTCATTGACCAGTACCCTGGTCACAGTACCGGCGGCTTCGGAGGCGACATCCAGCTTTTCCAGGCCTTCTATCACACCGTAGCTGAGCACACTGGTCTGGAGGGGCCGGGATTGCAACCGCTGGGTGGAAACCGTGACGGCTGTCGGAGCATTTTCGGCATTGGCGTTGCTTCGCTGCTCTGCGCCGCAGGCGGCAAGCAGCAGGCAGAAAACCAGGCTGGCGATACGAGTCAAGGGCTTTAAACAATCAACGGCTGGGCAGCGGATTCTATATACTGAAAGAATCTATCGCAAAAATCGCCGCTTCAGGCGGCCCGAAGAGCCCTGCCCAGAGTGGCGCTGCCCAGTTCAGGCGTGAAATCGCTGCCGTCCCACACTTCCACACCATTGATCAGCACCCGCGAAACCACGCCATCCGAGCGATTCACCATTTGCCGATGTTCAAACAGGTCGCGGTAGATCAAGTGGCGGTTGGGGTCACACTGGTAGTTGCGCAAGGCTTCCGGGTTGAGCATGGTAATGTCAGCCTGGGCGCCGATATCCAGAGTCCCCACATCCAGACCAAAAAAACGGGCAGGCTCACTGGTGAGGCGTTGCACCATGCGGCTGACGGTATCCAATGATTGCTCGGAGGCCAGCTTCAAGGACATCAGGTTGGCGTCGAAAAATGCCATGTTGGTGATGTGGGCGCCGGAGTCGTTGAAACCCGGCAGAGTGTTTTCATGCAGTAGCAAACCCAGCGTGGCCCGATTACCGACGTTGCCGTTGTCAACCCAGAAACGGAAATTCTTGTCGTACTCACGCAACATGTGCAACATGAAATTGGCGTCGTCCCCGATCGGATCGGGAAATTTGTCAAAGGCTTCCCGCTCAGCCGCGCTGCGGGCCTGCCCGGTGTTACCGAGTTGGTAGTCCTGCAGGCGCTCCAGTACCTGTTGGAAGTTTTCACCTTCCCATTCCGCCACCGGCGCGCCGTCGAACACCATCAGATTAAATTCGCGAATCACCAGGCAATCGGGAACGCCGAGCCTGGCTTTCAAATGCGCGAGGTTAAAGCCGCGGCGCCCATGTAACCAGTCCCTGCGAAATTCGGCAATGAAGCCGGGGTCATTGAGCAGAGCCAGGCGCCCTTCTACATCGTCGTATTCCCTGGCGATGAGTTTGCAGGTGGATGCCAACTCTTCATACAGCGGGCTGACAATGCCGTCGGACCAGACCCGAAAATTGCTGCCCAGGGCCTGAAAATGCATGTCGCCCTGAAAAAATCTATTGTTCATCAGTTTGGCGAAGCCCAGGAACAGATTGGAGCCCTTGGGCATCAATGGGAACTCCAAGGCGCTGAGTGCGGAAGTTTTCAGGGTGGCGCCAAACAGGCGGCCACTGGTAAAGGCAAAGTACAGGAACGCCTTGAGACGATTTTCCAGGATCGGTGTAGTCTGCCAAACCCGATTACGCTCACGCAGCACCTGGAGCAAACGTTTCATTTCCCTTCGGGGGGCGAACTGTGTGGGAATCCGCTTGTCGGTATTGGACTCATTGGCCATGTAGTGAAACGGCAGACCATCCGTGCTCATTCCCATGTACCCTTGCTCAAGGGCTTGTTCCAGCAGGGCCGCCATCTGCTCCAGTTCGGCATCGTTGGGGACGCGGCTGATACTGTCCGCCAGGCCCATTACTTCCACCCGCAACATGGAATGGGGTAAAAAAGCCGCGACATTGGGACCCAGGGGTAACTGCTTGAAGTGGTCCAGGTAGGCGCCGGTGTTATCCCAGCTCACCGCATCCACACATTTGCCCAGCACCGCCTTGGGAATATTTTCCACCCGCGCAAAGCAGTCCACTATCGGGTTGGCGCCATCCATGAGTTGCTTGCCGAAGCAGACACCCAGGCTACAGTTGCCCACCAACACCGTGGTGGTGCCATGGCGCACAACCTCAGGAAGGCCCGGTTCAAGGTCTACTTCCAGGTCCAGGTGGGTGTGAATATCCAGCAACCCCGGCAATAACCACTGGCCGGAGCCGACAATCACTTCGGTCGCAAGTTCCGGCGCCAGTACCGAGCCCCGGGCCGCTACCTTGCCGTCCTTGAGCGCGATATCAAGCTGTTGGGGCGCACCGCCATGGCCGTCAAAGACCAGAGCCCCGCGAATCAGCGTGTCCCAGATAAGCTCGGCCAATTTCCTCTTACTCCCCCATGTTTCCGGCAAGCGCATTGTGCAATGCAGAGACTTTCCCGGCAAGTTGCCGAACGAGCCCATGTTGAAGCGATCATCAAGGCTTATTGGCAAACATTCCCGGCTCGGATGGTCTGATCAAAAATTAATACAATACATAAAATATAGAATATATCTTATTGAAATATAATAAGATATTTTAGAATAAGACATAGGGTAACTACTCGTCCCCCTGCTCCGTCCGGGGTCGGGAATTGGTGTGCCGACAGGCGGGTGCGTAGGGGCGCGGCCCGCGCAATGTTTGCATTTGGCAGTTTGGCTCCCCGAATGTGCGGGCAACACATGGGTCGTCCCTACAGCCTGTGGGGGCGTGAGTAGTTACAATACAGGCTGCAATTAACCTGAGCCCGCCAAAGCTGTTGCGGCATCAACGTAGTCAAGCCCCAAGGCTTCACTGACCGCACGGTAAGTTACCTGGCCTCGATGCACATTGAGACCATTGCGCAAATTCCTGTCCTCAAGCAGCGCCCCTGCGCCCTTTTCGGCCAGGCCCAGCGCAAACGGCAGGACGGCGTTATTCAGCGCCTGGGTGGCGGTTCGCGCCACCGCGCCAGGCATATTGGTGACGCAGTAGTGGACAACATCATCGACGACATAGACCGGGTTCTTGTGTGTGGTCGGTTTGGAGGTCTCAAAACTGCCCCCCTGGTCAATGGCGACATCCACGACTACACTGCCTCCCTGCATGTGCCTGATACTATCCCTGGTCAACACTTTCGGCGCCGTGGCGCCCGGTACCAGTACCGCACCAATCACCAGGTCCGACTCCAGGGCATACTCTTCAATGGCGCTTGCCGTCGAATAGACGCAACGGACGCGGCCTGCGTATTCGATATCCAGTTGACTCAGACGCGCCAGCGAACGATCCAGAATGGTCACGTCCGCGCCCATGCCTACCGCCATGTAGGCGGCGTTATTACCGACTACCCCGCCACCAATGACTGTCACTTTGGCCGGCGCCACCCCGGGCACACCGGACAATAGAACACCGCGTCCGCCTTGTATTTTCTCCAGATAATGCGCGCCGGCCTGTACAGACAGCCGGCCGGCAACAACGCTCATCGGGGCCAGCAGCGGCAGCGTTCCGGAATCATCGGTAACGGTTTCATAGGCGATGCAGGTGGCGCCGGATGCCAACAGCAACTCCGTTTGCTCCAGGTCTGGCGCCAAATGCAGATAGGTGAACAACAGTTGCCCCTGGTGGAGCATTTTACATTCCTCCGGCTGTGGCTCCTTGACCTTGACGATCAATTCCGATTCGTCAAAAATCTGTTGCGCCCGGTCCACAATCACCGCACCGGCATCCAGGTAATCTTCATTCGAAAAACCGATCGCAGCGCCGGCATCGTGCTGCAGCGTCACTCGATGGCCATGACGGCATAATTCCCTAACCGAGGCAGGTGTCAAACCAACCCGATATTCATGGTCCTTGATTTCTATTGGGACTCCGATCAACATGGTTACTCTCGCGTTTTAAGCCGCAGCTACAGCACGGCGGGTTCCAGTAATTCCAGTTCTCCCCGGCTGGCGTCCATGCTGGCGGGTATGCCGATAGGCAGAGTGCTGTTCTGCGAAATGTGACCGAACATGGCGCCATAGTAACAGGGCAAGCCCAGCGGTTCGAAGTGCTGCCGCAGCACGTCCATGAGACTGAAATCCCCGAGGCCGCGCTTCGGAACGATGCGGCTGAACTGACCAAAAACGATGCCGGACAGTTTTTTCATTTCTCCCGACAACCTTAGTTGGGTCAGCAGGCGGTCGACTCGGTACACCGCTTCACCCACGTCTTCCAGAAACAGGATTTTATGCTCGAAAGAGGGTAGATAGGGCGTGCCCAGCAGTCCGCAGACAAGGCTTAAATTGCCGCCGATCAATTCACCTCTGGCCGTGCCGGGGACAATGGTCTGGGTTCGATTCTGTTTGGCGATCAGGTCGTCCCCGGCCTCCCGCGGGTTGACGTAGCGCATGGCGCGAGCCTCAAACAGCAGGCCGCGCATGGATTCCAACGTGAATTCATTCCACTCGGACCACACATTGGGGCCGTGAAAGGTTATCAGGCCGGTTTTGGCGTGGACCGCATTGAGCAGGCTGGTGATATCGCTATAGCCCAGCAAGATCTTCGGATTCGCCGCAAGGGCTTCGTAGTCCAGCAACGGCAACAGACGGCTTGAACCCCAGCCGCCACGCAAGCAAAAAATCGCCTTGATCGAAGGATCGTGAACCGCTTTATTGAAATCCTCCGCCCGCTGTTGATCCCTGCCGGCAAAGTAGCCGAAGCGCTCCAGTACATGCCGGCCGGGCTGCGCCTTGAGACCCATGGCCTCCAGGGTTTCCACTGCCAAGCGAACTTCCAACTGTTCATAGGCCACAGTGGCCAGTGCCAAAATCGCCACCTTGTCGCCTGGGCGCAGGCGCACAGGTTTGAGCCTGCCCACCTTGCTACCGGCCGTAACCGGCAATGCCGGCAACGAGCCGGCAACCATACTCCAAGCAATAAACTGTCTGCGTTTCAACACAGCTCTTCCACCGAGTGGGCCTGGCCTGTCTCTGCAGCTTGCCGGGCAGGCGCGGATTGTGCCATATTTGCAGCCTTCTCTGAACCCCGGAAATTTGCCCTCAATGCGTGCTCTGCAAGCCTTGCTGACCTTATCCTGCTGTCTGAGCTTGACGGTTGGTCTTCCGTCCGCCGCTGCTGAGACAGAAGTCGAATTAGTCAACATTCACAGCCTGTCCCCCGCCATTGTCGTCAACGCCCGTTATGCCGGCAATGACAATTTCATGGGCAGACCCGCGGATGGCTACCTGGCCGCCAATTGCCTGCTTACCCCCCAGGCTGCCGCCGCCCTGGCCCAGGTTCAGGCCGAGGTTGAAGCTTTTGGTCTTGAAATCGTGGTATTCGACTGCTACCGGCCACAGCGCGCCGTCGATCACTTCATGCGCTGGATCGCCAACCCTGGCGATACGGTGAACAAGCAGATCTACTACCCCAATGTCCCCAAGCAGCGGCTGGTGGAAGAAGGCTACATCGCGGAAAAGTCTGGCCACTCCCGTGGCAGTACGGTGGATCTGAGCCTGCGCTTTACTGGTGGCCGATTGCTCGACATGGGCACCCCCTGGGATTTTTTTGACCCCCGTTCCCACACCGGGGACCGCAGCATACAGGGTCAGGCCCGCGCCAACCGGCTGTTGTTGCTGAGTGTGATGAGCCGGCATGGCTTTAGCAACTACCCTGCCGAATGGTGGCATTTCACCCTGGAAAATGAGCCCTTGCAGGATGTTTATCTCGACCTCCCGGTGCGCTAGGCTGAGGTAGCGATAAACGGATTTGGAAGTAACTAATTGAGATATAACAAGAATCATTGAGCCGGTAGCGGCTGTCAACTGCCAGTCAGCGGACTACATTCATCTCGCTGATCAGTGCTCCCGCGCCGTCAATCTTTTCCATCACCCACAGCATGTAGCGGGTATCAACGTGAATCGAGCGAGTGGTGCGCGGGTCGAACAACCAGTCGGAATTGACGCTTTCCAGCGTACCATCGAACAGCAAGCCCACCAGTTCGCCCCTGGCGTTCAACGTTGCCGAGCCGGAATTGCCGCCAGTGGAATCGAGATCGGAGAGAAAGTTCACCGGCACTGAGCCGAGTGGCTCCAGTTGGTAACCGCCGTAATCGGCCGCACGTATACGTTCGAGTTGTACGGCCGGCGCATTGAACGGGGGAAACCCCGTGTATTTTTGCAGAATACCTTCGAGACTGGTGAATGGCTGGTAGATCAGCCCGTCCAGCGGCGACCCGCCCTTGACTGTTCCATAGGTAACTCTCAGCGTGGAATTGGCGTCGGGATAGGCCAGGTGGCCTCTTGAAGCCTGCCACTCGATAATTGCTTGCATGTATCGAGGGCGCAGTAGACTGGTTTGCCCGGCGCGGGTTTTGGATGCTTCTTCAATTTCCATGTCGGTCTCGTAAAGCGCCACCGCCAGGCGCATGAACGGGTCATTTCCGGCTTCCAGTTCCTCTGCCGACGCCTGCATCGCCGCCAAACGGGTTGCTTTATCATTGAGCGTCGTACCAGCGTAATAACTGTCCAATTCCTGCGACAGGGCCGTTGCGCCGTAGCCGTCTTTCAGACCGAGCGCAGCGTCGAATGCGGTAAAGCGCATTGCCTTGGGTTGCGCCAGATAGCCGCGCAGAAACAGCATCCATTCCTCTTTGTCCACTCCGGCATCATAGCGCCGGCCGATCAGATTCATAGTTTGCCGGATCATGTTCATATCGCGTTCCTGGTAACCGCTTTCTCGCTCTGAGTCGGGCTTGCTCCGTTCCCTCGCCAGGCGGTACAAACGCTGCGCGGCGCCAAGTAGCTGCGGGCGCCTGGCGTTGCGATACCAGAATTCGCGCTTCTGCTCCGCAGCGGTCTGTTCCGCCACAAAATCGAGTTGCCGGATTGCATCTCTGAATGGCGCCCGCTCCGCCTCCGCGGCAATCCAGGCGTCGAGTTGGGCTTCCCGCCCGGCCCGGTGTTCCAGCAGATTCTGTCGACGCGCACCTTCAATTTGCCCACGCAGGTTCTTGAGGGCGTTATTCAGGCTGGAAAGACGGGAGGCGTAGCGGATGCGCTGATCGCTGCCCTCGGGCGCAGCGGCCTCTATAACCGCAATCCATTCTGCGAAGAGAGTGACCAATTGGGGATAGGCCCAGTCGAAAGTGTGGGCTGCCGTCGCGAGACGCGCATAGCGTGAAGTGGCGCCGGGATAGCCCATGGCCATCACAAAACTGCCTTCTTCGAGCCCGTCGGCAGACACCTTGAGGTAATGTGCGGGAGTGTACGGCACGTTGTCCGCAGAGTAGTCCGCCGTTCTGCCATCGGTGGAAACGTAAGCCCGGTAGAAAGCGAAGTCTCCGCTGTGACGCGGCCAGCGCCAGTTGTCGATGTCCCCACCGTAGTTGCCGATAGCGTCCGCAGGCGCGTAGGCGATGCGCACATCGCGGATTTCAAGGCGTTTGATGAGTTGGTATTGCAGGCCGCCATAAAATGGCGGTACTTGACAGCGGTGTCCGGGGTCGGACTCGCATTCCTTGATCAGTGTCTTCTCACGCTGCTCGATAATCTCATAACGTTCACGGGGCGGAAGGTCCGGGTCGAGGCCGCCGTTTAGCCGTTCCGTCACGTCGTCCACCTGCACCGTAACGTACACCCGCGAACCCGGCGCCGCGGGCAGTTCATCCGCCATGGACGCAGCCAGGAATCCATTTTCGAGGTAGTTGTTACGACTGTTTGAATGAAACTGCACGGAACCGCGTGCACAGTGATGGTTGGTAACCACCAGCCCGTGTGGGGAAACGAAAGATGCCGTGCAGCCGCCCAGCGAGATCACGGCTGCCATGGGAAACTTTGTCAGGTCCGCAAGTTCGGACGGCTCGAGCTGCAAGCCGGCGGTGCGCAAGCCGCCGGCGATACCGGGGAGCTGACCGGGAGTAAACATACCCTCAAAGGCCGAGGCTGCGCCGGCGATGATTCCACAGCAAACTGCGAGAGTGCGGATGGATGTGTACATTACTGATCTCCATGGATGGCAGGCGAAACAGACCCACTCCCGCCCGGTGGGAAAGCCCAGGCCCAAGGCGAAAGACACGGTCGTTTTTCGTATTGTACTTGTCAAGCGGTAGCGGAAGCGCTTGACCTCGACTGAGGGAGTGCCGCCGCCGGATAGGACCAGGCGCAGTGAAGAACTGGTGCGTAGGTGTAGGGGTCGGCCACTGATTCCCAACCCGGCAGATTGCCGGAAAAATCTGCCGGGTTGCGATGGATTGCCGGCGCCTGGGTATTAGTATGGTTATTGTGGTAAAAAAACTACTGGAAAGATCCATCACGACAAGAAGGTAAACCAATGAGCAGGCCTGCAGGCAATTGTCTCCATTCACTTTACACCCAATCGTTTCGAGCCATTCTTTGTGCTGTCGGCGCCACTGCACTGCCCTGTGCGCAACTTGCGGCCCAGCAGGAAGCTGTGGCCGGGGCGGCACGAACGATCGAGGAAATCATCGTGGTGGGTTCCCAAATCAAAGGGGCGAACATTATCGAGGCCTTGGCGGTAACGGTGGTAGGTATCGAGGACATTGAAGTCATGGGTATCGATTCTGGAGATGAACTGCTGCAACTCATCCCCGAAAACGGTCAAAACTTTTTCAACGAAGCAGAGAATATCACCGGCGGGGTCAACGCCGCGCGCGGTGACGTCGGCGCCTTCAACCTCAGAAATCTTGGCACCGGCAACACCCTGGTTTTGCTCAATGGGCGCAGGTTGGTGAATTCGGCCACCTACCAGACCGAGGAGGTTGGCGGCAGTTATATTCCCGTCAACACTGTCAACTCGCAAATCATTCCGGTGTGGGGCGTCGAACGTGTCGAAGTTCTCAGGGATGGAGCCTCGGCCATTTACGGTGCGGATGCGGTCGCCGGTGTAGTCAATACCGTATTGCAAGCGGATTTCGAAGGTTTTGACATACGGGTGAAATGGAAAGAGTTTGACAACTTACCGCGAGATGATCAGACCCTGACCATGAAATGGGGCCGCAATTTCAACCGCGACCGCACCAATGTCGCTGCCTTCTTCAACTACTACGACCGTGACCGGGTCAGTTCCCGGGATGATGCCCGCTGGGCGAGTTCGGATTTCCGGTCACGGGTTCCGGCCGGTTCACCTTGGGAAGGCGACCTCCGCTTTCGCAACAGCAGTGTCAACTCACTCTACGGACAGTTCGATGTGGTTGAACCCCTGGGCATCAGCCACAGTCTGCGGCAAAACGATGTGACAGACGTCAGTGGCGAATTCGAAATTTATCCGCTTGGCGATGAACGCTGTGATTATCCGATCAACGAGATGGTTTGTGGCCATGAAGACGGACAGGACACTGTGCGTTTTGACTTCAATGCCTACGGAAGGGATATCGCTTCCGACCTGAGGCGTGTCCAGCTATTTGTCAATATCAATCACAGCTTCGAGAACGGATTGGACAGTTTTACGGAAGTACTGGCTTACCGGTCAGAAACCAATCTTGTCAGGCATCCGTCGTACAGCTTCACAAGCTCGGAACTGGTGTTGTCTGCAAATAGTTATTACAACCCCTTCGGGCCTTGCGGGTCACCGAACCGTTTGCCGGATGAAATCATCGGCGGAGATGTACCCTGTACGGGCCTGGCCATGACGCTGGACAATTACCGCTATGCAGAATTGCCCAGGGTAATCGATAACGACGGTGAGACCTATCGTGTACTGCAGGGCCTGCGCGGCACGGCCGGGGACTGGGAATGGGAATCCGCGCTGTCGTGGTCGCGGGCCGGCAAAGACGATATTACCCACAACCGCATCTCCAACAGTCTCATGCAAGATGCCCTGAACGATAGTACGGCAGCCGCCTACAACCCCTTTGTGGCAGGCGCCGGCAGTAATTTTGAGCGCGCCCTGGTGGATGTCTATCGAAAAAATGAAACGGAACTGGTGACCTTCGATGTGAAGCTGTCCAAGAATGGAATTTTTCAACTACCTGCCGGGCCGGTGGGCTTCGCTGGCGGTGTTGAATGGCGAGAGGAGTCCTTCGACGATGATCGAGATCCGCGGCTGGATGGCTCCATCACTTTTACTGATGCCGAGGGCGACACCTTCCCGTATGTGTCTGACGTGGTTAACTCGAGCCCCACCCCCGATAGTAATGGCTCACGGCGGGTGAGTTCGGTGTTTGCAGAACTGCAGGCGCCGCTATTGAGAAACATGGACCTGCAACTCGCCCTGCGCCACGAGGATTTCTCGGACATCGGTGAGACCGCGACTGTGGGGAAAGCCGCTTTCGGCTGGCGGCCGTTCAGGCAGCTGTTGATTCGAGGCTCCTGGTCAGAGGCATTCCGGGCGCCCAATCTGGTAACGGTCAACGAAGATATTGTGGCGCGCACCAATACCCGTAACGACTATGCCTGTACCTACGCCGACGACGTAACCAACGGGGCTTACAATCTCGCTTGCCGCAGTTCGATGCAGCGAGCGGCCGAGGGCAGCGATCTGCTGCAGCCGGAAGAGTCGGAAAATACCTCCATCGGCTTTGCCTGGACGCCAAACGATATACTGACCTTAACCCTGGACTACTGGTCTATCGAGAAAGAGAAGACCATTGGCCTGTTCGGCGAGGAGAATCACACCCTGCTGGATTTGTATTATCGCATCGAAAATGGCCCGACCAATTGTGATGCGGCCGCGTTCAACGCCGCGGTGGAACGAACTACACCAGACGACGATCAAATTCTTGCCTTCAGGGAAGCCGGGATTTGTCCGGCCGGGGACGTCAGGATTATCAACGATGTATACCGGAACCTGGATACCCGCACCATGCGTGGCCACGATATCGGGCTTTATCTTGACCACGATTTTAAATTGGGACGCTTACGTTTCAGTTATAACGGCGCTTTTCTCGATGAATACGAGCAGGAAGCGGGAGGTCTGTCCGCCATCCTGGCCGCTGCACAAGATTCCGGGGCAATACCGATAAATTATCCTGTGGCGGGATTTGCTGATCTGGTGGGCTTCGACGGCAACCAGGAGGAGAAGCACACGGCGCGGCTGAGCTGGCGCAAGGCGCAGTTTGGAGCTTCGCTCAGTGGCTCCAGGCTGGGGAAATTCTATCAAAGCAGTCTGACGCTGGAAGGCGGTGAGCGCTATGTGATACCCAAGATGGAAACTTTTCACGTTACCGTCGACTATACGGCGAAGATCTCAGGGGCAGATACACGTATCCGCCTGGGCATCAACAATTTCACCGACCAGCGAGCACCCTTGGCGGATCGCTATTTCGGCTACTTCTCCAATGCGCACACCGACTACGGACGTTACCTGTACCTGGATATCCGTTCCAGTTTCTAGCCGCGAAGATTTCTTAAAAAAACCAGTGGGCATGGAACCTCCATTGTTCCATCGTAACCCTTCGGGCACACGGCACCCCCTTCGGACACACGGCCCTCCGCTGGTCACTCGGGCGCTGGTGGTCAGCGGGCCGCACATGTGTGGCCCCTACGGCGCCAGCCCGTCTGACTTGACCAGACATCTCGCAAATAGCGAACGTTTACATTCCATCGAAGTGGACTTTCGGCCGGGCTACAGCCCTGATTCATTCCAGTCTCGGACAAGCTTATTGATTCAAAGCAAGTGGTTTTTCTGCTAGAGTAGCCACCCTTTTTTGAGCCACCCAGCGCAATGTATCAATACGCACTACAGGACCAGCGCATCGTCGACCAGCGTGTGGCGCAGTTTCGCGACCAGACTTGTCGCTACCTGGAGGGAAAAATTACCGAACAGCAGTTCCTGCCCCTGCGTCTGCAGAATGGCCTCTATGTGCAACGTCTGGCGCCCATGCTGCGTATTGCCATACCCTATGGGATGCTCAGCAGCAGGCAGCTGCGCAAACTGGCTGAAATTTCCCGGAATTACGACAAGGGCTACACCCATGTCAGCACCCGCCAGAATATGCAAATAAATTGGCCGGCGCTGGAAGATGTGCCCGATATCCTCGAGGAGCTGGCCAGTGTGCAGATGCACGCTATACAAACCAGCGGTAACTGCATTCGCAATACCACCACCGATCCCTATGCCGGGGTTGCCGCGGATGAACTGGAGGACCCCCGTCCCTGGTGTGAAATCATCCGCCAGTGGTCCACCCTGCACCCGGAGTTCGCCTTTTTACCGCGCAAGTTCAAGATTGCGGTTTGCGGCAGCGAGTCGGATCGTGCTGCCATTCACTCTCATGACATCGGATTGGAGCTGATCAAACATCCGCAGGATGGCCGGATTGGCTTCAAGGTATTGGCGGGCGGCGGGCTGGGACGCACCCCCGTCATCGGGTCGGTGATCTGCGAATGGCTGGAGAAAAGGCACCTGCTGAGCTACCTGGAATCCATCATGCGGGTGTACAACCAACACGGGCGACGGGACAACAAGTACAAGGCGCGTATCAAAATCCTGGTCAAGGCCATGGGCGTCGATGCCTTTCGCCAGCAGGTGGAGGCGGAATGGGCAAGGCTGAAGGACGGCCCCACAACCTTGACCGAGGAGGAAGTCGAAGGCTACACCCGGTACTTCACAGCACCGGACTATCAGAATCTGGATGCCGGTCTGGCCGAGCGTCAACTGGATGAGCAATGTGCGGCGGACAGCAGCTTCGACAATTGGGTTCAGCGCAACACCCGGCCTCACCGCGTCCCGGGTTACCGCATCGTGAACCTGTCGCTCAAGGCTACCGGTTACGCCCCTGGTGATATCAACGACCATCAAATGGATTCTCTTGCCAACCTGGCGAGTCAGTATTCCTTTGGAGAAATCCGCACCACCCACGAGCAAAATCTGGTATTGGCGGATGTGCAACAGCGGGACCTGTTGCCACTGTGGCAAGCACTGAAGCCCCTGGGCCTTGCCACACCAAATATCGGCTACCTCAGCGACCTGATCTGCTGCCCCGGGGGAGACTACTGCTCCCTGGCGAACGCCAAGTCCATCCCGGTGGCGGAAGCGATTCAGGCGCGCTTCGCGGAACTGGATTATCTGTACGATCTGGGGCCGCTGGATCTCAACATTTCCGGTTGCATGAATGCCTGTGGGCACCACCACATCGGGCACATCGGCGTACTGGGCGTGGACAAGAAAGGTGAAGAGTTCTACCAGGTCAGTATTGGCGGCAACCAGGGCAAGGATGCCTCCATCGGCAAGATTTTGGGCCCCTCGTTCAAGCAGGATGACATGCCCGAGATTATCGAAAAAATCCTCAAGACCTACCTGGGCCTGAGGCTGGAGGAAGAAACATTCCTGGATACCTGCCGTCGCACCGGCCTGGAGCCCTTCAAGCAAAATGTCTATGCCTGATCTGGCCCGCATATTGCGTTCTCCGGGCGCATGGCGTCAGGCTTCTGTCGCGACTTCCGAATCACTCGCCGTGCGGGGGCGCCCCCTCAAATATGGGCTGGGCATGCGCAGCCCCTGCTATGCCTTCGGCGTCTTTTCGACCGGGCGCATGGCGTCACACCCCAATTCGGGCAAGTGAAGTATGCGAGTTAAGCTGATCCGCGACGGCCGGGTGGTAGAGGACGACTGGGATGGGCCCCTGTTGTCCCTGGAAAAACTCAATGCCGGGGTAAGCGGCGACGGCCTCGGCCTGGTATTGCAACCGGGAGAGTCCCCGCAGCAGATTGGGGTGGAGCTTTCGCGCTTGTCTTTGGTCGCCATTCATTTTCCGGTATTGACCGACGGCCGAGGGTTTTCCTACGCGCGTGAACTGAGGGAGCGGGGCTTCCGTGGCGAAATCCGTGCAACCGGTGAGTTTACACGCGACCAGTTGTTCTACCTCAAGCGTTGTGGCTTCAACGCTTTTCAGTTGGCGGATGAGTCGCAACTGGAGGAGAGCCTGGCCAACCTGGAAGATTTTTCGGAAGTATATCAGGCCTCGATAGAGCAGCCCGAGCCCCTGTTCAGGCGCCGCTAAGCCGCGCTTACCTTGGCGGGTTATACTGACGGCATGGACATCAGCACGGTAACTCTCTCCTTCTCCCTGATTTTCACAGGCGCCGCGATACTGGCTTCCATCGCCCTGTTTACCCGCCAGCCCCTGATTATTGCCTACATCGTGTTAGGAGCCGTCATCGGCCCCCATGGATTACACCTGGTGACCGACTTGGGTCTGCTTTCCGATATCGCACACGTAGGTATTATTTTCCTGCTGTTTCTGCTGGGTCTGGATATGCAGCCGCAGGCTCTGTGGGCCACCCTGCGTAAATCCACGCTGGTTGCGTTTGTTTCATCTGCAATTTTTCTGGCGATGGGCTACACAGTCGCCATCCTGTTTGGTTTCAGCCGCCTTGATTCACTGGTTATCGGAGCGGCGATGATGTTTTCCTCTACCATCATCGGCATCAAGTTACTCCCGGTCACGGTCCTGCATCACCGCCATATTGGCGAATTGATGATCGGCCTGTTGTTACTGCAGGACTTGCTGGCCATTCTGGTATTGATGCTGTTGCTCAACAACGCCGAAAACAGCAGCCCGGCTCCCTACGGTTTGGCGCAGGTGATACTGGCCCTGCCGGTGCTCATCGGAGTGGCCCTGGCGGTGGTTCGGTATGTGATGCTACCGCTGATTACCCGTTTTGATCGATTCCACGAGTATATATTCCTGCTCGCTATCGGCTGGTGCCTTGGCTTGGCGGAAACCGCCCACGCCATGGGACTGTCAGGCGAAATCGGCGCCTTCATCGCCGGAATTACCATTGCTACCAGCCCCATCTCCCAGTACATTGCGGTCAGTCTGAAACCGCTGCGGGATTTTTTCCTGGTACTGTTCTTTTTCTCTGTGGGAGCCCGCCTCGACCTTTCCATGCTGTCCCAGGTACTGTTCCCCGCTTGCCTGCTGGCGCTTCTGGTGCTGGCGCTAAAACCGGTGGTCTACCGGTTTTTACTCAAGGGGGTTAGAGAAATGCGAACCCTGTCCTGGAATCTCGGGTTTCGCCTTGGGCAGGTCAGTGAGTTTTCTCTGTTGATCGCCTATGTGGCCTCCTCCGGCGCCCTGATCAGTGAACCTGCCTCCCTGCTGATACAGGCAACCACAATTATTACCTTCGTGATTTCTTCCTACATTGTGGTTCTCAACTACCCTACTCCCATCGCAATCAGCGATCATCTGCGTCGGGATTGACGCGGCGGGCGCTGGCGTGATGGGCCCAGCGGAGCGGAAGCGGTTTACAGGGCGGAATCCAGTTCCGGCAGCGCCTTGAACAGGTCCGCCACCAGCCCGTAGTCGGCCACCTGGAAGATCGGTGCGTCCTCGTCCTTGTTGATGGCGACAATCACCTTCGAGTCCTTCATGCCCGCAAGATGCTGAATTGCACCGGAGATGCCCACGGCAATATACAGGTCTGGGGCGACGATCTTGCCGGTTTGACCAACCTGCATGTCATTGGGGACAAAGCCGGCATCAACCGCTGCGCGGGAAGCGCCCACAGCGGCGCCCAGCTTGTCGGCGATGGATTCGAGCATGGAGAAATTTTCGCCATTCTGCATACCTCTGCCTCCGGAAATAATGACATCCGCAGCCGTCAGTTCCGGGCGGTCGGAAACCGCCACGACTTCGTCCAGAAAGCTGGAAATGCCTGCATCGTGAACAGCGTCGACCACTTCAATAACAGCCGAGCCGCCGCTATCGGATACCCCGTCAAAAGCCGTGGTACGCACGGTAATGACCTTTTTGGCATCGGCTGATTGAACCGTTGCAATTACATTGCCGGCATAAATAGGACGCTTGAAAGTGTCTGCCGACTCCACCGAGATGATGTCGGAAATCTGCCCTACGTCGAGCAACGCCGCCACCCGAGGCATGATGTTCTTGCCGTCGGTAGTGTCTGTCGCCAGTAGATTGTCATAATCAGCGCCCAACTCGGCAACCAGTAACGCAACATTTTCCGGAAGCCGGTGAGCATAAACCTCGTGGTCGGCCAACAGTACCTTGTCGACGCCGCTAATGGCGGCCGCGGCTTCAGCCACGGCGCCACAACCTCCACCAGCCACCAGGACGTCCACACTGCCACCCAGGGCCTGGGCTGCGGCAATAGACGATAAGGTGGCGGCCTTGATACTGCTATTGTCGTGTTCTGCAATTACCAGCGTGTTCATGAAATAACTTTCGCCTCGTCTTTCAATTTTTCCACCAACTGCTCCACATCCTCGACGATGATGCCCGCCTGTCGCTCGGGTGGAGGCTCCACTTTCACCAGGGTCAGGTGCGCCCTGGCCTCTACCCCGAGTTCCTCGGGGGTAAATACATCCAGCGGCTTCCTCTTGGCTTTCATGATATTGGGCAGGGAAGCGTAGCGGGGTTCGTTCAGACGCAAGTCGGTGGTGACAATGGCTGGCAGCTTCAGGGCTACTGTCTGCAGGCCGCCATCGACCTCGCGGGTAACCTTGACCCGATCACCATCCAGCACCACCTCGGAGGCGAAGGTGCCCTGGGGCATACAGGCCAACGCACCCAACATCTGCCCGGTTTGGTTGTTGTCGCCATCGATTGACTGCTTACCCAGAATCACCAGGCCCGGCTCTTCCCTGGCAACAATGGCGCGCAACAACTTCGCCACTACCAGGGGCTCTACCGGACCTTCAGTCTGCACCTGTATACCACGGTCCGCACCCAGCGCCAGGGCCATGCGAATCTGCTCCTGACAGGAATTGTCACCGACAGACACGGCGATGACTTCCGTAGCAGCGCCCGCCTCCCGCAGGCGCAATGCCTCTTCCACCGCGATTTCACAGAATGGATTGATAGACATTTTTACGTTGTTCAGGTCAACGTCTGAACCATCGGCTTTGGCGCGAACCTTGACGTTGTAGTCAACCACGCGTTTGACAGCAACAAGAATCTTCATGGATTCTCCGTAGATTTTCAGAGTTGGGGGCGGTGGCGGGCCACCGCATTCGGGCGGCTATCATGCCCACATAAACCCCACAGGTCAATATCAGGGAGACTACCTGGAATGGAGGGAAACGACCCGGCCGGACCCGTTGATAGAGTTTCAACTGCCAAAATCATATACTGCCGCGTCAGCATCGGAACTAGACGAAACAGGGGAACAACAGGTGGAACGTGAATCCATGGAATTTGATGTGCTGATTGTCGGAGCCGGACCGGCGGGCTTGGCAGCGGCCTGTCGCATCATGCAATTGAGTACGGAAAAGGGGCAGGAAATCAGCGTTTGCGTGGTGGAAAAAGGCTCAGAGGTAGGTGCGCACATTTTATCCGGGGCAGTGTTTGATCCTCGCGCATTGCACGAGTTGTTTCCGGATTGGCAGGAGCGGGAAGCACCGTTGCCGACCCCGGTCACGGAAGACCGGTTCTTCTTCTACACCAGCGCCAAAAGCGCCATCAAGCTACCCAACTTCCTGATTCCCAAGCCCACCCATAACCTCGGTAACTATATAGTCTCCATGGGCAACCTGTGCCGGTGGCTGGCGGCCCAGGCTGAGGAAATGGGTGTCGAGGTCTATCCGGGCTTTGCCGCTGCGGAAGTGCTTTATCACCTCGATGGCCGGGTCAAGGGCATTGCCACCGGCGATATGGGCATCGGCGCGGACGGCGAGCAAAAACCGGGTTATGTGCCCGGAATGGAGCTACACGCGCGTTACACCTTGTTTGCCGAAGGTTGCCGTGGACACCTGGGCAAACAGCTTATCTCACGGTTCGAACTTGACCGGGAAGCAGACCCCCAGCACTACGGCATCGGAATCAAGGAAATCTGGGAAGTCGACCCAGCCAAACACCAGCCGGGGCTGGTCATACACGGGTTGGGCTGGCCCTTGCAGGAAAGCAGATCAAGCGGTGGCGCCTTCCTCTATCATGCGGAAAATCGGCAAGTGTATGTCGGTCTGATCACCGACTTGAACTACAGTAATCCGCGGCTCAGCCCCTATGAGGAATTTCAGCGTTGGAAGCACCATCCGGAAACCAGCAAATACCTCGAAGGCGGTAGCCGCATCGCCTACGGCGCCCGCGCCGTCACCAAGGGTGGCCTGAATTCCCTGCCGCAGATGCACTTCCCCGGCGGCCTTTTGATCGGCTGTGACGCAGGCACCCTCAACAGTGTGAAAATCAAGGGCAATCATACCGCCATGAAAAGTGGCTTGCTGGCCGCGGAAGAGGTGGTGGCAGCTCTGGCAATGGGCGCCGAAGCGCCTGCAGAGTTGGCTGGCTTCTCCGCGCGAATGAAAAATTCCTGGTTGTATGAAGAACTGTACACCACTCGCAACTTCTCGGGGTTCATGCACAAATTCGGCACCCTGATCGGCTCAGCACTGGTGTGGGTCGATCAAAACCTGTTCGGTGGCCGGCTGCCCTTTACCTTGCATGACCGGCGGGAGGATTACGCAACGTTGAAGCCGGCGGCGCAGTGCCCGGAAATTGACTATCCGAAAGCTGATGGCGTTATCAGTTTTGATCGCCTTTCCTCTGTATTTCTGTCAAACACCAACCATGAGGAAGACCAGCCCTGCCATTTGACGCTTAAGGATGACGGCATTCCGATTTCGGTAAACCTGCCGACCTGGGACGAGCCCGCGCAGCGCTACTGTCCGGCTGGTGTGTATGAAGTGTTGGAGGACCCGTCCGGGCCGCGTTTTCAGATCAACGGGCAAAATTGTGTACACTGCAAGACCTGTGATATCAAGGACCCCTCGCAGAATATCGTATGGGTGGCTCCAGAGGGCTCGGGCGGCCCCAATTACCCCAATATGTAGAAATGGCCACAGCTATGGATTCCACTGGAACCGTCACGGGATTCACAGCATTGGGCAAGCCGGTACCATGCTGCGCGATTAAACAGGGCCCCCACGCCATACTCCAGCATGACTCCCGGAATCCCCGCGCATTGCGGCGAGTCAGGCAGGTACAGGGTACAGGATTCTCCCACCACGTAGCGGCGGCCCGTATTGACTTCGACTTGCAGTTTCTGATCGGGTCCCGGGACGTCGAGAATATCGAAATCGGTTACCAGAAGGGGCAGACATTCAACCTGCAACCGCCACTTCTCCACCGGTGTCACCAGGTAGTATTCGCCATCCTCTTCGCGGCGAAGAATGCTGGCGAACAACTTGACCAGTTGCCGGCGTAAAATCGGCCGTCCCTCATGAAACCAGCTGCCATCCGCCTTGATGACGATATCGATGGCGCCGGAAAATGCTGGATTCCATAAATGTAGCGGCGGATTGCCCGGATTCTTGCGGCGTGGTAGTTGATCGGAAATTCCATCTAGGACAGTGCTTGCCATTGCAGCTTCAGGGCTGGACCAGCCTGGCGTTAATGACACCGTCCACGGCCCGCATCTGGTCAAGTAAAGGCGCACTGGGAGCGCATTCCAGGTCAATCAGGTTATAGGCAATTGTTTCCCGACTTTTGTTCAGCATGTCGATCACGTTAATGTTTTCATCGGCCAGCAGGGAAAGCAAGCTACCCAGAATTTTGGGTACATTGCTATTGCTGATAGCCAACCTGACACCATCGCAGGGTTCCAGCACCAGGGTGGGGAAGTTCACCGAGTTACGTATATTGCCGCACTCCAGGAAATCCTGTAGTTGCTGCGCCGCCATTACCGCACAGTTATCTTCCGCCTCTTGGGTGGATGCGCCAATATGCGGCATCAGTGTGACATCCTTCCTGCCGATCAAGCCGATCTGGGGGAAATCGGTAATATAGCGGCGCAGCCTGCCCCTATCCAGGGACTCAATCACCGCTGCAAGATCCACAACTTCCGGGCGGGAAAAATTTAACAGGCAGGCGCCCTCTTTCAAATTTCCCAGTATCTTCGTATCGATCAGGCCCATGGTCGAATCCAGCATCGGCAGGTGCAGGCTGATATAATCACAGCGGCCGATGAGCGATGACAGGGCCTCCATTCTCCGGACCCGGTTGGACAGTCTCCAGGCGGCATCTACAGACAGCGCCGGGTCGTAACCGCACACTTCCATACCCAGGGTCAGCGCGGTGTCGGCGACCAGCGAGCCAATAGCTCCCAATCCGATCACGCCCAAAGTCTTGCCGGAGAGTTCGCTTCCCCTGAACTGCTTCTTGTGGGCTTCCAGGGACTGGTACAATTCCGTTTCATCAGTGATATCCCCCAGCGTCTCGACATAGGAGATTCCCTCAATAATACCTCGAGACCCCAACAGCAAGGCTGCCGCCACCAGCTCTTTTACCGCATTGGCGTTGGCCCCGGGTGAGTTGAAAACCGGAATACCCCGTTCCGTGCAAAGCGGAACCGGAATGTTATTGGTTCCGGAGCCGGCCCGGGCAATCGCCAGCACGCTGTCGCTGATCTCCACGGGGTCCAGTGTATGGCTGCGCAGCAAAATGGCGTCCGGCTGAGAGAGCTCTCTGCCCAACTCATATTTTTGCGTAGAAAACTTGTCCAGGCCCTTGCTGGAAATATGATTGCGGGTAAGGATTTTGTACAAGGTATACCACCTATTGCGTGTAAATCGGGCCAACCCCGGCCCCGGGAGAATGTGTCCTGACTGCGGGTGTTGCGTTGCCTGTCCTGCTAACTTCTCACCACACGGGCGCTATCAGCAAGATTTTGGTAATGAATAGCGGTTAAGGTTCGGGACCACTCTTCAGCCATTTTCTGTCGTAACTGAATTTTCTTCTGATTAGAAATACTCTCTATATTTCCGGGTTTTACACGGAAAATCTCGAAGAGTTCTACATCACCCTCTACTGTCTGTACATAATCGTAAACTGAGCCCTCGGCGGGCGTTTGCAGTTTGAATGCCGATTCCAGGATACCTCGGGGCAACTGTTGATTGTCCCTCGTCGCCCCCAGTTCGACCTGCCACTGGTAACCTTCGGCAAGGGCCAGCGCTTCGATACTGGCGCCGGCGAGTAATTGTTTGAGCAGATCCTCAGCATGAACAACAGCCTCATTCCGGGCCTTGTCTTCGATAATTTCGTTAGCTACCCGGTCACGCACCTGCGCCAGTGGTGGGGTTTCAGAAGGTCGATGAGCGACAATTCGCAGGACTACAAAATGGCCGTCATTGAGTTCCAAAACATCGCTGTTGTAAGCATTCTCCAACAGGTCGGGGCTAAACGCGGCATTAATGACCTGAGGGTTGGTAAACAGGCCTTCACCTCCGCTGCGGGTGACGCCTTCCTGGCGGGAAACGGATAACGACAGTTCAGATGCCGGACCGTGCAGGTCTTCCGCGTTGAATACCAGGTCACGCAGGCTCTCGACCACCCTTAGCAATTCGCGCTGAGCCCGCTCGCCGCGCAAGCGCTGCTCCAGTTCCATCCGTACCTCATCAAAAGCCGGAGTTGCTCCACCGCGAATTTCCGTCACCAGCAACAGGTGCCAACCCGCTTCGCTCTCAACCGGCTCGGACACCTCCTTGAGTGCAAGCCGGGCCACGGCAGCTTCAACTTCAGGGGGGAAGGTATCACCACTGGTCAGTCCCAGTTCACCACCCAGACTGGCCGAACCCGGATCCTCTGAGTATTGCCTTGCCAGTGCAGGGAAATTGGCAGCATCAGCCTCCAATTTTGCGCTCACGGAGGCAATCCGCGCCCGCAAATCCTGTTCTGATTCTGCCTCGCCCTGCTCGAACAGGATATGTGATACGGCCCTTATTTCCGCTACTTGCAAACTGTCTTTTTCGAGTTCATACAGTTCCCGAACCTCTGCTTCAGTGAGTTCAGGTTCAAAATCCTCCTGCCGTAGTTCGATGTAGTCGAGAGAAACGTTCTCTTCCGTTTGATAGAGGAGTTGGTTGGCTTCATACCAGGCATCTACTTCACTCTCTGCAAGCGCATGGCCATTCTTGAAACGGTCTATCGGAATGCGTAGATAGCGCAAGTCACGCTGTTCTTCCTGGATAGCCGACAAAAGGGCCAATTCAGAGGCAGTGACGAATTCCGCACCGCCGATGCCGGAGCGAAGCTGGCTCAACAAAATATCTTCCCGCAGCGCTTTACGAAAGCCGGCTGGGGTATAGCCTTGATCGGACAGCAACAGGCGGTAGCGTTGCGGGTCGAATTGGCCTTCAGTCTGAAAAGAGGGCATGGATGTGACCAGATCATTGATCCTCTGGTCGGATATAGCCATGTCATACCCGCTGGCAGCCTCCAGCAAGAGTAACTTCTGCACCAGGAATTCAAGCGCGATACCAGCCAGCTTTTGCTCATCCAACAGTGAAGGATCTATATCCTCACCCATGGACATCAAGAGCTGGCGCCTTTGCAGATTGATCTGCTGCTGTAATTCCGCGGCAGTGATCGGCTGCCCATTCACCTCGGCGACATTTTGAATCACGCTTCCGCCAAACAGGGATTCGATACCGAAAAAGGCAAAGGGCACAACGATGATACCTACGATCACCTTGGCCATGGTTCCCTGGATATTCTTGCGGATACTCTGCAACATGGTCGCAATACTTCTTCAAAAAGTACTTCTATCGGTTACCAGGCAGCCTGGCGCCCACCATTCTCCTCAGCCCGTTTTTCCCTTTGCCACGGTTTCGATTGCGCTGGATGCGGGCCAAGTGACAGCGTCTGTCCATGTTTGCAACCAGCCGCGGAACAGCGTCAGGCCCGATAAAAAAAGGCGCACCGGAAAGTGCGCCTTCGCTCTCTGGTGTGGCCCTTTCTCCACAACCCAATCACCTGCCGCTTGAGAAAAAACGGCAGGCCATTTCAATGAAACGTTGGCGGAAGCTACCCGGAATTAACTGCGTCTTTCAGCCCTTTTCCAGCCTTGAAGCTGGGTACGCGAGCAGCTGCAATCTGAATGGACGCGCCTGTTTGCGGGTTTCGCCCAGTGCGAGCAGCGCGCTCCTTCACACCAAACGTGCCAAAGCCCACCAGTGACACCGAATTGCCTGCTTTCAGGGCGCCGGTGACGGCGTCGGTTACGGCTACAAGCGCCTTGGCCGCCGAGGCTTTGGAAATATCCGCTGAGGACGCGATTTGTTCAATAAGTTCGTTTTTGTTCACGCTGATCTTCCTGTGGGGAAATGTAAGACGTTGGTTTTGACATGAATACCCAAGTACTCAGTAGGGCAACTCTATAATAGATTTTGCGCCACGGTCAACGAACATGAGCCATTTAATGCGTATTTATGCGATTTTTTTCATCCTGACCGCCCAGGTCACCCGCACCGCCGGCAACCACCGGGATCGCCAGGTATTCTTCCTGGGTAAGGGGCTCAGGCATGGACTCCAGTGCGATATTCAGTACTTCGTCGATCCATTTTACCGCCTTGATGTCCAGGTCAGCCTTGATATTGTCCGGGATTTCCTTGAGGTCCCGCTCGTTTTCTTTCGAAATGACGACCGTGGTAATGCCACCGCGGTGAGCGGCCAACAACTTTTCCTTCAGCCCCCCTATCGGCAACACCTCACCGCGCAAGGTAATCTCACCGGTCATGGCTACCTCGGAGCGAACTGGAATATTGGTGAGCACAGAAACCAGCGCCGTGCACATCGCAATACCGGCGCTGGGACCATCCTTGGGTGTGGCCCCTTCGGGTACGTGAATGTGAACATCGTGCATGTCGTGATAACTGGCGGGGATTCCCAACAGTTGTGAGCGGCTTCGCACCACGGTATAGGCCGCCTTGATCGACTCCTGCATGACATCCCCAAGCGAGCCGGTTTTGACTTGACGGCCCTTGCCGGCTACAGCGGCGGCTTCAATGGTCAATAACTCCCCACCGAACTGGGTCCAGGCCAGGCCAATCACCTGGCCAACCTTGTTTTCCTGTTCGGCCGAGCCAAAGTTGAATTTGCGCACCCCCAGCAAGTCACCCAGCAACTCACTTTCGACCAGCAGCGGTTGCGTATATTCACCGAGGCTGAGGCCCTTGACGGACTTGCGGCAAATTTTGGCAATTTCGCGTTCCAGCGCGCGTACGCCTGCTTCCCTAGTGTAATAGCGGATTATGTTGAGGATGGCCTCAGAAGTGATTTCCACCTCATTATTCTTTAGTCCATTCAGTTTGAGTTGCTTGGGAATCAAATAGCATTCTGCAATATTGGACTTCTCGTCCTCGGTATAACCGGGGATACGTATGACTTCCATCCGGTCCAGTAGTGGATCGGGAATATTCATGGTATTGGAAGTACACAGGAACATGGTATCGGAGAGGTCGTAGTCCACCTCCAGATAGTGATCGTTAAAAACGTGATTCTGCTCCGGGTCCAGCACTTCCAGCATGGCTGACGCGGGGTCGCCGCGCATGTCCATGCCCATTTTGTCGATTTCGTCCAGCAGGAACAGGGGATTGCGTACTCCCGCCTTGGCCATTTTTTGCAATATTTTACCAGGCATCGAACCGATGTAGGTGCGGCGGTGGCCACGGATTTCTGCTTCATCGCGCACGCCTCCCAGCGCCATGCGCACGAATTTTCTATTGGTGGCGCGAGCGATGGATTCACCCAGAGATGTTTTGCCAACACCCGGAGGGCCCACCAGGCACAACACCGGGCCCTTGCTCTTGCGCACCCGCTGTTGAACCGCCAAATATTCCAGAATACGTTCTTTGACTTCTTCCAGACCATAGTGGTCCCGATCGAGAATTTCACGGGCACGATGCAGGTCGCGTTTGACTTTGCTGCGCTTGGACCAGGGTACCTGAATCATCCAGTCGATGTAGTTGCGCACCACCGAGGCCTCGGCAGACATGGGCGACATCATTTTCAGCTTGTTGAGTTCTCCGCCCACCTTGGTTGCCGCGGCCGCCGGCATTTTCGCGGCCTTGATTTTCGCTTGCAATTCGTCGATCTCGCTGGGCGCTTCGTCTATCTCGCTGAGTTCTTTCTGAATAGCTTTCATCTGTTCATTGAGATAGTACTCGCGCTGGCTCTTTTCCATCTGCTTCTTGACCCTGCCGCGGATGCGCTTTTCCACTTGAAACAGGTCGATCTCTTCCTCCATTAAACTCATCACATGTTCCAGCCGCTCGACGAGGTCCATCATTTCCAGAATCGCCTGTTTTTTATCCAGGTCAACGCTCAAATGAACGGCAATGGCATCGGCCAGGCGGCCAGGCTCGTTTATGCCGGACAATGAAGTCAGTGCTTCAGAGGAAACCTTCTTGCTCAGGTTTACATATTTTTCAAACTGCGCCATGGCCGGACGAAGCAAGGCGCCCGCCTCTTCCGCGCGAGCGTCCTGATTATCGATTTCACCCACTTCGGCGACGCAGAACCCGCCGGAATTGTCCATTTCCAATACCCGAGCTCGATGGCCTCCCTCCACCAGCACCCTGATAGTACCGTCAGGAAGCTTCAGCAACTGCAAAATACTGGATACTGTACCTACCCGGTAGATTTCCTTAATCCCGGGGTCGTCATCAACAGCATTGCGTTGGGCTACCAGCAGCACACGCTGATCATTGGCCATGGCGTTTTCCAGAGCCTTGATGGACTTCTCCCTTCCGACAAACAGAGGCAGAACCATGCTCGGATAGACCACGACATCGCGCAACGGCAACAAGGGAAGCTGTTTGGCGGAAGGATGGCCCATAACTGTCTCCTGGTTTGAAAATATCCCCTTTCAACCGGTGATATGGGGGATAACTTCCGGAATTACAAGCTCACACCCTGGGCGGAGCAGCTACTCTTCCGGGGCAGCGGCCTTGGGAGCCTCGTTACTCTGATAGACCAGCAGAGGTTGGGAATCACCGCGAATGACTTGTTCGTCAATCACCACTTTGCGAACATCATCGCGAGATGGAATGTTGTACATGCTGTCCAGCAGTACCGATTCAAGAATGGAGCGCAGGCCACGGGCACCGGTTTTGCGCTCCATGGCCCGTTCGGCAATTGCCCGTAGACCATCGTCGCGAAAATCGACTTCCACCCCCTCCATCTCGAACAATTTTGCATATTGTTTGGTGAGAGAATTTTTTGGTTCGGTAAGAATTTGCACCAAGGCATCCACGTCAAGCTGTTCCAGCGTGGCAATCACCGGAAGGCGGCCGACAAACTCCGGAATCAACCCGTAACGAACCAGGTCTTCCGGTTCCACGCCACGCAGCACTTCACCGATATTCTTGGCATCATCCTTGCTTTTCACATCGGCGCCAAAACCGATCCCACCCTTATCGGAGCGGTCCCGAATCACCTTGTCAAGACCAGAGAAAGCGCCGCCGCAAATGAACAGGATATTGGAAGTATCCACCTGCAGGAATTCCTGCTGGGGATGCTTGCGGCCTCCCTGTGGCGGTACCGAGGCAAGGGTGCCCTCGATCAGCTTGAGCAGGGCCTGCTGCACACCTTCCCCGGACACATCACGAGTAATGGACGGGTTGTCCGACTTGCGGGATATTTTGTCGATTTCATCGATGTACACAATGCCCTCCTTGGCTTTGTCTACATCGTAGTCGCACTTCTGCAACAGTTTCTGAATGATGTTTTCGACATCCTCGCCAACATAACCGGCCTCGGTCAGTGTGGTTGCATCAGCGATGGTGAAGGGGACATCCAGTAATCTGGCCAGGGTTTCCGCCAACAGGGTTTTACCACTCCCCGTAGGCCCCACCAACAGGATGTTACTCTTGCCCAGTTCCACATCTTCGGAGTGGTCCTTGCGATAACGCAAGCGCTTGTAGTGGTTATATACAGCGACAGACAATACTTTTTTGGCGCGGTGTTGGCCAATTACATAGTCGTTCAGTATTTCCCTGATTTCCTGCGGCACCGGCAGGTGCTCCTTGGCGCCGGAGCTACTGGATTGCCCAACTTCTTCACTGATGATGTCATTGCACAAGTCAACGCATTCATCACAAATGAACACGGAGGGACCCGCAATCAGCTTACGTACATCATGTTGGCTTTTGCCGCAAAACGAGCAATACAGCAGCTTGCCGCCATCCCTGCCCGTATTCGAAGTTTTATTGCTCATTCATCATTCCCGTTGCGTACCGGTATATCCCTTGACACCCAAACTTTACGATGCGGTTTTTTGAAGCGCTTTGCAAGTCCCGCATCCGCTCACGAGACCGGTATGTTTCAGTCGTCACCGCTGGGGCGTTTTACCATCACTGAATCCACCAGGCCATATTTGACGCTTTCTTCGGCGTCCATGAAATTGTCTCGCTCGGTATCCCTCCTGATGGTTTCGAGGTCCTGCCCGGTATGTTTGGCCATCAGTCCATTCAGGCGTTCCCGGATAATCAGAATTTCGCGGGCCTGGATGTCAATGTCGGTGGCTTGACCCTGGGCGCCGCCGCTGGGCTGGTGAATCATGGTTCTGGAATTGGGCAGGCAGTATCGTTTGCCTTCAGCTCCACCCGCCAACAGTAACGCGCCCATGCTGGCGGCCTGTCCCACACAGGTTGTGCAGATATCGGGCTTGATAAGTTGCATGGTGT
>JAPOQD010000212.1 GCA_026710905.1 Halieaceae bacterium
GACCAGTGGAGGCTCCTCCGCCAGCCTGGACGCCTTCGTTGCCGCCCGGGAAGCGGCAGGTCACCCCGAGCGTGCAACCGTTTACATGAGTAATCAAAGCCATAGCGCACAGGTCCGTGCAGCGAGAATTGTCGGTGTCCGTCCGGATTGCATTCGCATGATTCCGGCCGACACATGTTACCGCCTGGACATGGAGGCGCTCAGCCGTGCCGTGGCGGAAGATCGCGCAGCGGGGTTCAACCCTGTCGCGGTGTGCGCCAATGCCGGGGCGGCCAGCACCGGGGCGATTGATCCGCTTGAGCCGATGGCGGACTACTGCGAGGCAGAAGGCATCTGGCTGCATGTCGACGCTGCCTACGGCGGCTTTGCTATGGTGACCGCGGAGGGCAAAAGCCTTATGCGTGGGATTGAGCGCGCCGATTCGATTGGTGTGGATGCGCACAAATGGTTATTCCAACCCTACGAGACGGGCGGCCTTCTGGTAAAGGACGCAGGTGTTCTGGAGCGTGCGTTCTCGGTTCACCACGATGTACTTCAGGACACGATATGGGGAGCCAATCACCCGAACTTCTCTGACCGCGGCCTGCAACTGAGCCGTTCATTTCGGGCCCTGAAGGTATGGATGTCGATCCAGACCTTCGGGATGGCCGCGTTCCGGCGGGCCGTATCGAAGGGCATGGAGTTGGCCGCACGGGCCGGTGTATACGTACAGGAGAGCTCATTTCTAGAACTGATGGCTCCCGTTTCCCTGGGCATCGTGTGTTTCCGGATCAATCCCGCGGGCACCGGTCCCGGCGAGCAGGCCCTGGAAGAGATCAATCGAAATGTACTCGCCCGCATCTTCTGGGAAGACCGGGCGCTCATTTCATCGACCCTGGTCGGGAAAAGGTTTTCTCTGAGAATGTGCATCATCAATCACACGACGACCTGGCGAGACGTGCGTGAGACCCTGGTGGCCGCCGAGCAATTCGGGAGAGATGCTTTGGCGAAAAATTCCTAGCCGCAATGTTGTACCCACTGGCGCCATCTGCGGGCTGACGTTTTCCGGTGCGTCCGATGACTCGAACTGACTTACTGCAACTGCTGGCCGACGGTGAGTTTCACTCCGGTCAGAAATTGGCCGATGATCTCGGCGTCAGCCGCACCGCGGTCTGGAAGCAGTTGCGCAAGCTGAAAGACAGCGGCCTGCTCATCGAGTCCGGCAAAGCCAGGGGTTACCGTCTGCCGGGTGGCCTGGAATTGCTGAACGAGCAACGAATTCGGGCTGCACTGCAAGGTTCCGCCAAGTCCCTGTTACGGAAACTGGTGTTGACCGAGGTCACAGACTCCACCAATGCCGAAATCTTCCGGCAACTGCAAGCGGGTGAGGCTGCCTCGGGCCTGGTCTGCGCCGCTGAACAGCAGACCGCCGGCCGGGGACGCCTGGGCCGCAACTGGGTCAGCCCCTTCGCCGGCAATATATACCTCTCCCTGGCCTGGCAATTTGCCGGTGGCGCCGCCGCGCTGGAGGGTCTCAGCCTGGCCGTCGGGGTCGCGGCCAGCACCGCCCTGGCCGGTCTGGGTTTCAAGGGAATCTCTCTCAAGTGGCCCAATGACCTGTTATATGATGATGCCAAGCTGGGGGGTATCCTGATCGAAATGACCGGGGACACCGCGGGCAGTTGTCAGGCCGTGATGGGTATCGGAATCAATGTGAAAATGCCGGAACGGGCGGCGCAGGCCATTGAACAGAATTGGACCGATCTGGAGCGGATTGGCTGCGCCGCCCCTTGCAGCCGCAACATTCTGCTGGCGGCCCTGCTCAACCACTTGCTGCCCTTGTTGAATGAATTTGAGGAACAGGGATTTGCTTCCTGGCGGGAACGCTGGATGGCGCTGGATGCGTATCTTGATCAGCCGGTAGTGGTCAGCAGCGGCGACCAGCGGATGAGCGGCGCAGCCCGGGGAATTGATGACAGCGGCGCCTTGTTGCTGGACACCGGTTCGGGTGTGCTCGCGGTGCGTGGTGGTGAAGTGAGTTTGAGAAGAGCGCCATGATCCTGCTTCTGGACGTAGGTAACACCCTGGTGAAGTGGCGCCTTCAGGATGCCGGCCGCATTCCTGGGCAGGGCGCACGGCCGCGCGGCGAGGTGCCCGGCCTGCTTGAGGATATTGCAAAAGATTTCGCTGCTGTCCAGGTTTGGATATCCAGTGTGGCCAACTCGGAATACGAAAGCAGCCTCGGCGAACAGGTGTGCAGGTTGTGGCGCCGGGAACCATGGTTTGCCCGTACCGAAGCGCTGAGCATGGGGCTGAGAAACAGCTATCGGCAACCCGCGCAACTGGGCGTGGATCGTTGGCTGGCCATGCTGGCCGCGTGGAAGCAGGCCCGCAGTTCGGTATGTGTGGTGGATTCGGGCAGCGCCCTGACCATTGATTTTGTCAGCCCCGGGGGAGAACATCGGGGTGGATACATTTTGCCGGGGCTGGATTCGATGCAGCAAGCCCTGTTAAGTAATACTGACCGGGTTCTCTGCGACGCCGCCACCCCGGATCAGTTGAAGCCGGGGAACTCTACCGAAGAGGCGGTGGACAACGGCCTGCTGCTGGCCCAGGCGGGCGCGGTGGCATTGGCGCTGCAACGCCTGGGCGGGAATTTCAGCCTGATTTTTACCGGCGGCAATGGCGCCGTTTTGCAGCGCTGTCTCCAACTCGGCGGAGTATACTCCGAACATCTGGTTCTGGACGGGTTGTATCTGCTTGGGCAGTCCGGGACCCGCAGCGGCGTGGACCCCGCCTGAAACGGAGGGACAGTCTTATGGACCTCGTGCCTTATGCAGTGCCTTTTTTTCTGCTGGCGATATCCCTGGAGCTGGCCTGGGGCCGGAGCACGGGGCGCAATACCTACCGTATTAACGATGCCGTTGGCAGCCTGTTCATGGGCAGCATGAGCACTACCGTCAAATTGGTGTTCATCGGTGCGGGTGGATTGGTGTTCGCGGTGATTGAGCGCAAATACTCCCTGTGGCGCATGGATACGGGTTCCCTCTGGACCTGGGTCTTCGCCTGGTTCGCATACGATTTCTGCTACTACTGGTTCCACCGCATCAGCCATGAACGGCAGATACTGTGGGCGGCGCATGTTGCACACCATCAAAGTGAGGACTACAACCTCAGCACGGCTTTGCGTCAGACCAGCAGCGGCGCCTTGCTGGGCTGGATATTCTACATTCCCCTGTTTCTGGCGGGTGTGCCGGCGCAGGTATATGTCACGGTCGCATCCGCGAACTTGATCTACCAGTTTTGGGTTCACACCGAACATGTACCCAAACTGGGTTTCCTGGAATGGTTCATGATCACTCCTTCCAACCACCGGGTTCATCATGCGCAGAATGATCTTTACGTGGACCACAACTACGGCGGTGTATTTCTGATCTGGGATCGCCTGTTCGGCACATTTCAGGAAGAATTGGAGGAACAACCCTGTATCTACGGCATTCGAGGGCCGCTGCGAAGTTTTGACCCGCTGTGGGCCAACTTGCACATCTATACGGGAATATTCACCGACATGTGGCGCGCCGCCCGTTGGCGGGACAAGTTGTGGATACCGCTGAGCCGCACCGGCTGGCGGCCCGTGGATGTCGCTGAACAGTACCCGCGGGCCAAAACTGACCTCGATGACTTTCACAAGTATGACCCGGAAGTGGCTGCCCCGGTAAAGGCCTACGCCCTGGCGCAACTGTTGATCATTCTCGGGGCGGGGCTGGTGGTCTTGTCAATTGCCGAGGTGGCCGCCGGGCATGCCCTGCTCGTCA
>JAPOQD010000213.1 GCA_026710905.1 Halieaceae bacterium
CCTTACGGTGGTGGGGTTGCGGGGCAGGGTTGCGGGACCACCCCGTTCGTAGGGGCTTGCCATGGCAAGCACCCTTCGGGCACACGGCCCGCGGGCCGCGCATGCGCGGCCCCTACAGCCTTCAGCGTCTTTCAGTCCCTGCGCCCCGCCACAGCGGCGCTTCAGCGCCCTCGCGACGAACGCTGGTGAAATATGCAGGCTAGCGTTCCCGGTTCCCGGCCGGTAGATTTTCCAGCGGTTTTTCCGGTTTCTTCTATACTGTTTATAAAGCGTCCATACAGGCTTGGAGGCCGTTGCCAGGGAGGGGGAAATGAGGCGCAGCGAAGGGGTTACCCTGCTGGAACTGCTGACAGTTATTCTGTTGGCTGGTCTGTTGACGGTTCTCGGTGGTTCCGGCCTGGCCGGGGCGTTGCAACGAACCCGGCTGCGGGCGGCGGCGGACCAGGTCATGGTCAGCCTCAACCTGTTGCGCAATGAGGCAATCAAGGGCAACCGCACGGTGAGCATGTGCGCCAGTTCAGATGGCCGTTCCTGCAGCGGTAACTGGTCGGCCGGCTGGATTCTGTTCAGCGATATGAACGCCAATCGCATACTGGACCCAGCCGGGGGGGATGCGGTGCTGCGAGTGTTCAACGGACTGGCCGGCGGCCACACCTTCGCCACTACCGCAACAATCTCCAGCTTGAGCTACTACAGTGACGGTTCCAGCGCCGCGGCGGGCAGCATCCGTATCTGCCCTGCCGACCGGGACACGGAAACGTCCTGGAGCATTGTGGTCAATACGGTGGGACGCCCCCGGCTCAGGGCGGGGACCAGCATATGCCCTTAATATTGCGGCGTGGATTCAGCCTGCTGGAAGTGATGGTGGCGCTGTCGGTCATCTCAGTGGGCGTACTGGGGCTGGCCGGGCTGCAGCTCGCCGCCAAGCGGTCTGGTCACGAAGCCATGCAGCGCAGTACGGCGGCCAGCCTGGCCATGGATATCATGGCCCGCATGCGCGCCAACCCACAGGCCTTGCACAATTACGCAAGTACTCCGCAGCTTGCCGGCTTCAGTGGCAGTGAACCCGTCCCCGGCTGTAGTTCCAGCTCCACTGCCTGCACCCCGGTGGAGTTGGCGGCCCACGACCTGTGGCAGTGGGGGCAGGCCCTCAATGGCGCCACTGAAACCAGGATGGAGGAGGGGAGATTGGTCTCCGTGGGTGGCTTGCTGGAGCCCAGCGCCTGTATCAGCGTCAATTCCGGCAGGGTGACCATCGCCATTGCCTGGGCTGCATTTCAGGAACTTTCCGACCCCGGAGCACACCCATGTGGCGCGGCCAGCGGCAAGTACGGGCCCAGCGGCGCCAGGCGGCAGTTGCTGGTGTTGCACAGCTTCGTGAGCAGCGGTTGACGGTGGCGGCGTTGGGTCGGAACAGCGGCATGTCGCTACTGGAATTGCTGGTGGCCATGAGTATTGGCGCCTCGCTCAGCTTTGGCATGGTCAATCTGTTCCTGCAGAACAAGACCGGTTTTG
This sequence comes from Halieaceae bacterium, assembly GCA_026710905.1. GTDB lineage: Bacteria > Pseudomonadota > Gammaproteobacteria > Pseudomonadales > Halieaceae > JAPOQD01. The sequence continues at coordinate 1,516 of JAPOQD010000213.1, forward strand.
TCCAGGATGAGGAAATCTCACGCCTGCAGGAAAACGGGCGCTGGGCCTTGCGCTATGTGGCCCGGGAACTGTCGATGGCGGGCTTCTATGGCGCTTTGCCGGGGGGCGGCGGCATTACCGGCTCGTTGCGCGTGGCCGGCGATTGCGCGGCCGGTTGGGCCATGAATACCGGCACGGCGCTGGAGCATCTCAATAACGCCACCGCCGCCGAGGCCGCGGCAGTCTATGGCTGCATTCGCAGAGCAGAATTTCGAGAGGGCACCGACATTATCGGAGTTCGCCGCACACTGGACTTGCCGCATCTGAGCAATGGTACTCTGGCCTCTGCGCTGGCCAGTAAAACGGCTTATCTGCGTCTTCGTCAACATGGCGCCGAGGCATCACTGCTGCTCGGCGGCGCCATCGGCAAGGCTGACCGGGCCGCCGATTCGGGAGTGGAAGTCTGGCAGTACCAGCCCCAGTTGTTGTACATCCGCGATTATTCGGTGACTCGTACTGATGGCATTCCCGCGCTCTGCCGCAAGCGGCTGACCACCTTCGCGGTCAGCCTGGCCATGAATCACAGTGAGTGCTTGGTGGAGGGTATTGAAAACCTGCAGTTGGAGTTCGGCATCGACAGTAATGGTGATTACACTCCGGAATACTACCTTTCCACACCGTCTGCCGACACCCTGGAAATGGCGGTTACCGTGCGTATTTACCTGCTCAGCCGCACCCTCAAGGAATTCAAGGCGTATCTCAACGACAAGAGCTACTCCCTGGGTGACAAAGTTATCACTGCGCCGAACGACGGTTACTATCGCCGGGTGTTACAGACTACTGTGCCCCTGTACAACTCGGCGGCGTTCCGTTTCCGATGAGCACCCGGCTGCAGACCCGGCAATCGGGCGCCGTGCTGCTGGTATCCCTGCTGTTTCTGTTGCTGATGAATATTGCGGTGGCCACAACTACTCGCGGTTCTACCCTGCAACTGCGTATGGCGGGTAATGAACAATCGCGGCTGGAGGCCCGGCAGCGGGTGATGGCGGTAATGGATGGCATCATCAGTGATCTGGACCACTTTCCCGCGCAGGGCGGCATTGGCCACAGGATTTGCGCCGCCGGTTCTGCCGGCAACCACTGCGATGAACGGCTGATCGAACTGAGTGCGGATTTGACCCACACACCCACCGGCGGCAGCCTGGATTTTTATATCCTGCGCAAGGGGCCGCTGGAAACAGATCTGCCCGACGGCGCTGAGAACGTGGGTGAGGGAGACGCTGAGGGCAGCGATGAAGATAGCGGCGAAGGGAGCGGTGAGAACGGCGGCGGGAAAGCCGGCGCTATCGTGTTCAAGGCTGCCCACTTTGAAATCTTCGCCGAATTCGACGGTTCCGGCGCGGGCCTGGCCAGTTCCTCGATGACCCGGGGGGTGATGGTCAAGGTTCCAGCACAGAGTCAGCCACAGCAAGACCCGCCGCCGCAGGGAAACGGAGGAGACCAGCCTCAGTCCGCAGCCAGCGGGGGCCGCTCACTGTGGCAGGTTTATTGGCGCGAAACCGGAATCGACAGGCTGTAGTGCGACGCTGGCATGAACGGTTCGTGATCGGGGAAGGAGATGGGTGTGCTGTTTCGGTCCGTAGGGGCTCACCATGACGAGTACCCTGCGGGCACATGGCGCCCTCTTGGCGTATGGCCCGCCAGAGGTCGTTTGACGGTTGTTCGGTTGATGTTGGCAATGGTGTCAGGAAGTCACTACAGGGAGATGGAAATATGGGCAGTAGCAATGGCGGACCGGAAAAGGGCGGTTTCACCCTCATAGAAATTATGGTCGTATTGGTCATTATCGCAATCCTGATGGCGGTCGCGGTTCCCAGCTACCGGGACAGTATGCGCAAGGGTGCACGCACCGCGGCAAGGGCAGCGCTGTACGATGTGGCGTCGCGGCAGGAACAGTATTTCATGAACAATAAAGCCTACTCCGGCACGCTGGCCGGTCTCGGCCTGCCCGAGACGTATGCCGTGGACCGGACCTCGAAGATGGTGGCGGTCAATTCCGATGCCCGGGTGTACCATATTGAATTGATGAATGCCTCTGCCGCTGCTTTCGAGGTGCTGGCGACCGCCCAGCGGGACCAGGCCGAGGATGGCTGCGGCAACTTCAGCCTGAAGTCCGATGGCGCGCAAGCGGTCAGTGGGGTCATGGGACCAATGGCTTGCTGGTAGGCTCATTGCGTACGTGGGGAATGATGAAACCGCGTCTGCGGCCCTTAGTGGGTGGCGGGCCAACAAGTCGTGAGCACGGGTCTGGATGTCTAGGATGTTTGAAAATTCATCCCAAGCAGCGGAGAAGTAAGTGAACTCGGCTAATGTTTTTTGTCGTTGGGCACGGGAACGGCTGCTTTCGCGGCAGCGCCGTTCTATCGCGGAAACCACTTCCGTGCGGGTCCAGGACCACGTGACGATGTGGTCATCTTCACGCATCAGTGTGCGGAGTGCGGCGCTGCTGGGTTCTTCCACAAGCAACGGGACGAGCGCTGAGGAATCCCAGTACCTCACACTCGATCTTCGCGATCTTCCATTACCGCCGCCGAGAGACCGGCGTGCAACTTAATCAGGGGTTTATTCAGGATTTCGCACGCGCGCCCGTTGCCGGGAGTCAGCACACCTGCCTTGATCAGCGCGTCCCAGGCCTTGTCATTCCCGGTCACCGGGGAGGTGATGCGGGCGACCGGCGTACCCCGGTCGAGCACCTCGATTTCGCCGCCTTTCCGAACCTCACGAATGTAGCGCGACAGGTTCGCCCTAAGGTCTGTTATTGATACGGAAGTCATAGTGGCCAATGTGCCTTGCCTGCAATGACTTATCAAGACCATCACATGATTCGGCGAATAGTTGTCAGCGCTCGACGCCTATGGAAGCACCCGCCAGTTATGCGATGTTCGATGAGGACCCGCTCGGCCTTTTTGTCGCCGTCCTGAGCGGCACGCCCTGCCGGCCCCTCCTCCCGGCGGCGTTTGCGGTAGTTTCAAGGAAAATAATACGATAGCATTACACCAATGCGAGTTGCGCCGCTTCCGCACGCATGATGACTTGGACAAAAAGAGGACAATCGCGATGCTGCGGATGAACGAATTGGGGAGTTGGGCCGGGTTCGGAATGGTAATGGACGGTGCGCCCGCAATCCACACCAGCGGCTTGACAGGCGCCCCGGGCAGCGATCACACTATTGGTATAATTGGCCCAGCGGCCCAGCGGCCCAGCGGCCCAGCGGCCCAGCGGCCCAGCGGCCCAGCGGCCCAGCGGCCCAGCGGCCCAGCGGCGTGACGTGCACTCGGCGCCTGACCAACGCGCGCACCCCCTCCCCCTCGACACCGGCAGACTCACCGCGCGGGCCTGAGCCGCGC
>JAPOQD010000215.1 GCA_026710905.1 Halieaceae bacterium
CATATTTCCCAGCACATCGACTGGAACCGGTTTGTCGATCATTACCTGAAGTCCGGCGGCAAGCCGATAAACTCCGAAGCAATGGATTTTTACGCTGCCGTTTCTGCGATGCGAGTCATGAATGGTTTGTGTAAAGCCACGACGAATCTGCAAACCGGCGCCAGCAAGGACTTTCGATTGTTCATGGTGGAACTGGGCTACGTGGTGGAGTTTATGAAACTTGGCGGGGTGAAAGTCTAACTCGCTGGGGCTGAGAATCATGCAAATAGCAAAACTGGACATGGCCGCCGAAGTGCCGCTTCAGTCTCTGCAAGAAATCGGTGAGGCCAGCGAAAATTACGCTCTTTGCGCTTATGACTCCTCCAAAAATGTAGGCTTCTTCGCGCACCTGGGACGTTGGTCGCTGGACCGGACACTGTGGCGTGAACAGCTCTACGTGTATCTCCCCGATCGGACCGTACTTGCCTATCGAGGCTACGGGCGAGGCGACTGCAGTACAGGGCCCCGTGCGGGGGTTCTGCGCATGGATTGCCTGCAAGCAGGTAAACAATGGCGGTTGCGCCATACCGGGCCGGTATTGCATGTTACCGGACCTCAGCTTGCCCGGGGCCTTGGCCAGGAACCCGTAGTGCGGAAGCTGGAACTTGACATCCATTTTCATGGCGACAGAGTTCCGTTTCTTTATCCGCGCTCAGACAATACCTCCTGGGGCCATTGGCACTACGAACAGCTGGGCTCAATGAATGGTAAGCTGAAATTCGAAGAGGACAGCCATGAAATTCAAGGCTTTGCCTTTCGAGACCACACCCGTGGCCCGCGCGATCTGAAAAACTTCTGTGGCAGCAACTGGATACAGGGAACGCTGCCGGATGGCTCCGGCTTTGCGCTATTTCAAACCTGGGACAAGACCGGCCGGGAGATTGATATCGCCTTGTCCCAGCTAACGATAACAACGGCAGAGGGCATTGAATCGGCGACTTTGCTGGAGTCCCCCGGTTTGGACTCGATGGATGTTCTTGATGCGCCGTTTCAAATAGCCTTTGAATCACGGCAGGGCCGAATCGATCTTGTTGCTGAACCGCAAAATACCATGATTTTCTCGGCGACCAGCCGGCATGAGGTGTTGCTTGGCGCCGCTCGCGGGCTGGCGCCACTTGTTGTTGCTGAACAACCCCTGCTAGTGCAGGTTAATGGACAATCGACCATGGGGCATTCTGAAATTTGCCGTTTGATGACGGAAAGTTCACCGGAACTGGGCTTTCTGTAAGCCCACGGGCAATGATCAAAACTGGCTACGGGAAAATCGAATGACAAACAACAAAGAATTAGCCCCTGTCGTAGACGACCTGAGCGCCTATATTATTGGTGGCGCGGTAAGCGCCGTGCACAAGGATGTGGAATTTGAATCCGACTCGCGTACGCCGGCCCAGGGGCTCGACGATGCGGTAGAAGCGGAACGGCTGGGGTTTCGCACGGGATTTTTGTCGGAGCGTTGGGATATCAAGGAAGCAGGCGTCATTCTCTCCGGCGCCGCGGCCCGCACATCGCGTATCAATCTGGCCACGGGATTAATTGCGCCGTTAACACGCCACCCCTGGCAGGCGGCCGCTTTCGCCGCCACCATGCAGGCGTGTTACGGCAACCGTTTTATTCTCGGCCTTGGGCGTGGTGAGGACGGTGTGTTTCGCGACATGGGCATGCGCAAAGCAACCTACCGTGAATTGGTTGATTACGTGGCCATGCTGCGTACGCAATGGCGCGGTGAAACCGTTCACTACCAGGGCAGCATAGGTACTTTCCCGGCACTGAAATTCATGGACACCGTTCCAGGGGAATTGCCCCCGGTGTGGTTCGGAACCTTTGCCCGCAGCAAAGGGGCGGAAACGCTCGCCTCAAGCTTCGACGGCGTAATCCTGCCGCCGGTGATCTGTCCCGAGGCCACCGCACGCTCAGTTGCTCGTATACGCCTGGCTTGCGAAAAGATCGGCCGTGACCCGGCCGCGATACGAATTGCGCAAGCGGTAATTACCGCGCCGGAATTGGACGAATTGGAAACACTGTCCCTGGCTCATGCGCGGTCCCTGGGCTATCTGCAATACAAGGGCTATGGTGAAGTTCTGGTAGAAGAGAATGGCTGGGAAATGAGCTTGCTGGATCAAATCCGAAGTCATAAACAGCTGGTGGAAAATGAGGTAGTGGCGGATCGTATTTATCATCGCCACGAACTGTTGGAACCGGCGCGCCTGATTCCCGATGAGCTGATGAAACAAACTTGCGCGATTGGCTCGGTCGAGGAATGTGTAAATACCCTGCAGAAGTTCAAGGATGCCGGCGCTGACGAAATTACCACGTACGGCAGCACACCAGGCCAGAACGCGAAACTTGTCGCTGCCTGGCGGGACAGGACGCAATAGGAGTGAGTAACAATGACTACTGCTAACGACGAGTTGAGACATCCGGCAGAAGTGCATATCAACTGGAACGAGAGCTACTATTTCAATTTCTTTGACCACCAGCGTGAGTTGGCGGGCTTTTTCAGGATCGGCCTGGAAGAAAACAAGCAGCAGTCGAATATGTGGTGCAGCTTTCTGCACAAGGGTAAAGTGATTTACCAGCGATTTCGCTTGAATCTCCCCTATACGGAAAGCGGGCTCGAAGACCTGACCGTAGGCGGCTTGAGATTTCGCCTGGTGGAGGCGCTTGAAACCATAAATATCAGCTTTAGTGATCGCCACCTGACGTGTGACTTGCAATGGCAAGGCTTCCACGATGTCTTCGATATGCGCGAAGAAATGACGGAAATGTCCGATACGGTTGCGAATGGACACTATGAGCAGAGTGGGAATGTGACTGGCCGGCTTGGTATTGGCGATGCTGTCTTTGAAATTCAGGGCCAGGGTTTTCGCGATCATTCCTGGGGAGTGCGTGATTGGGAAGGAATAAAAATCTGGAAAACCTGTCTTGGTCAATTCGGCAACGATTTCGCGTTTACCGCCGGTGAAGTGATGTCGATCGATGGCAAGACTGCGTATCTTGGGTTTATTTACGATGCCGGTAAATTGGTCTCTCTGCGCAAGACTACTGTCGATTTGGACGATGACACCGAGCCGACCGTGGGTACCGTGATCCTGGAAGAACACAACGGAGCCAAAACCCGCATTGACCTTGAATTTATGCAAGTGTGTCGCATGCCCTACGATTTCAATGTGCTTCAGGAGTGTTATGTAAAAGTTCGCCGCGGGGAAGAAATGGTTTACGGAATCGTTGAAGTAAATCGGCGCCTGCCCTGACCAGGAAGAGCAGACCGTATGAGCATACCCCTGGAACCCTATCTCGACACCTTACGCGCTGAGTTGGCGACGACGCTGCTGTCCGGCGACGAGAAAAGTGTTGGAAAGTCCGCGCGATACAGTCGACGCATGCTCGGAATGTTGCTGCAGCGCCGCAGGGTCATGCCGCTTGCGGAAAAGCAGGCTCTGCAAAATTTTGACTCGATGCTCGATGAACTTTGCACAGAAGTCGGCGCACTGGATGGGGGGATGATGCTGGTTGCCGAGTTGAAACAGCATATACGCACAATCCCCGATTATGCTTCAGCAGAATCTGCCCTTCAAACAGCGGTGCTTTTGTTGTCCGCTCATCCCAACGCCAGAAAACGCGAACTGCAGAGTCAAATCGCAGCGGTCAATTTTGAACTGCACAACAGCTTTTTTCAGGCAGCACTCGATGATTCCATGGGCGCCGCCACGGCAAGTGTTGATGAGGGCCTGAGTGCCGATCAACAGCAGGCATTGCAAGCCTGGCTGCGACAGCAATTTCCAACAGACGCCCGTTTGCAAATTACCGGCGTCAGGGCGCTATTGGGTGGAGCGTCCAAGAACACGCTGGTGGTTAAACTTGACAATGCCACACACTTGCCGCAAGCCGTTGTGGTGCGTATGGACAAGGCGGCAGGGGTGGCGGAGTCAACCGTGATCGATGAGTATTTTCTTTTGCAGCTAACGCACTCCGCAGGTTTGCCGGTGCCTGTGCCCTATGCCCTGGAGTCATCCGGAGAGGTGTTGGGTGCGCCTTTTGAACTGCTCAGCTACGTGGAAGGGGGCAACATTGGTGATTGGACCGAAGTCACAGAGCCCAGCCGGGAATTTGCGGTTGACGTTGCGCACACACTGGCCAAATTACACCAGATACCGGAGGCAGCGGTGCAGGGCCGATTGCCTGGCGCCGATAGCACCACACGGGAGCGGATGCAGCGGGACATGCAACGGTTTGAAAATACCTGGCGCGCCAGTGGGCAGCCGTCCATTGTGCTGGAACAGGCATATGCCTGGCTCAAGGAACATTTGGAACTTGCTGAAGGCGCCCGCTCGATTGTTCATTGCGATCCAGGTATACACAACATGTTGGCCAGGGATGGCCGCCTGGCGGCCCTGCTTGATTGGGAAACCGCTGTAATCGGAAATCCGGCCCAGGACCTCACCTATATGCGCCCGAAGGTAAATTCAATGATAGCCTGGGAGGATTTTCTGCAGGAATACCAGGTGGCCGGCGGCGTGCTGCCGAGTGACGGGGAAATGGATTTTTATGAATTGTGGCGCGGCGTATTTTCCATGCACTTCAATTCCATGGCCCGTGCGTTTTATCTGTCCGGCATGGCCAGCTCACTGGTGCTCGCCTATGTGTCGCAAAATGTCTATCACTTCTTTTACCAGGACCTGCACGATACGGTAAACCGTATCTACCAGCGTTATTCGTAGAGAGGCCAATGGTGCAACTCCCGTTTGGGCCATATTTGGATATCGTTCGAAAAGAGCTGTTCGGCGCATTGGGCAATGATGCCGATGCAGAATCCCAAAGGATGGCGAAATACTGCCAGCGAATGCTGAGTTTGCTGCGGCATCAGTTAGTCAGTGCGCCGGCTATACAGAGAAGGGCTCTTACCAGGATAGACGGCCTGCTCGACAGCCTTTGCGCCGAAGTGAGCGCCATAGACGGTGGCATGATGCTGAGCGCTGCGTTGATCCGCCATGTGCGCAAGGACCCGGACTATGAGCAGGCGGAGTTGGCCTTGCAACACGCGGTAAAGCTGCTGCTGTCGGCCGGGACATCCGAATCCACTCAGCGGCTGCTCGCCGACATCAGTTCGCTCACCAGGGAATTCGAGTTTGAATCCTATCAGGTCACGAAGGATGATGAATTGCAAACGGAAGAACCTGAAACAAAGGAAGATGCCCTGAATGCTTCGCAGATTCAGGCGCTGGAGTTCTGGTTACGGCAAAAATTTCCCAGCGAAAACCAATTGGTAACGGGACCCATCAAGAACATTGTCGGTGGCGGCTCCAAGAAGACCTTGATTGTTGGGCTGGTCAACACAGAGAAGTTGCCTGCAGAAATTGTGCTGCGCGTTGACCGGGAAGACGGTGTGGTTGGTTCCACCGTAGTGGATGAGTATTTTCTTATCGGGTTAATGTACCAAGCCGGGATGCCGGTGCCTCAGCCCTACGCGATGGAAACCGATAAGGATATCCTCGGGGCTCCATTTGTGCTCCTGGAGCGCTGCGAAGGACACAATATTGGTGATTGGACCGAGGTGAATGAGCCCAGCCGGGGCTTCGCGCTTGATCTTGCTCAAGCCCTGGCGAAATTGCATCAGATTTCTGTTGATAAAGCAGGTGATCGCCTGGCGGGCACGAACGAGGCAACCAGTGAGCGCATGAAGCGCGAAATTGCCGGTTTTGAAAACAATTGGCGGGCCAGCGGCCAACCAATGGTAGCGCTTGAACTGGCGTATGCCTGGCTCAGGGAACACATTGACTTTGCCGATGGCCAACGCGCCATAGTGCACGGTGATGTCGGCTGTCACAACATGCTGGGTACAAAGCAACACTTGACCGCCTTGCTGGACTGGGAGACTGCTGTTGCGGGCAATCCGGCGCAGGATCTGACCTATGCAAAGCACACGGTGGAGCAGATGATGCCTTGGGATGAGTTTCTGGCCGAATATGAGCGTGCGGGCGGTGTCTTGCCAAGCGACAACGAAATGGATTTTTATTCGTTGTGGCGTGGTGTCTTCAGAATGAATTTCCAAACGATGGCCCGGTCGTTCTTCCAATCCGGCCTGTCAACCTCTTTGATACATGCCTATGCTTCGCAATACTTGTATAGAAACGTGGCGTATGACCTGCATGAGACTGTAGCCAGACTCTATGGGGTCAGGCTTGTGTAGAGCCATGATGAAGTGAAAATAACGGGGAGATGACTGTGACTGAATTTTCCAGGTACAGGGTGCTGGTTACTGGCGCCAGCCGCGGTGTTGGTGCGGCCACGGCGAAAGCGTTTGCGGCGGCGGGAGCCGATACCGTTTTCCTAGCCGCGCGCAATGAAGCCGGGCTGCAAAAAGTGAAATCGGATATCAATGCACACGGTGGCAGGGCCGAAGTTTGTGTTGTCGATCTTTCCACCCGGCAGGCTTGTAGAGAATTGGCTGCGCACTGTGGTGATGTTGATGTGCTGATCAACAATGCCGCGTATACCTCGGGGGCCAATCAGAATGTGTTGGAACCCAATGACGCATTCTGGGACATCAATTTTGCCGTAAGCTTTGTAGCACCACTGACGCTGATGCAGGAATTGGGTCAGGGTATGGTCGAGCGCGGCCATGGTGTGGTTCTCAACATCTCCAGTATGGCGGCGCAGAGACCGGTGCCGGAGTACGCGCCCTATTCGGTGGCGAAAGCGGCTCTCGATATGCTCTCCAAGGCTGCAGGTATGGAGCTTGCTGCGAAAGGCGTACGCGTGAATTCACTGGCCCTGGGCCATGTGGACACCGA
>JAPOQD010000216.1 GCA_026710905.1 Halieaceae bacterium
GCCGGCGTTATTGACCAGCACATCGATACCACCAAAATATTCCATGGCCGAGGCTACCGTTTCCGTTATCCCGGCGGCATCCGTAACATCAAGCTGCAGCCCCAGGCTGCGCCCAGGGTAGCGGTCGCAAATATCCGCCACGCTCTCCGGGCGCCGCGCGGTCACCACCACCCGGTCGCCGTGTTCCAGTGCGGCCAGCGCAATCTCCCGCCCGAAACCGCTGGAGCAGCCACTGATAAACCACACTTTGGCTGCGGTGGAACTGCTCATTCCGGCCCCAGCCGCCAACGGTAGCTGGCTGCCCGCTGTTCACTGAGCGTGCGCCGCTGACTCGCGTCGAGAAGCATTTCCTCAGGCAGCCCGGCCCGATACTCGTCCAGTTTCACCAACTGGGAACGGACCCCAAGACTGCTTGCGGGACGCCCATTTTCAAATTCAGCCCAGCGCAGGGTCAGGATACCCTCGCTCATGTCGGTGGGGTCCAGCCAGTTTTGTACACCGGGATCGGTCATGGCCAGCAGGAAGGTGTAACAACCATCCGTGTCGGCCAATGCCTGGTGCTTGTTCAGGCAGCCGTTGCGGCTGGTAATGTTATTGGTGGTGCCCCAGATATTGGTAATGGGGGCGATAAAATACTCGGCGCCTCCAAGGTCAACCTCCAGCAGCAGCGCATGTTCGGCATCCGGCAGCTTGAAATGGCCCATGATGTAAATCTGGCCCACCTGGGCGCCGTCGTCGTCCCGGTCAATCACAAAGCTGAAATCATTGGCCTGCCTGCCCAGGGCCTGCTGGTTCCAGCGGTGGGTATTCGCCGCCCACTTGCGCATGTACTGCCCAGCCAGCTCTGTCAATTCATCGCGCCCGCGCTGGGCGCGGCTGGGCTCAGGCCCCAATCGCTCCACGCTCAATTCATTGGGGCGGTCGTTCTCCCAGTCAAGAATCACGTCGCGAATATAAAACTCGTGAGCACTGTCATCGGTTTGAATGTGATTGGGTCTGCCCGAGGCGGGCCTGCTGTCAACACTGATCTCAAAACGGCCCTGCGCATCCACCTGCAGGTCCTTCCCGGATAACAGTCCGACGGTTCGCATATTTGCATCCCACAAGGTGAAATAATTCTCCACCAGGCGCCGTTGGGCCACTCTGCCCCGAATCAGGTAGGATTCAGCGGCGCTAACCGGTATCACCCGGTAGACGCTATCGGGGTTGTCGATACCCCAGCGGGAGCCGGGAATAGCCATACCATGTATTTCGTGGGGCAGGCGGGTGATAGTGATAACCCTGGGGTAAAGCGGGTCCTGGTTCAGGGCCCAGACCACAGCCCCGAACATGACCTCCTCAAAGGCCCAGGCAAAGCAACTGCGCATCTCGGCGGAGGGTTGCGCCAGGTCAAGCCAGAAATCCTGTACCTGGGCCCGCACCCGCTCCAACTCGGGGCTGTTGAACAACTCCAGGGCCAGCAATTCATGCTCTCGCTGTTGCGCAGTGTCGATGGGGTTATTGGGGCGCCGCATGCGTACATTCCACGAATTTGAGCAGCACAAGATATCGCCTGAAACAGAGCCCGGCAAACCGGCAAGTTCAACTATGCAGCCGAATTCCGGTGAGAGTCAGCCTGGCAGAGCGGTTGAGAGGTAACGGGGCACTAAAGGGGTCAAAGCCCTTTAAGCACTCGGGTGACCTGCGGCCGTAGCACTACGAACACTGCTTAAAGGGCTTTGACCCCTTTAGTATGGGCAGAGCGGTTGAGAGGTAACGGGAACGACTCGGGCGGCAAGGGTATGGGTACAATGGTGGCTATGGCGTCACCACAAAGGCTTCGGCGCTGAAATCCGCATCCAGCGCCAATGCCCTGTTCAGACCCAACCTGCGCATGAGCGTGAACGAGGTACAGTCGGTGAAGCTGTAATCCTGATCAGAGCGGTTGCAAAAAAGATCCCAGGCCGCACGTTCGTCTTCAATGGTGATGCGCACCAGATCGACTTCATCGGGGTCCATCAGCACCGAACCAACTGCCCGGGCCACATGGTGGCCGAGTCGATATCGGCACAGGGAAATCGTTTCATCCACTACATAGTTGGAAGTCAGCAGACGGCCTGGCAAGGTACGGAATATTTCGCTGACGCGTATATGTTGTGGATCCTTACGGTTGGCGTAGGCGAACCACGCGCTGGTGTCCACGAAACACCTTTCCATCAACGAGCCTTGGACCCGGCATACAGATGCACATCATGCTCCGCGCCATAGGATGCTGCATCTTCGCCGATACCTTCAATGGCGCCGAGGCGTCTGCCCGGAACGGGCTCGGCCATGGTCAATGAGGCGTGCAGAATTTCGCGCACCAGGGCCGAGAGGCTGCGGCCTTCACGCTCAGCACGGCCACGCAATGCTTCATATTGCCATTCTTCCAATAATAACTGGGTGCGATGCATGCATACACATTACATCATACATCGAATTTTTTCAACAAACAAAAGCAAACAAAAACAGACATGGGGAAAACCAGGACCGGATCACGGTATTCCGGAGCGGCCAGCCGGCCTGTTGCTGTGATAGTATCCACCGCCCTGAAACTTCGGAAAAGAATAATGGACACGACGGAAACAGATAGTAAAGAGCCCAACACCACGGAAGAGTTACTTGCAAACTTTTCCACACAGGAACCAAGTAACAGGGTGAAGCTGTTACGACATGCGCTGACCCACTTTACCGTCGCTATTACCGCATTCGCCCTGTGGGCGGCAGCGGATACCTGGCTACTGCTAACCGACCTCGCTATTGCGAATTTCCTCTCCATCGCCACCGCAATCGTGGCCGGTGTTGTGGTCAGTACGGTGATGCACGAGTGGTCGCACTTTCTCGGCGCCAAATTGTCCGGCTCAATTTATCAAATTTCAAAGCCGCCGGAATTGTTCGTTTTTAACTACGATTTCGTCAACAACAGCGAACGGCAGTTCAATATCATGAGTTGGTCAGGTCAGGCCGGCAGTATCGCCGCAATCATCCTGCTGGTGATACTGATACCCCTGGATAATCCCGGCCGGGCCATGCTGGTAGCCGCAGCCATAGGCAGCGCCATCTTTGGGGGGGTCATCGAATGGCCGGTGCTGATACGAGTGCGCAACAGCCACAACCCGGTGCAGGAGTTGTCCAAAATAACTTCGCCGTTGTTCAATCGCAGTATGATGATAGGTATCGCCGGTGGCCTGCTGGCATGGCTGGCCATCGCCTAGCAGCCTGTCGGACTTGGGACTGTCCTACTGCGGAAAAGCCGTTTTGGCCCTTTTTTCTGCAATCCTTCGTTACACGAACCACTATTCGCCTCAGAATTGCAGAAAA
>JAPOQD010000116.1 GCA_026710905.1 Halieaceae bacterium
GAAAGACGCTGAAGGCATAGTTGACACTATGTCGAAGCGGCTTGAGGGAGCACACGCCGCCACGGCGAGTGCTGCGGCGGCCGCAGTAGAAGGTTGGTGAAATATGCGGGCTTGGCCCATGCTGTGTTCGGGTTACAATGCTCCGGGTTTTCTCAAATACTCAATGAAGAATGAACAAGGTGGAATACTATGGCTGGTCCCTTGCAAGGCCTCAAGATCGTGGAAATGGCTGGTATTGGGCCGGGGCCCTTTGCCGGCATGCTGTTGTCGGACCTTGGCGCTGATGTGATTCAGGTGGACCGTCCTGGGGCCGCAGGAATGAGCGCCAGCGGGGACCCCAACGATGTGCTGCGGCGGGGCCGGCGCTCCATAGCGGTGAATCTGAAGAACGAGGCCGGGGTGGCCACCGTTCTCAAGCTGCTGGATGCCGCCGATGTGATTTTCGAGGGTTTCCGCCCGGGTGTTATGGAGAAACTGGGCCTGGGTCCGGACCTGTGCCTGGCCCGCAATCCCCGGCTGATTTATGCACGCATGACCGGCTGGGGGCAGGAGGGCCCGCTGGCCCGCGCCGCCGGCCATGACATCAACTACATTGCCATCACCGGCGCTTTGGCGTCCATTGGCCGCAGGGACTCCGGTCCGGTACCACCACTGAACCTCCTGGGTGATTTTGGCGGCGGTTCGATGTACCTGATCCTGGGCATTCTCGCCGCGCTTTACGAACGTAACCAGTCCGGACGGGGCCAGGTGATTGATGCCGCAATCTCTGACGGCGTCATTTCATTGATGGCTGCGATACAGGGCTTCCACGGCAGCGGTTCGTGGGACGGGCAACAGCGTCAGAGCAATATACTGGATGGCGCGGCGCATTTTTATGACACCTACCAGTGCGCTGACGGAGAGTGGGTCAGCATCGGTTCGATTGAGCCTCAATTCCATGCGCTGTTGCTTGAAAAGCTGGGTATGGAACCGCTTGATCACAGTTTTGCAGACCAGTTTGACAAGCAGAAATGGGCGCCGCTGAAAGCCCGGATTAGGAACATTATCGCGAGCAAAACCCGCGCTGAATGGTGCCGGATCATGGAGGGTTCGGATGTCTGTTTCGCCCCGGTACTGAGTATGAGTGAAGCACCGGAGTATCCTCATAACCGGGCTCGCGAGACCTTTGTTGACATTGAGGGCTGCCTGCAGACCGCACCTGCGCCGCGTTTCAGCCGCACCCCGGGGGAAATCCAGGGCCCGCCTGTAGTTCCGGGCGCCAATACCGGGGAAATACTGGAAGAGATTGGTTTGGATGAGGCCGCCATTACCTCCCTCAAAGAAGCCGGAGCGGTAGCCTGAAAATGCCCGCAACTGCAGGGGTGTATGCAGACAGCGTCGCTACCCGTAAATCGCTACGCGTTTTCAGGCCGGAGCCGGTCGACCTCGCGGATATTGTGCGCTTTCATGGCTGAATTTATTACCAGCGCCGGACACGGCGGGGTGATGCTGGTCACCCTCAATCGTCCGGCCAAGAAAAATGCCATCAATAATCAGATGTGGGATGAACTCACCGATGCCTTTCTGGCCGCCGAAAATTCTCCCGATATTGCCTGCCTGGTGCTGACTGGCGCGGGGGGGAATTTCTCAGCGGGTGTGGACTTGTCCAGCTTTGGCGAAGCCGGGCAGGGTGCCGGCGCCACCGAGCACCCCTTTGACCGCTGCGCCAGAACCATTGCCCACTTCGCCAAGCCCTGGATCGGGGCTGCCAGTGGTGTAGCCGTGGGGGGTGGGGCAACCATGCTTTTTCACGCAGACCTCTGCTATGTGGGCGAGAGCTTGCGCATGCGTCTGCCCTTCGCCAGCCTTGGATTGGCGCCGGAATTCGCCAGCAGCTACCAGTTACAGGCCAATATCGGAGCGCAACGCGCCGCGGAACTCTTTTACACCGCGCAATGGATCGATGCGGAGAAGGCTGTGCGGGTGGGCATTGCCGGCGCTGTGTATGGCGATGACGAGTTGTTGGACAGGGCTATGGAAAAGGCCGCAGAAATCGCCCAGTGGCCGGTAAATGCCTTGATGGAAATCAAGAAGACCCTGCGCCTGCCGCACCGGGTCCATATCGAGGCGGCCTTTACAGCCGAAAGGCTCGGTATGGAGAACCAGGCGGGCAGCCCGGAAAATATCGAGGCGGTAATGGCGTTCATGGAAAAGCGGCAGCCCAAATTTCGCTGACACCCCGCCCCGTTGTACTATGGCGGCAGCGGCGAAGCTGACCCAGTATCTGGAGAGAGAAATGAGTGATTGGAGTGCAGGATACGTATCCAATATCGGCTATACCTTCGGCTATTATCATGAATTGAATCCGCTGCGTTTGCAGTTGGCATTTCTCAATGCCGGTTTGGCTTTTCCGGAAATAGGCACTGCCTGTGAACTTGGCTACGGCCAGGGAATCTCCACCAACTTGCATGCGGCGTCATCCGTTACCCAGTGGTACGGCACCGATTTTAATCCTTCCCAGGTGTTTTTCGCCCAGCAACTTGCCCGCAGCGCGGAAGCCGGCGCAAAGTTGTTCGATGAATCTTTCAGCGAATTTTCCAATCGCTCCGACCTGCCGGACTTTGACTATATCGGCATGCACGGTATCTGGAGTTGGATATCGGATACCAACCGGGAAGTAATCGTGGATTTTATCCGGCGCAAACTGAAGGTGGGCGGAGTGCTGTATATCAGTTACAACACCCTGCCAGGCTGGGCTTCCTTTGCCCCGATGCGGCAATTGATGACGCTTCATGCCGACATCATCGGAGCCGAGGGCCACGGCATAGTCAACAGAATAGACGGCGCAGTCAGCTTTGTTGAAAAAATGCTGGAGACGAATCCGCTGTATGCCAGGGCCAACCCCTCGGTGAACGACCGCATGAAGAATATCAAGGAGCAGAACCGCCATTATCTCGCCCATGAATATTTCAACAGGGACTGGCATCCCATGCATTTCTCCGACCTGGCCCAGTGGCTGGAGCCGGCGAAGCTGAACTTTGCCTGTTCCGCGCATTATCTCGATCATATCGACCTCATTAATCTCGGCGAGGAGCAGCGCAAATTCCTTGAGGAAATAACAGATACCAAGTTTCGGCAGGCGGTGCGTGACTTTATGGTAAATCAGCAGTTCCGCCGGGACTACTGGGTCAAGGGCGCCAGAAAGCTGGATGCGCTGGAGCAGGCTGAATTGGTAAGAAGCCAAAGAGTGGTCCTGCAGACCCATCCTGACGATATTGAACTGAAAGTATCAGGCAGTCTTGGCGAGGCTACCCTGAGCGAGGAAATATACCGGCCGGTAATCGAAGCTTTGGCCGACTACAAGAAAAAAACACTGGCCAGGTTGGCGCAGGCGGTGGCTGGAAAAAATATCAATTTCCCGCAAGTTCTACAGGCCATCATGATCCTGAACAGCAAGGGACATGTGGCTTCGGTGCAAGCGGAAGAGGCCACGAACAAGGTGAAAAGACATACCGCCAAGCTCAATGCCTTTCTGCGGCACAAGGCCAGGGGCAGTGGTGATATCGGCTACCTCGGCAGTCCTGTCACCGGGGGCGGGGTTGCTGTGAGCCGCTTCCAGCAGTTGTTTATCACGGCCATGGAGCTGGACAAAAAGAAGCCCGAGCAAATGGCGAACCATGTTTGGCAAGTATTGAAATCACAGGGACAAAAATTGCTGAAAGAGGGAACTGCCCTGGAAACTGAAGAGGAACACCTGGCGGAGTTGAATCGGGTGGCTACGGAATTCATTGACAAGAGGTTGCCAGCCCTGAGAGCCCTGCAAGTTATCTAGCAGAGAAGGCACATGGTGCATAAAAGGCGCAAGCAATGACTGGACAACAGGCGGAAGGCTACAACATCGCGGCGGTCGAGTCGTGGATTGAGGCGAACATTGAAGGGTTGAAGCCTCCATTTCGCTGGACCCGCCTGGAGGGCGGTCATTCCAACCTGACCTACCGGCTGGATGACGCCAATGGCCGCAAGGCGGTGGTGAGGCGGCCACCTCAAGGGGAGTTACTGCCAAAGGCGCACGACATGAGCCGAGAATGGGCGTTGCTCAGCGCTTTGGCTCCCACCCCAGTGCCAGTGCCCCCCGCCCTGGGCTTTTGCAAAGATCCCGAGGTCACCGGCGCCGCCTTTTACCTGATGGGTCTGGTGGACGGCCAGCCACTGTATACGGCGGAGGAAACGGCCGAAAGGGTGCCGGAAGACCGGCGTGTCATTCTTGCACACCATTTTTTCGATACTTTGGCGGACCTGCATGAGCTGGACCCGGATGTAATCGGCCTGGGCGAACTGGCCAGGAAAGAAAACTACCTGGGCCGTCAATTGAAAACCTGGTATCGCTCCTGGACTTCCTCGGTCGAAGCGGCCCGATTCGACGATCTGCGTGTTCATCGCCAACAGCAGTACTTTCTGGAGCACATGCCGGAACAGGGGATGGCCCGGGTTGTACATGGCGACTATGGATTACACAACTGCCTGATTGGCGCCGGCTCCACCATCAGCGCGGTGGTGGACTGGGAGATCGCCACCCTGGGCGATCCCATGGCGGATCTCGCCTACGCCTTGAATCAATGGCCTGAATCGGCCCAGGACCTGCTGGACAAGCCGGATGCAGCAACTTCAGTCAGTGGATTTCCCACCCGCAGCGAGTTGGCCGGGCGTTATGCGGAACGCACCGGCCGCAGCCTGGATAACCTGAATTACTACATGGGGTTCAACTACTGGAGGTACGCGTGTATTACTCACGGAGTCTACGCCCGCTACCGGGAAGGCAAGAAAAGCACCGTCGGAGTTGACCTTGAAAATATTCGCTGGCGAATCGACTACTCCCTGAACGCAGCCCAGGCGGCAATCCAGCGCACTTCCTGATGGGGTAATGCGAGATAGTGGTATTGTGACCCATGGGGCGCCCGAGTCTCTGTATAACCCGCACATTGCAGCAGTGGATGCGATGATCGCGCAGGATGAAAAATCACATGGGCGCACTTGAGGCCAGGGTGGCATTGGTGACCGGCGCAGCCAGTGGCATGGGCCGGGCTATCGCAGAGCGTTTCGCCCGGGAGGGTGCGCAGGTCTGGGTCGCCGATATTGCTGATCAGGCCGCGGCGGTGGCGAAGGATCTGGGCGCCGGGGCCAAAGCCGTTTTTCTCGATGTAACAGACGCCGGCAGCGTAGCCAGGGCAATGGATGAAGTGGGCAGCGGTAGCCGGGGTATTGACATACTGGTCAATGCGGCGGGCATGCACGAATCCGAACCTTGGCTCGAAATCAGCCGGGATAGTTTTGACCGCGTATTTGCCGTAAATACCCGCGGCATCCTGTTCATGACCCAGGCTGCGGTTTCCAGCATGCTGAAGCATCAGCGTGGCGGCGCCATCGTTAACATCCTTTCGGTGGGATGCCGGCATACCGACCCATCCACTGCAACCTACACAGCCAGCAAGGCTGCGGCAATGAG
This sequence comes from Halieaceae bacterium, assembly GCA_026710905.1. GTDB lineage: Bacteria > Pseudomonadota > Gammaproteobacteria > Pseudomonadales > Halieaceae > JAPOQD01. Next base: position 5,483 of record JAPOQD010000116.1, read on the forward strand.
CCTGACGCAATCCGCCGCACAGGCCTTTGCCGGGATGAACATACGCGTTAACGCCATTGCACCGGGTCCGGTACGAACTCCCATGTACGAACGGAATCTGCAAGTTCTCAGTGCGCAGCTCGGCAAAACGCCGGAAGTCGTGGACCGCAATTGGGCGAAAAATGTGCCGCTTGGCCGCGTTGCCGAGGCATCGGAAATCGCGGATGTGGCGGTCTTCCTGTGCTCGGATCAAAGCGGATACGTGACCGGACAAACCCTGAACGTCGATGGTGGAATGTTCACGGATTGAGCGTAGGTCCGGGAATGAACCCCGTGCATCACCTGCTTGTATGGATTGTTACTAAAGCTGTGCCTGCTTCCTGCCTGTGGTGTTTTGAAATTGCCATTCGCCGTTAGCGCTGGGCCTTAATCGCAAAAGCCCCTTCGAGCAACAACCGATTGATGACGGCTGCATTATGCCGCGTGTGGCATAAGCCACAGAGCAAAAGTGCATCTTCCGGGCTGGTCTCCCCGCCATACGCCTAGTGTCCTGTCACACGTCAAATGTCGGGTATAACCGTTTCAGTTTTCCACGTGCATGGTCCGTGGTGAACTGCCAGTTGACCTTGGCCTGGAGCCGGTCTCGGGAGGCCTGCCAAGCGGCGACTTCCTCGCGCAAGACCGCAATGGAGTCGATCCGTCTCCGCAGGCATTGGCCAATCATGACGTTGAGTTCGACCTCGGCGACATTCAGCCAACTCCCGTGCTTGGGTGTGTACACGAACTCGAAGCGGTCCCACAGGGCCTTGGCCCTCGCTGGCGGGTAGGCTTCGTAGAGCGCCCCCGGGGCGGTGGGTGTTCAGATTGTCCATCACCAGAGTGATTTTTCGGGCGCTGGCGTACCGCACGGCGATGTCGTCGAGAAAGTGCGCCCAGTCGATTTTGGTCCTGCGCTCGGTCACCTTGGTCATCCGTTGGCCGGCCAAGGGCTCCGTGGCCATGAAGACATTGCACACACCGCAGCGTCGATACTCGTAGTCGTGGCGCTCGGCACGGCCGGGTCCCCCGGCAATGGATGTGTGTATTTCGCGGGTCAATTGCCGGGGCGTTTCGTCCATGCACACCACGGGAAACTCCGGGTCGAAAGGCCGCCGATACACATCGAGAACCCTTTCCATCGCCGCCACAAAATCCGCATTGCCCTGCGGCGGAATCACCCACCCGACCCGACGCCACGGCTTCATTTCGTTTTTTTTAGAACTCGGCGCACAGTTTCGTGCGATACACTGTCGATGTAGTCGAGTTCCACGGCCCGGTCCGCCAGCAGCCGGAGTGACCATTGCGCTCGGCCCTTCGGCGGGGCGCCGCAACTCAGCGCGATCAGGCGCGCCTCGAACTCGCCATCGGCCTTGCGGAGATACGTGGGGCGACGCCCCTGCCGACCGCCCAGCGCTGCCTCCAGTCCCTCCTCGACGAAGCGCTTCTTCACGCGGTCCACCTTGCGCTGACTGATGCGCAGGACCTCGGCTATGGCCTCCCCTCGCGCCCGGCGCTCGTTGAACTCTCCTTCGTCGCAGTTGAGCAGAATCAAGGCGTTGATCACCTTCTGCGACTGATGGGAACCCTTGCGCGTAATCCCGGCAAGCTCGTCCCGCTCCAGCTTCTCCAATGTCACCGCGTAACGTTTCATACATGCAACCTCGTCGAGTTTGAATGACGGGAAGGTTATCATATTTTATACGACATATCATGTATGACATGACACTAGTACACCACATGGTGTGTATCCAGCTAGTGTTCATGACGGCACCCGGAAACCGGCAGCCCACCCTCTGGTCTCAAACACCCGCCGCAGCGCGGGTTGCACCCGTCGCTTGCAGCTCAGATTTATGGATGGCCGTGACCTGCCAGCCGCAGCGTTTAGCGCGCTTGTCGGAGGCATCTAAACGCGTCAGGTGAGGAGTTGTATGCCGAATCGGTCAGTCTACGGTCATACGAATCTGTGATGAACTGATGGGTACATCGCCTGCTGACCCAACATGTAGCGAGATAATCAGATATCCGTGTTGAGGATACTGCTCAGCCAGCTGCTTTATTCAGGCAACCAGGGCGGTATCTCGGATAGGCCGCTGGGGTATATAGTGAACCGCATTGAGACTGTTGGATATCGAATGAGAGGCACGGTACTAACTCACGCTGAAGCTTCGCAGAGAAAGATAGCCGACTAGTCGTATGCGGCCGCTTGGTCTTATCCCTTTTTGAAAAAAACATCGCACAATATGAATTTATCTAGCTCGGCCAAGCAGCTTATTGAGGTGACCTTTCTCGACCTCTAACCCGACTTCCGCAACTCGACCCGATTTTCAACTAATTTTGTTGGATTTCGACCGGTTGTGGTCGTGTAAGCGATTGTTTTCATTGACGAGGGCGTCGGGAGAACGGCTGTAGTGC
>JAPOQD010000047.1 GCA_026710905.1 Halieaceae bacterium
CGAGGAGGAAAGGACGCGGAGGTGGAGGGCCCGCACGGGGGCGACCCGGGGGTTCGCGGTGGCGACCCCCTACGAATGGGGTGGTCCCGCAACCCCACCGCTGTAGGGGTCGCACATGTGCGACCCGCGGGTTCGCCGTGGCGAACCCCTACGAATGGGGTGGTCCCGCAACCCCACCACTGTAGGGGTCGCACATGTGCGACCCGTGTGTACGCCCCGCCACGGCGAGTGATGCGGCGGCCACAGCAGGAGGTTGGTGAGAGTTGCGGGCTAATTATTGGGGATAGTGCCCAGTTGCTGGTTTATCAACTGGCCCTGCTGTTCCGGGGTCATGTTGGACAGGCGATCACGCAGTTCATCACGCTGGGCCGGGCTCAGTGACTGCCAGCTTGCACGCACCGAGTTCTGCTCTGTATCCGGCAGACTCTGGAACCACTGATGCTTTTTCTGCACTTGCAGTTGCAGGGTAGTGGGCAGGGACCGCAGGCGGGCATAGTTGGCCACCAGTTGCCGCTTCTTTTCGGAGGACAGCAACTGCCAGCGCTGGAAACTCTTCCTGACAGCGTTACGCTGTTGCAGGGACATCCTGTTCCACTGCTCGGCGCCCCGGGCGAGGCGGGCCTGACGCTCGGGGCTGAGCTGATTCCAACGCTTCTCATAGGGCGCCAGCGCCTCGCGCTGACCCGTGTTGAGCTGCTCCCAGCGATAATCGCTGGCCAGGACGGGCAGGGAGGCGCACAGCAACAGGAGGCTGATTGCCACTATCGATACCGTATGTCTATTCCTGTTCGGCATGTTGCTCTCGCGATTCCTCTGCAGCAGCGGGTTCGGGTTGTTCCTGCTGCTTCATTTGGGTTAGCAGCTCTTCCAATTGCTGCGGGTCTACCCAACCTTCCTCTTCGCTGCTGAAGTCTGCGATAAATCCCAGCAACTCCAGCGGTGGTAACTCTTCCTCTTCGGCGGCGTTGATTGAGATGGTGAATGTCAGGCTACAGGCGAGGGCCAAATGCCTAACTCGCATGATTCTCCACTTCAATCAACCACAGCATCATGTCCAGGTTTTCCAGTAATTCCGTATCTTCCAGGGCCGCCGGACCGATTTCGGCCACCAACTCCGGCATGATCAAACCGGGGTCAACGTATTGCGCCACCTGTGAGGCGCCGAATGGCAGCGTAATTGCGAAAACCAGGGCGGCGCAGGCGGCCGCGCCAACCGGGACCCAGCCGCGCCAGGGCGCGGGCCGCGACTGTGCCGCCAGCGCCTGGTTCCGTGCCTGGTTCAGACGCGACCGGGTCTCGGCATTCATTCCCGCCAGGCTCTGCTGCAGCGCCTGGCGAGCGAGTTGCTCGATTTCCTGTTCGTCCAACCGGCCTTTTCCGGCTACTTCCCTCATGGTTTTACATCCTCCAATTGCCGTTGCAGATTTTTCAATGCCCTTGAGTAGTGTGTCTTCACACTGCCCTGACTGCAACCCATGGCCTTGGCGGTATCGGCAACCGACAGGCCTTCCCATGCTCTCAGCATGAACGTTTGCTTCTGCCTGTCCGGCAAACGTTCAATAGCGGCAATCATGGCTTGCGTCGCCGCTTCCGTCTCCATTTCGCGGAGAGGGTTTTCACGCTCGCCGCGAGTGGCGTTTTCCATCGGGTCGGCGATCATACCGCCCTGTTCCGGTGGATTCCTGGGCAGCATCGCCATGACCCGCATTCTAACCACGCGCCGCCGGTGAAAATCATTGATCCGGCTTTGCATGATTCGATAAAACAGCGGTTTCCACTCACCGCTGGGACGGCCGGCATAACGCCTGACCAGGCCCATCATGCTGTCCTGGACGATCTCCATCGCATCGTCCCGATTACCAACGGACATTTCCGCTATACGAAGAGCCCGGCGTTCGACATCGCGCAAGAATCCATTCATGGCGCTGTGCTGGTCCAAGGTGTCGTCTCCACTGTCTGCAAATGGCCGCGTACCAGTGCAACCATATCATCAAGGTGGCCCGAACTCCCCCGTCATCTTATAACGCATGGGGCAATTTCGGGTTGACCCGTCCGGCGTCTAAAAATAGTAGCGAAAATAGACCCGCAGGGTCCGGGCCGGTATCGGGCTGTAGTAGAGTTCGCCTATAAAAGCCTCCGCCGCGGCCACCCGGTCAATGAAGGACACTTCGGGGTTGTCGCGGTTATTGTCTGCAATATTCAATACCTGCAACTCCACGGTCAGATTTTTGCTGATGCTGCCGCCCAGATACAGGTCTATCGAGGTTACCGGGTCGGTTTCCGCGCTGTTGTCCTCCAGGAAGGGGCTGGCGCCCAGATACAAGGCATCCACGTTTATGTAGTAGCGGTCTCCGAGGTAGCCCAGCAACAGCGTGGCCAGTTCCTCTGTGCTGCCGGGAATGTGTTTTCCCCTTGGATCCTGGTCGGTAAATCGGGCTTTGCTGAAGACAGCGGCGAAATCCAGATAAAAGCGCTCGTTGGGCTGATAGAGGAAAGCCAGCTCCAAACCCTGGCGCTTGCTGGGACGAAGTTCCACCTGGGCATTGCGGGCCGCCAGTTCATCCTCGGCTTTGCGCTGCCACAAACTCGCGCTGAAGGTAGCGCGGTTTGCCAACAGGCGAGTGCTGAAACCTGCGTCAAGCGCATCCACCGCGGCCAGCGGCCGCACTTCCTCGGGCGGGTTTTCGATGGCGCGGCGGGTATTGATACCCCGGTAGGAATAGCGACCGTCATTGCTGCTGATGCCGCGGCCGGCATGAACAAACAATTCGAGGTGGTCGGTGGGGCGGGCTATCAGCGATAGCTTCGGATTCCAGCGGTAGTCTGAATTCCGCTTGTAATCCAGATCGAGATTCCCGCCGGGGTCTATTCTCAGCCCGTCCACACGCAGGCCGAACTCGTGGCGCAGCCATTCGTTCCACTGGTATTGGTTGCGGTAGAACAGGGCGCCGCCATACAGGTTGGCGTCGTCATTGTTGCGCTGATCGGTGCGGGTGATTACATCGCTGAGACCGACATCGCTGAGCGCATCCACCCTCGCTTCCAGGCCCGCCTGGTGGTGCCCCCAGCGGGTGAAAAACCAATCGTGGTGGAGACTGCCGCCGACAACGATGCGCTCGTCACGCCGCTGGGACGGATTGATGCGCAAGCTGCGGCGGTCGATGGTCACGAATTCGAGGTCGAGAACGGAACTGTAATCGATGGCGTAGCCGCTGTAATACCAGCGCCGCCTGGAATCACCACGCCAGGCGCTGGCGGACAGGCTGTAGCGGTGGGAGTCTTCCGTGGCGTTGGCGTCGATCAGGTTGCCCGCGTCGTCATCCTCCAGACGGCTGCTGTCAATCGTCCGTGGGCTTTCGGATTTCCAGTCTGCCGCATGGGCCATGAAGTTGACCTGGAAGCCTTCCAGATCGGTGCCGCCAGAGACCTTGAAGGCGGCGTTGTCGCTGCCGTTTGCCGCGGAAGAGTTGCGCAGGTCCGAGGCGATATCCTGACCGATGGTCTCCGCCCCGTACATCAGCTTGAACTTGTCCAGTTCCAGGACCCCGTTGGCAATCAGGTGGTGGTAGGAATCTTCGCCAAGCCCCAGGGTGAGCTGGTGGCTATCGGGCCGGTGGCGGTAGAAGAGCCGCAGCGAACCCGCCCCGGAGAAATCTCCCTGTTCGACATAATAGGGGCCGCGCAGGGTATGGTCTTCGGTGATCAGTTCCTTGATCAGGAAGTTGGTATTGATGTAACCCTGACCCTGGCCGTTAAAGGGCAGGTTTATCGGCATCTCCTCAATACTCAGCGACTTGTCCATGCTGATGTCGTAGAGATAGGAGGTGAGCAGGTCATTGTGTATGCCGCGGCTGCGCACCTGCTCCAGCGCACTGAGGGCCAGCTCTTTTTCGAAGAAGTCGTCGGCCGCCAGCGGAGAAACCAGCAGGCAAAGCACCAGCCCGCAGAGGGCGCCGGCGTTCGCCGCGGGGGCGCTGCAGCGCCGCTGTGGTGGGGCGCACGAACGAAAAGACGCTGATGGCATAGCCGACATTCTGTCGCTGTAGGGGTCGCACATGTGCGACCCGCGCGCCAGCCCGAAAGGGGCCAACTTGTCACCCATCGGCCCCGATGGCTTAATGAAATGTCCCAGCATCAGCCGAGTCACCCAGTGTCTGAAACCCAGTTGCAGCAAGTTGAGCAAGTCCTGTCGCTTTACAAGTTTCGCAAGAAGCGCATCCGACCCCTGTTGAAGCGGTCAGCCGTAGCAATCATTTTGCAGGAGATAGAGGCGGAAGTACGCATTTTAATGATTAAACGTGCGGAAAGCGATGGCGATGCCTGGTCCGGGCAGATGGCTTTTCCAGGGGGGCGCATGGACCCGGGGGACCGGCACGGCTTTGATGTGGCGGTGCGTGAGACCCGGGAAGAAATCGGCCTGACCCTCGGCGCCGCTGATCCCTGTATCGGCAGGCTCTCGGAAGTCATGACCCGGCCCATGCTGATGCGGCGACGCATGGTCGTGAGCCCGTACGTATTCCGCATGAATCGGGAGGTGGAATTTACCCCCAATCGCGAAGTGGCGGAGGTGGTCCCGGTGCCGCTCAAATTTTTGCTGGATCGGGGTAATCGGGAAAGCATGACCTGGCCGCACCGTGGCGTGCAGATACCGCTGCCCTGCTACCGCTATGAAGGCCGCTGCATCTGGGGGATATCCCTGATGATGTTGGACGAATTACTGGGCCTGCTCGAGCTCTGAGCGGCGATTTTGCCGGCGTAGGAGCACGCGTGTTTCCAGTTGCAGCCGCTGCAGCTCCGGGTCGATGGTGGACGCCTGCCGCAAGGTGGCGGCATCCACGCTTCCTTCGGTAAAGGCCGTCACCAGCTCCAGCAGCACCGGCGACATCGGCGGGTCCCTCTGCCAACGGCCTCCGCCGGCCAGATTCCCGGTAACCAGGTTGCCGCTGAGGCTCAGCCAGTAACCACCGCAGGAAGACAGGCTGTAATCTCCCACCCGGCCGGCGCTGCGGTTGGGTGTGCGCGGGTTGAAGTCTCCGGGGGCCAGTCGCTCGACCCGGTGCAGGGCCATCACCCACTGGCTGCCCATGGGAAACTCTTCGCTCTCGGGCCGGCACAATTGCCCGGGGTTCATCCATACCCGGATTTCCGGCAGGTATTCGACGCCGCGCATCAATTGATCCACTGTGAGGTCCACCGAGTTGCCCTTGGCGCTGATGACAGTGCCGGCGATAACGATATCGGCGCCGCCCTGGACCTCGGTAAAAGGCCCGCCCCAGATACAATCGCACTCGGCAAATGCCGTAGCGGGGAAATTCAGTACCAGCGAAACACTCAGTAAAAGCAGGCGCATGGCTGTGAAGCTTTAGCTAACGGCTACAACAGGCACGCCGCCTGCTTGGCGAAGTAGGTGAGCACCCCGTTGCAGCCGGCGCGCTTGAAGGCGAGCAGCGATTCCAGGATGACCGGCTCCGCTTCCAGCCAGCCATTGGCGAAGGCCGCCTGGTGCATGGCGTATTCCCCACTCACCTGGTAGGCGAAAGTCGGCGCGCCCAGTTCGTCCTTGACCCGGCGCACCACATCCAGGTAGGCCATGCCCGGTTTTACCATCACCATGTCGGCGCCTTCCTGCAGGTCCAGGGCGCATTCATGCACCGCTTCCTCCAGGTTGGCCGGGTCCATCTGGTAGCTGTGCTTGCCGCCACCCTTGAGATTGCCCGCCGAGCCCACCGCATCGCGAAACGGGCCGTAGTAGGAAGAGGCGTATTTTGCGGAGTAGGCCATGATCAGCGTATTGTTATACCCCTCGTTTTCCAGGGCTCCGCGCAGGGCGCCGACGCGGCCGTCCATCATGTCGGAGGGCGCCACGATGTCTACGCCCGCGTTGGCGTGGCACAGCGCCTGCAACACCAGTATCTCGATGGTTTCATCGTTTACTACATAGCCGCTGGCATCGAGCACTCCGTCCTGTCCGTGGCTGGTATACGGGTCCAGTGCGATGTCGGTCATGATGGTCAATTCGGGCACGGCCTGTTTCAGCGCCTCGACCGCCCGCGGGGTCAGGCCGGCCGGGGTGCAGGCCTCTTCGCCGCGCGCGGATTTCTTGCCCGGCTCCACCACCGGAAACAGGGCGATGGCCGGAATTCCCAATTGCTGCAGTTCCTTCGCCTCGGCTACCAGCAAGTCAATGCTCATGCGCTCGATACCCGGCATGGAGGCGATTGCCTGCCGCTGCTGCTTGCCTTCCAGTACAAACACGGGGTAGATCAGATCATCCACCGAAAGCGAATTTTCCCGGACCAGCCGCCGGGTGCTCGCGTGGGCGCGCAGCCGCCGCATGCGGGTTTGCGGATAGGGCGCTCTGGCCAGGTTCAAGGGCATCGGCTACTCCTTTTTCACAGGGCGGCAAAAGCCGCTGCCGCCGCCGCTATAGTAGCCTGAATATCGGCATCACTGTGAGCGGAGGATAAAAAACCCGCCTCGTAGGCCGACGGCGCCAGGTAAATACCCAGGCTCAGGATCTGCTGGAAGAAACGGCTGAAGCCTTGCGTGTCACAGGCCATCACTTGCCGGTAGTCGCCAACCGACGCCAACTCGGTAAAAAAACCACCGAACATGGAGCCGGCATGATTGGTAATAAAGGGAACCCCTGCGTTTTGGGCGGCTTGCTCCAGACCTTGACACAAGGTCCGGGTGCGCTCGAACAGCGCTTGGTAAAAGCCCTGGGCGCAGATCACCTCCAGCGTGGCCAGCCCCGCGGCCATGGCCAGCGGATTGCCGGACAGGGTGCCGGCCTGGTAGACCGGGCCGAGCGGGGCGATCATCTCCATGATTTCGCCGCGGCCGCCGCAGGCGCCGACGGGCATGCCGCCGCCGATCACCTTGCCCAGCGTGGTCAGGTCGGGTTGCACCCCGAAAAACCCCTGGGCGCCCTGCAGGCCAAGCCGGAATCCGCTCATCACCTCGTCAAAAATCAACACGCTGCCGTGCTCGTCACAGTGCTGTCTCAACGCTTGCAGGAACCCCGGCGCGGGGGGTATGCAGTTCATGTTGCCGGCCACCGGCTCGACAATGACCGCGGCAATTTCATCACCATGGCGCTCGAAGGCGCCGGCCAGACCCGGCGTATCGTTGTAGTCCAGGTTCAGGGTGAGTGCGGCCAGCGCCGCCGGGACTCCGGGCGAACTGGGAACGCCCAGGGTCAGTGCGCCGGAGCCCGCTTTCACCAGCAGTGAATCCGAGTGCCCGTGATAGCAGCCTTCGAACTTGACGATTTTGTCGCGCCCGGTAAACCCCCGCGCCAGGCGGATGGCGGTCATGGTGGCTTCGGTGCCGGAATTGACCATGCGCACCAGGTCCATGCCGGGCAGCAGGCTGCACAATCTTGCCGCCATGCCGGTTTCCAGCTCCGTAGGCGTGCCGAAGCTGAGCCCGTGCTGCGCCTGGCGCGTCACCGCTTCGCGCACGGCGCCGTGGTTGTGGCCCAGAATCATGGGGCCCCAGGACAACACGTAGTCGATGTACGCTTTTCCATCAACATCGTACAGGCGGGCGCCGTCGGCCCGCTGCATGAAAACGGGATTGCCGCCCACCCCGCGGAAGGCCCGCACCGGGGAATTGACGCCGCCGGGAATCACTTCGCGGGCGCGCTCAAATAATGTTTGTGATGTGTTCATGTCTTGCGCCGTTCAGAAAGGCTTGAAAACCGTCAGCACAACGATAAGCAGCAGGAACAGCACCGGGATCTCGTTGAACAGCCGAAAATACACATGGCCACGCTCGATGGTATCCGCCCGCGCGGCCGCCACATAGCGGCCGCAAACAGCGTGGTAAACGGTCAGCCCGGCCACCGCCAGCAGTTTCGCCCACAGCCATTTGGCCGCCAGATAGTAGTCCGGACTTGTCATGATCATGGCGAAACCCAGCAACACGGCAATGACGGCGATGGGGGTCATGAAGCGGTACAGTTTGTGGGCCATCAGCGCCAACTGGGCGCGGGTGGCGGGTTCTTCGCTCATGGCGAAATACACCAGAATACGGGGCAGATAGAAGATACCCGCAAACCAGCAGATTACCGCGATGATATGGGCCGCCTTGAGCCACAGCATGGTCACATTTTCCCCTGGCCCGCACATTGCGCCAGCCGGCTCAATAGTATCGCGAGTGAATTCTTCTTGCACGGCGCGGCCTTAACCCGCATATGGTCGCAGAAAACACCCCCTCCTTGACACTCCTGACATCTCCAATCTGAAGGGGCCCTGTGCCCGAAGGGTGCGTCATGGCGCACCCTTCGGGCACACGGCCCGCGGGACGCGCATGCACGTCCCCTACGGGGCGGGTCACTGGTAACAGCGGCCAATATTGCAGGGGAGCGCCGGCCGGAAGCGGCAAAATTACGGCATTGCCGCGCAGAAAATCTTTATACTATGCCGATGCCGAGGCGTGGCGCCTCGCGGAGGTTGACGTGATCAAGGTCGGGGTGGTCGGAGGAACCGGATATACCGGGGTGGAGTTGTTGCGCCTGCTGGCTGGTCATGGGCAGGCGGAACTCTGCGTGATTACCTCACGCGCCGAGGCCGGCCGCCGTGTCGATGACCTGTTTCCCAACCTGCGAGGGCATTGCGATCTCTCGTTTACCGCTCCCGGCTCTGCCGAACTGGAGCAATGCGAGGTGGTTTTCTACGCCACGCCCCACAATGTGGCAATGCGCACGGCGCCGCAGTTGCTGGACCGCGGGGTGCGGGTCATCGACCTGTCCGCGGATTTCCGCTTGCGGGATGCAGCGCTCTGGTCCCAGTGGTACGGCGAGGATCATGCCTGCCCGGAGTGGTTGCCGAAGGCTGTGTATGGTTTGCCGGAGGCGAACCGCGCGGCCATGGCCACGGCGCAGTTGATCGCCTGCCCCGGTTGTTATCCGACCTCGGTGCAACTGGGCCTGTTGCCGCTGTTGCGGGCGGATGTGGTGGACCGGCAGTCGCTGATCGCCAATGCCGCTTCCGGTGTCAGCGGGGCGGGCCGCAAGGCGGTGATCGGCAACCTGCTGTCCGAGGCTGCCGATAACGTCAAGGCTTACGGCGTGGCGGGGCATCGGCACCTGCCGGAAATTGAGCAGGGGCTGGGCGACATTGCCGGGCAGCCGGTGCAAGTGACTTTTGCGCCCCACCTGCTGCCGATGATCCGCGGCATTCATACTACGTTGTACGCCAGGCTCAGCAGCCAGGTGGATGCCCAGGCGCTGTTTGAAAAGGCCTACGCGGCGGAGCCCTTTGTGGATGTGATGCCCGCCGGCAGCTATCCGCAGACGCGCTCGGTGCGCGGTTCCAATGTTTGCCGCATTGCCGTGGAGCAACCCCGCGGGCGCGATACGCTGGTGGTCATGGTGGTTATCGACAACCTGGTAAAGGGCGCGTCGGGTCAGGCGGTGCAGGCGCTGAATATCATGTCGGGCCTGGACGAAAGCAGCGGCCTCGGCGCGGCTGCGCTGTCGCCCTGACCGCTTGGCCGATTTTCATTACCAGGGTAATTCGCAGTGAAAAAAGAATATGATTTTTCCAAAATGAAATCCCGTAAAAACCCCTACGCCGCAAAATTGAAGAAACCGGTGACTATCCGCTTGAGTGAGGATGTTATCGATTACTTCAAGGCGATGGCTGAGCAATCAGGGGTCCCATATCAAAGCCTGATTAATCTATACCTTCGTGATTGCGCTAACCAGCATCGTAAGGTTGCCATCCATTGGAAGCCTTGAGAAGTTCTGGCCTCGGCGCGGCGTCGCTGTTCAACCGGCATCCCGGCTGGCCTCGTTAATGGCGCTGAGAAACGGCGCTGCGAATGCCTTCAGCTTGGCCGCGCCGACCCCGTTGACCTCGGCGAACTCCTCTTCGTTGCGTGGCTGCCGCCGCGCCATTTCGATCAGCGAGCGATCGGGAAACACGATATAGGCCGGCACGCCGCGCTCTTGGGCCAGTTGCAGCCGCAACTCCTTGAGAACCGCCAGCAGCGCCGTCTCGGTGGCGCTCAAGTCGCCTTCAAGTGCAGCCTGCCGTGGTTTTTTCGGTGGGGCGGCGCTGACCACCGTGTCCTCGCGATACAGGAAGCTGCCCTCGCCGCGCAACAGCGCGCGGCCCTGGGCGGTGATGCCGATTCCGCCATAACCGGCGATGTCCAGCCGCAAAAACCCGGTCGCCACCATCTGCCGGATCAGCGAGCGCCATTCGTTCTTGCCGCGTTCCGCGCCAACGCCGAAGGTGGGCAGCCGCTGATGGCCGCAGCGGAGGATTTTTTCGGTCTCTGTCCCGCGCAGAATGTCGATTACATGCGCCGCCCCGAAGCGTGCGCCGGAACGGTGTACCGCCGACAGGATTTTCCGTGCATCCTCGGTGCCTTCGACGCGCCCGTGCGGGTCGAGGCAGGCATCGCAATTGCCGCAGGGCTGGCTGCGCTCGCCGAAATAATCGAGCAGGGTGACCCGGCGGCAGACCGGCGCCTCGCAATAGCCGAGCAGCGCGTCCAGCCGCTGGTGCTCACGGCGCTTGCGCTCGGCGCCGGCGTCCTCTTCCTCGATGAACACCCGGCGCATACGGATGTCAGCCAGGCCATAAATCATGTGACCTTGCGCGGCCGCGCCGCCGCGGCCGGCCCGGCCGACCTCCTGGAAATAGGCCCCTCTGCTGCCCGGCAGGTCGGTATGCAAAACAGAGCGCACTGC
>JAPOQD010000217.1 GCA_026710905.1 Halieaceae bacterium
CAACTAGGATCCGGCGGCTTCCCCCACCCCGACAGAGGTAAACTTTAAACGCCCGCGCAAGCCGACCCTGGTATTCGCCGGTGGCGTACATAGCTGCATGGGCGCCCACCTGGCCCGTCTTGAAGTCAGAGTGGCGCTACAGGAATGGCTGCGCCGGATTCCGGAGTTTTCCCTGAAACCTGACACCTTGATCGAATACCGGCCTGGAGGTGTTATTGGACCGGAAGCGGTTCCGCTCGTCTGGTAGCGAGAAGGGAGGATGCTCGGATACACCCGCTGGGTATACCGTCACCGGGTCTTACGGGCGAACCATATAGCCACCGTCGATGGTGATGGTTTCGCCTGTCATGAAGGATGATGCATCACTGCACAAGTATGCACCGATACCTTCGAAATCCGCCGGGTAGCCGACACGCTGTAGGGGGTACTGCGGGCCATAATGGGCAGCGAGGGCTTTCTCGTTATCTTCACCACCCATCATGGGGGTCATGATCAGCCCAGGCGCAACGACATTGGCGCGAATGTTGTACTTGCCGAACTCCACCGCCATGCAGCGAATGGTTGCAGCGACAGCGGCCTTCGATGCAGCGTAGTTTTGTTTCCCGGGCAGGCCCTGAAAAAGCGACAAGCTGCCACAGGCCACCAGGCTGCCGCCAGGCTCGCCCGCCTCGGAGCGGGCGACCATATGGCGGGCTCCCTCTCGAAGAGTAATGAAAGCGCCGTGCAGTGCAACACCGAGAAAGTTGTGCCATTCGTCGGTCGGCATATCAAACACTGAACTGTAAGCCGGGGCATTGCCGGAATTCGCAAAGATGCAGTCGATGCGGCCAAAGTCATCCATAAGCGCACCGTAACCGTCGATGATTTCCTGCTCCGAACTGACATCGATTCGATAGGTTTCCACACGATTTGCGCCGGCGGTCAGTAATTCTTCCCTGGCCGCTGCGCTTTTATCCCTGTTGCGCGCCCAGATGGCGATATCACCACCCATCCTGGCCACGCCCATGGCAAACCCGAGACCGATGCCGCCATTGCCGCCGGTCACCATGGTGACCTTGCCCGAACAATCGAACAGTGTTTTAGACATGCTTGAAATTCTCCGAAGTGGAAGTCAGCATGCTATTTCAAAACGTGTGCAGTAGTCACGATATCGGCCTCGGATTTCCTCTGTCGTCAAACCATAATCGGCCAGCGAATAGCTGTGTTGACCATGTTTACCCTTGGGATTGTCGTCAATGTACTTCTTCATCGCCGTTTTCGTCTCCACGCCGATGGGCTCGTCAAAGTGGTCATACACCTTCTGTATTTCGCCGACCGGGTCGCACATCAGTCGGGTGTATTGCAAGTCGTAAATGCTGTTCCAGCCATGTTTGGCCTTGAAGGCCAAAGTCCGTTCGATCATCAGGTCGAAGGTTTCCAGAAGGCCCTGCCCGATCACCTCCAAATCTACCGAATCACTGAACATTGGGCGCACCGCCTTCCACAAACTGCATGCGGAAGCCACAACTTCCACCGGGTCGCGGTGGGTCATCACCAGTTGAGCATCCGGGTAAACTGTCGTGAGTTCATCCAGGAACAGAGGATGCCACGGGTTCTTCAAAGTCCAGCGGCCGCCAACGTGGGCTTGCAAAAGCTGCAGAAAGCGCTTGTGGAACTGGAATGCCGGAAGGTAATCCGCTTCCTGCAGAAACCACCGGTGATAACTCGGTACGTGGTACATTGAATCGTAGTATTGGGCAATGAACGAAGGCGACATTGCAAACTGGCATTCGGTGGGGCTGTCTGCCTCTTCATGGTGAATTGCCGAAATGTGCGGAGCATACTTCAGCGCCAGTTCGGTCATTTCCTGACATTTGTCATAACGCTGCCCGGCGTGTAATTCCTCCGGCTGCGGCGGCGGCACCGAATCCAGGGCTTCCCAGCGCAGAAAGCACCGCCGTGCCGGGTCCATGCTCAGCAAATTGATCAGCAGCGTAGTGCCGGTGCGGGGCAAACCGAATACAAACAGCGGTTTCTCAACCGCTCGTTCCAACAACTGTGGATGCTGTGCGAGGTAATCCTCCACGCGCAGCCGGTTCGATAATGTGGCGATCAGGTTCGCCTCCACCCGCTGTATTCCTCCCTCGTTGAGCTTCGCCTCATCATTCAACGCCTGCACCAGGCGCTGCAGGGGCTGATGTATTCGCTCATCGCCCAAATCCGAGAGTCCGGTTTGTTGTTTTGCAGCGGCGATCAAATCCTGAACCTGCAAGTGCTCACTCCTTCATTCATCATCACTGCCGCCATCCCCGGATTGTTTGTTGGTTCGTGATGAAGCCGGTAAACAAGGCGGGTTCAGTCGCAGCTTTCGTTAGCGTTCCCTCCCGCCCAGACTATTGCCTGTTCCAGCAACTTCACATGCTCGGGTTCCGAATACACTTCGGGCCGATGACCGATCGCTGAATAAAAGGACCGGCCCTTGCCTACACAGCGGGTCCACGCGACCGGATGATCGCCCATGCGAAGGTCCTGCCCGCCCCTACCCACCGGTGAATAGCTGGATTCATCCAGGGTCAGAATAACCTGGGCGCCACTTGAGCGAGGGCTGGTTGCGAAGGAATACCACTCATCATTCATGCTCCAGCCGGGCGATAAATCGCTGCCTATGCCGCTATCGGTAGTCTCAACCTGAAGTTTTGCGTCCTGGAATTGCGGGTCCATCGGGTGACCGATAAACCTGGCGCCAATCAGTTCGTCTACATACCAATCCCAGAAATACATGGGGTCACCGCCCGAGCCGTGTATGCCGACAAAACCACCGCCAGTATTGATGTAATCCTGAAAGGCTTCACGTTGCCCCAGTGTCAATACATCACCACTGATATTGTTCCAGATAACGACATCGAACTGGGCGAGAATTTCTGCTGACATAACCGCGCCGTTTGCGGCGCCAACCAACGGCCAGCCATTGCGCAGCGCCATTGCCCGCAGGCTGGCGGCGGCCGCTTCCACCGAGGGGCCATCACGGAAGCCGTTAATCTTCTCGAACAGCAGGATGCGCGGTTTACCGTCGGGAATGTCCAGTTGCGGCGGTTCGATGTCGTAGCGTACACAGCGTGCGACACGATCACTGTCGGTCACTTCGAGAGCTGCCAGTTCCCGATTGATCGCAGTTAGCGCAGCCGCTGTTGAGTCACCCATGGCCGCCAGCATTTTCAGGGAAATGATGGCGCTGAACGAAGGGGCTGTGGTGCTGGCGAAGTCGCCGGGGATAGTTTCCAATACCGAATCCATGTGACGATTGACAATTTCACTGGCCGCAGGGCTCAACATGATATCCATCAATGGCGAATCGATTGAGAAAGGTTCATCACGTAATGGGCAATCAATCATGGAGAGTTCCTCGGTTAGCTCTGTCCCTGGGTCGGTCATTGGGCATGCGGTAAGGGAGAACAACAGGATACCCCCAATAATCAGCCTCACTTGCCGCTTTGAATTTGAACTTGTGCTTTCTGCGCCAGGTACTTTCAATGTCCTCGATTTGCCGGCAGTCGATCGATTACTGCGAAGCTTTTTCATTCTTCTTTTCCTCATGTGTTGCAGAAGTTGACAGCGGCCAGGCCGGTAAACGTACGGCGGGTAACAAGCATAGCTAATCCGCCCCGCTCTGACCGGCTGTCATCAGCTGCACCGGGCCAATCAGTCCCGATTTCCGTAGTGGTGCATCAGCAAGGTACGTTGGCATCAGGGTAAAACCGATTTTTTCGGCGCCGGGCTGAGCATCGCCAATCAGGCGGTTCACCCAGAGATTGGCAACCTGAATCTCCAGGTGATTCTCTTCAGCCGCTACGGCGGAGCCAATATCAAGTCGAAACGGCGCGTGCCACACAACACCCAGCGTCTGACCATTGAGTCGCACCTCCGCCATTTCACCAACTTCTCCAAGGTCAAGCAGCAGTGGCTCTCCCGGTCGATGATTCGCCGGTGTGGAGAAGGTTTTACTATAGGTGGCAAGGCCGGAAAAATACCTGATTCCCGGATCAGCATGCTCATTCAGGGCCACAAGCTGGGCAAAACTGGCGGATGCAGGTGCGCCCCGGTTCGGTTCAAACGTAACATTCCACGGCCCTTCAAGCCTCGCGGCCGGCAACGGCCCCGACTCCGGTACCGTGCGAAAATTTGACTCGGCAGGTGTGCGAAACACCACGAAATAGGACTCGTTGGCCTCGAATGACAAGGGCACAATGGTTTGTTCGCCATCGATCCGGTAAGACAATGCTTCGATTTTTCCGCTGTCGGCGCGCCAGCGTTGCGGCGCTTTGCCGGAAACACGGAAGCGCAGGGTAAAATTCCCACCACTATGACTGCGGTTGTGCAGAAAATAGATATCGCCATCTGTTAGCTGCCGATGTACGAACAGTAGGTCATTGCCCGCTTCCGGTGCGTCAAAATCAACATCAGGCAGGACGCCCAGTGCATGCAGAGCGTGCTCCACGTCCCTGCCGGCGAATACCCGGCCCAAGCCTACTTGAGTTACCCCGCGACCTGACCACAAGCGTTGCACCAGTGTGCGATAGTTGTCGGCGCCATCGTCCCGGCTGGGTGTCCCAAGGGGGGCCTCGCCAACAATTGTGGCGCCAGCCTCAACCAACTCGGCTATTCGCTGCAACATCGGCATGCTCATATACGCACTGGCGCCGGCGAGGTACATCACCCGATAGCGTGCGCCGGCGGGAGTTACCAGGTCGCCGTTGTCTACCTCCAGCACTTCAAGTACTGCGCTTGGATTGATGAAGTCATACGCATAACGTCTTGGCGCATCGCCGAAATAGGCCTGTTCTGTCTGCGGCCCTGTTGGCGCTTCTTCGCCGTAAAAATAAGCAACGTCGGCGGCGAATCGGCCCTGTTGCAACAGATAACTACTGCGTGCAATGTAGTCTATCCACGGCCGCGCCATGGAGGCCCAGGTTTCATGCCGGTTGAAGAATTGGCCGATGTGCCGCAGCGACATACCCGGCTGTTTCTCGTCCAGGGGTTGGTGGGCCGAAGTGTGAATTACCACCCGGTTAATACCGGAGGCGAATTCCAGGTCTATGGTGCGGCGCAAATCAGCCGGGGCATGTGCCCAGGGCTGTCGTAGAGAAGTCAGTGATTCGGCCGCCACTATGGATTGCCCGAATAGATGCGCGGTTGACGCTGCGCCGCGCATATCGGCCAGGTAAATCGGTCTGGGATCAGCCGCATTGCCGACGGCCCAAACCGCCGCCATTGGATAATCCGCATGGCGGCGCATATCCATGTCGTCACCCAGCGAAGGCCGCCAACCTTCCAGCGCCTCACTGTATACCTTCAGACCGTGCTCGTGCGCCACGCGCGCAATGGTGGCGTAGTGTTCTGAGGAGTGCAGTTCACCAATGGTGTGGCGGAAGTCGTAGAGAAACCGGTCGCTCTCAACACGCGAACCGACAATAACACCCGTTAGAGCCGGTAGCCATGGCCTGGCATCGTAACCGCGCAAGCGCCTGAAATGTTCGAGCAATCGCGGGGTCCAATTGAAGGCCCCGACCTCGGTGCTATCGGTCAACAATGCCCTGAGCCCCCGCTCTCCGATCAGTTCCGGGCCAAGCACATCACGATACTGCTGGAGATAGGTCTGCAGATAATCCCGCACGGCTCCGGCATCGAGCTTGTCGACCTCAAGACCGGTCGCCTCTTCGGTGGCCGGATGATTGGTTTTACCCGTTAGAGAGTAGCCAAACCGAATGATGCGCCAGTGGTTGCCCGCGGGCGGGGTCCACTGCAGTTGGCCGTTTTCGCCAACATGTTCGGTCAGGTCAACAACCTGAGAAGGCGATACATGTTTGGCGTCATCAGCCGCTGAAACTTCAAGTGCGTAATAGTCCTTCGCCACCGCGAAGCCGGCCTTGACCTCGAATTGATTGACTTTCGCCTCGGGCGACAGACGCAGTTGCGCTACGTGAATTGTCGATGGCGGGGCAAACAACCCCGCCAGAACGCCCGCGTCATAGCCAGGCGCCGCCTCACTTCCCAGGCTTGCTTGCGGTATAGTCGGCGTCAGTACAATGCGGAACTGCCGAGCCGTTACCGGTGGAAAGCTGACGGTGGCCGGCACGCTACTCAATTTTATCTCGGCCACTTTTCGCCAGTTCCGGCCATCAACGCTCACTTCCAGTTCAGGTACATACGCCGGGTCAGTAAACATATCTGCCGCGTGCGGGATGAACATGGTCGCTGAACGAATGGTTTGGGCGCGCTCGTAGTTCAATGTAATCGTTGTAGGCGCCTCAGACGATCCGATTGGAACATCGACACCCGTTGTGAACAGCACGTCGCCAAGGGCAGAACCATCGAGCGCGCCGCCGTCACCAAGCGCTGCTGAAGGCCTTGGAATCGTCTTGAAAGTCGACGGTAATGGGTAGGCAAGCACGGCGACATCAGCGTAGTAAACCGGGTCCGGCTTCTGCGAGCCAAGGCTGTACTGGTCTTTCAGCACCAGATTCTGGAAAGGCCCGGTGGTTTCAGGCGGGGCGGCCAATACCCCACGAAAAGTGGCGCCGCCGGGAACAAGCGTCTCACTCCACACCAGCTTCTTGATACCGTCCCTTGACTTTACCCACGGCCCACCGGTTTCACTCCAGCCCGGCGAAGCGGCAATGGCAAATTCAAGTTCCAGGGAGTCCGCCAGCTCGGTGCTGTAGCGAAACGCTTCCTTCCATTGCCGCGTCATGTAGCGCAGCGGCTTGTCCACCAGCGGCGGGATTCCAAAATTAACATCGAAGTGTTGTAGGCCGCCAATCCCACTGCGCTTCATCCATTCCAGGTCCTTGCGAATGCCGTCTTTCGTGACGTTGCCGTTGATCCAGTGCCACCAGACACGGGGGCGAGCACGGTTGGGCGGGTCTTGAAAACCCTGTTCCAAGGACATCTCTTCCGCGGCCGCGAACCCGGCGAGGCTGTACAGCGCCGCTGACAGAGCCAACGCTGCTGCCGTGAGCCCTGACCGGAAAAGCTTCATATCAATTACATCAGGCCCTGACGGAACTGCTTTACCGCGTAATCCACCGCACGCGCTGTCAATGCCATGTAGGTCAGCGAGGGATTTACACAGGACGCCGAGGTCATGCACGAGCCGTCGGTCACAAACAGATTGGGCACATCATGGGACTGGTTCCAACGGTTCAGAACAGATTCCGCCGGGTCGCTGCCCATGCGGGCTGTGCCCATTTCATGAATGGCCGTCCCACCCACAGGTTTGCCGCCGAAACTCGTCACATTGATGGCGCCGGCGCGCGTTAACATCTTCTCGACCTGAGCGGATATATCAGCACGCATGTGTTCTTCGTTGTCACCAAAGCGGAACCGGAAGCGCACCTGTGGTATACCAAACCGGTCCGGTTTACCCTGATCAAGTTCTATGCTGTTGTGCTCATAGGGCAGGCATTCGGCAAAGCCGCTAAGGTACATGCCCCACGGCCCCGGCTTGCGCAGCGCATGTTTGAATTCAGCGCCAAAACCGGGAACCTGGCTAGCCATACCAAACCCGCTGGCCTGGAATGCCGAGCCC
The DNA here is from genome assembly GCA_026710905.1 of Halieaceae bacterium. GTDB lineage: Bacteria > Pseudomonadota > Gammaproteobacteria > Pseudomonadales > Halieaceae > JAPOQD01. Next base: position 7,565 of record JAPOQD010000217.1, read on the forward strand.
TGATACCCGTAACCGCGCACAAAACCGGCATCATCATCCTGTCCCTTCAAGTTGCGGAACCGCGGAATGTATATTCCGTTAGGACGCCAGCCGTAGGTGGTCTTGTGCTCAAAACCTGGCACAAACCCTATGCCGCCGCTTCCGATCATATGATCCATCAGGTAGTGACCGAGTACGCCGCTTGAGTTGGCCAGACCATTGGGAAATGATGCGGAGCGGGAGTTCAGCAGCAGTTGGGTACTGCCCACCGTCGAAGCGCACAGGAAGATAAGCTGTGCTGTATAGGTCGTCCGTTGTTTACTGTTTGCGTCGATGACCCGAACACCGCTGGCCCGCTTCGTGTCGGCGTCGTAGTCAATTCCCGCGACCACACAATCCGACTTCAGCGTCAAATTTCCGGTGCGCCGAGCCGCAGGCAAGGTCGAACTCTGGGTTGAAAAATACGCGCCAGCGGAACAGCCGCGTTGGCAAGGCCCACAATAGTGACACGCCGCCCGGCCCTTATGCGGCTGCGTTAGTACAGCAACGCGGCCAATTGTCATCTTGCGTTCCGGGAAATGACGTTCAATCCCGGCCTTGAGATGCTTTTCCACCACCGACATTTCCATCGGCGGCAGAAATTCGCTGTCGGGCAAGTGCGGGAGATTCTCAGATTGCCCGCTGACGCCAATAAATTTCTCTACATAACTGTACCAAGGCTCTATGTCGCGGTATCGAATCGGCCAGTCGATGCCGTGGCCGTCTCTCTTGTTGGCCTCGAAATCCAGGTCGCTCCAACGATACACCTGCCGTCCCCATAGCAGAGATTTACCGCCAACTACATCAGCCCTGTACCAGGTAAATTCGTCCGGGTCCGTGGCGTATGGGTTATCCTTGTCATTGTTGTAAAAATGCCGCGTGGTTTCATCAAAGGCATAGTTTGTGCTCTGCACAGCGTACTCATCAGCGTACAGCTCGCGCAGCGGCTTACCGCGAAACGGAACCTTCCACGGTGGCATGTGTTCGCCTTTATAATCCTTGCCATGCTCCACCATCCTGCCTCGGTCCAGCATCAGCACCCTGAGGCCCTTTTCGGTCAGTTCCTTGGCGGCCCAACCGCCGGTCACGCCGGAGCCGATAACAATAGCGTCAAATTGCGAGGGTTGATCAGACATAAAACCTGCCCCTTTGGAACAATCAGGTTAACTCAGTGCGACCAGTGCCGGCCGACCTTGACAAAATCATAATTGCCGTCGAATTTACCCGGCACCGGCAGGTACGCCAGTTCCTGGGTGGCGCCTGTTTCCGATGTGTAATATCCCAACACCACCAGTTCCTTGATTTTTCTAAAGAACGGAGCGTCAGGAGCTTCTGGCGGCCGCGAAGTCAGCCGCGTCGATTCGGGCGGCTTATAGTTGGCTGCGAGCCGCTCCTGTTCACGCAGGGCCTGCAGCCGAACTTCATCGGTGGTCTCGTGAAAAGCCGCACTCTGCTGTGCAAGACAAAACGCATCAAGATCAGACAGGCCCTGCAGAAATAAACGGCGCTCGGTGTCGGTGTACCAATCGGCGAAAATACTCGCAATAAAATTGTGCACACCCGCATCTGCCGCTCCCGGCGTATCGGTTCGGGGAATTATCATGTCGCAGAGCAGGCGTACAGACTCGCTCTGCGCTGCATCGAACGGCGCTGCTGCAGTAGTGAATGAGGCCCCGCTATCAGCCGCCAGCAAGGCTCGAGAAACCGATGCGCTGGCAGCACCGCCCAAAAGATAAAACGATATTTTAATTAGCTCACGTCGCTGCATTGTGAAGTTCCCCGGCTTCTGTTCTGTACTGATTTTCCTGTCAACACATTCCCCTCGCCGGCGCCCCTGCGGGCTGACGTCCTCAGCGAATGATTCTTTGGTATTGCCTGAAAGGCTCTACGCCATGCAATTCACGATAAGATTGTGGTTGCCGGCCACCGTCGTCGGTAATGCCGTACGTAACCGCCATATCAGCGCCAATCACCGCCCGGCCGCTCAGTTCCATCACATCGGGGTCGGAGTAAAGCGCCCAGATGACATGGCCGGTAAATTCGGGTGTTTCCATATTTTCCTTCAACTTCTCGAACCTTTCCGGATCGGCTTGCGCCATCACCTGAATACGCTCGGTCAATACAGTTCCCATCCAGATAGACACGGACGCCACGTTGAAATCTCTGAAGTCCACTGCCATGTCGGCTGCAAATTTATCCAGGCCGGCCTTGTGTACGCCATAAACCGGACCAAATACATAGTGGGTGGCGCCCGAAGCCGATGTGAACGCCACCAGACCCCGATCCTGTTTGGCCAATAGGGGCGCCGCGTAGTAACAGGCGGCATAAGCGCCTTTTAGCCCAGCATCGAGCATGTTGACCATGTCCAGGGGTTTTTCCCAAAAGGGCGCTGGCGACAGCAATTGGCCGTGAGCCGCAAACGCATTGTTCACCAGAATATCAAGCCTGCCCTGTTCTTCTTCCACTCGAACAAACAAGGCTTCAATTTGTGCCATGTCGGTGTGATCAACACGTACCGGTATGCCGATTCCACCCGCCGCGGTGACAGCATCGGCAGTTTGAAAAATGGTTCCCGGCAAGGGTGAGTCACCTGCCTTTTCAGAACGTCCGGTGACATAAACGGTGCAACCGTGACTCCCCAACGCGATGGCAATGCCCCGACCTGCCCCGCGGCTGGCGCCGGTCACAACGGCAACCCCGGCTTGCTCAGACATTTTGCAATGTTCCTTCAAACGAGAGTTCTGTCTCATGGATACGTTTGAGTAATGACGGCCATTTTGGCATGTTCAATTACCAGCGATGGCCGGTAGGCGTGTCTTCAAGTGATAATGGCCGCTGGTAGGAAACATCCTGCCTGTCGCGCAGCCCTTTCAAAAAACCCATATCCAACACGTAGTCCGATTTGATAAGCGACGCATCGGCTTGCATGATCACCTCTACCGTGCAGCGGCGAAGTGCAATCCGCCACTCGCCGTCACGGCGCTCAAGACGATCCACATAACGGCCGGTGAGCAGGCGGGCCGTTTCGCCATCGGGATTCAGGAACAGCCCGATGACATAGCTTTCGGCGTGCGCCACATCACCGTCAATGTCACAACTGTGCGTGGTTATGTGGTGCATATTCTGCAGCGAGCCGCTGGCGTGCACTGCATTGGCCCATTCGTGATACCCGGGTCCGGGGTTTATGTGGCCGATGCCATGTTCGTCAATACCATCCTGATGATAGCTGCTGGAGAGCAGTTCGGAGTCGTGCCGGTCACAGCCACGGGCATTGCGTGCGACACAATCCAGAACCTGCTGACGGTCCGTCATGTACTGTAGTTTACCTTCAAGTTCTGCCAGGCGATCTTCGATGCTCATCGGGCGGCCTACTCACATGTTTATTCATCAACAGTGATGTACACTAAAGAGGCTGCTCAATGGCGTCAAGTTTTTCCTCGCCGGCCGTCATGGTTTTATGCACGTAAGCTGGCGCGGTGGGTAGCGCCGGTCTAGCCCGCATATTGCACCCTTCGGGCACATGGCCCGCGTCTTGACGTAAAATCCTGCGCGATCATCGCATCCACTGGTGCAACATGCGGGCTAGGGACTCAAACGGTCCAGTGACGCCGGGGCTTGCAGATGAAACCAGACTTTACATCTGTGTGGAACCCGCTAATAATAGACAACGTTGTTGGGTATTAGCAGGCTCCGCCAATACTTGAAACCGAAAACATAGAGGAATTCAATGACTACTGCCGATTCGTTTTCATCTTCGGTGCTGCTCGAAATCTATCGAAAGGCTTTACTCATCCGAGTAGTGGATGAGGGGATACGCGGGCTCATTCTTTCGGGTAACCTTCGGATCGCAATGCATCCGCCAACAGGCCAGGAAATTGTTGCCGCGGCAATGGGACTCAACCTCGAGACGACCGATTATCTCGTCACAATCTACCGCGGGCTGCACGATCAACTGGCAAAAGGCATACCCATTACATTGGTGGTGGCGGAGTACTTCGCCAAGGCGACAGGAGCTTGCAAAGGTAAGGGCGGCCCTATGCACATGACCCATCCTGAAAGTGGCGTCATGGTCACAAGCGGTGTTGTAGGGAGCGGAATGCCTATTGCCAACGGTCTTGCCTGGGCATCACAGATAAAGGGTGACAATCGGGTCACGGTGACGAGTTTTGGTGACGGCGCATCCAATATCGGCGCCTTCCACGAGGCCTTGAATCTTGCAGCCCTTTGGAAATTGCCCATCGTTTTCCTCTGCCAGAATAATCGTTATGGAGAATCCACCACCTATGCGGACGCTACCGCCTCGTCTACAGTCGCTGAGCGAGCAACCGCGTACGGTAAAAACATGGTCGGCGTGTCGGTGGACGGCAATGATCCTGAATCCATGTGGACGGCGATGCGCACGGCGGTTGTCCGTGCCCGTGCGGGTGAGGGGCCAACGCTTCTTGAGGCGAATACGTTCCGCTTGAGTGGGCACTATTGTGGTGATTCGAGTCCGTATATTCCAAAAGAGGAAATGGAAGAAGCGGTTGCAAACGATCCGATAAAATTAACCAGGGAAGCTGTCATCAAGTCGGGCGCCGCCACCGAAGCAGCGTTGGATGAAATGAAAGAGGCTTTTGAAGCGGAGCTGGAAGAAGCGATGAAATTTGCTCATGAAAGCCCCGCGCCGGATTTGTCGGAAGTCGAAACTGACGTATATGGGGCTGCCTGAATGAGCGAACAATCGACCATAAATTTTACCCAGGCATACGCTCTTGCCCTGGATGAGGCCATGGCGGCTGACCCTACGGTCGTACTTTTGGGAGAAGACATTGGAGACAAGGAAGGTGGCGGTGTTTTCAAGGTAACAGCCGGACTTTCCACAAAATACGGTGACGTACGTGTTCGCACCACGCCCATCTCCGAGCAAGCCATTGCCGGCGCCGCCATCGGCGCTTCGCTTGCAGGCATGCGCCCAGTTGCTGAGATCATGTTTATGAATTTCATGACTGTGGCCATGGATCAGATCGTTAACCACGCGGCCAAGTTACGTTTCATGTCCGGTGGAGCCACCTCGGTGCCCATTACTCTCCGCACCAGATCGGGCGCCGGTTCCGGTAACGGCGGTCAGCACTCCGATATGCTTGAAGCCTGGTTCGCTCATGTGCCGGGTATCAAGGTTGTTATTCCGTCTTCGCCGGCGGATGCGGTCGGCCTGTTGCGGGCCTGTATAGAGGATGACGACCCCTGCCTGTTTATCGAAGATGGCTTGACTCGTACCGTGAAAGGACCCGCACCAGGCCCGAATCATATTTTGCCACTGGGCAAGGCGCACGTAGAGCGTGAGGGCAGTGATGTATCTGTCATCAGCTACGGCCGCCCACTGCAGGAAATTCGCAAATTGGCAGACCAATTTGCCGGGGAAGGCGTTTCGGTGGAAATTGTTGACATTCGCACCGTTTCTCCGCTTGATACTGACACCATCGTTACTTCGGTGTGCAAAACAGGCCGCGCGATCGTGGCCCACGAAGCTGTGAGAAGCTTTGGCGCGGGCGCTGAAATAGCCGCCCGCATCCAGGAACATGCTTTCTCCAGCCTGAAAGCGCCTGTTAAACGCGTTGCCTCGAAGGATTCAACAGTGCCTTTCGCGCACAGTCTGGAATTGGAGTTCCTGTATAAAGCCAGTGATATCGAAGCGGCAGTTCGTCAAACCCTGGACGGGATGTAAGGCCAATGGCTGTTGAAGTACGGATCCCGGCCATCGGCATGTCGACAACCGAAGGTGTCGTTACCGAATGGTTTGCCGCGGACGGCGAGCAGGTGGAGAAAGGCGCTCCGTTGTACGCTCTGGAACTGGACAAGTCCGTTCAGGAAATTGACTCACCGGCAAGCGGCACCCTCAAAGTGATTGCCGAGCCTGGCGAGACCTATGACGTAGGGACGCTTATTGCAGAAATTCTCTGAACCCGTAGAAGCTTCACGGCGCCTCGAATACATTCTGCGCCTTGATGCGATTGGGGGATGCAACACAAGCGTTGTCATCCAGAAAACGACACCCCAGTTTCAATCATCAAAACCACCCCCGGGGGGGTTGTCACTATGAAAGTCGCAGTTCTGCATGCACCACTCGATCTTCGGCTGGAAGAAGTCCCCACTCCCGAGATGGGTTCCAATGACCTGCTGGTAAAAGTTGTTTCCGCCGGCATCTGTGGCACTGACCTGCATTTCCGCCACATGGGTCCCCGATTTCCCGAAAAGCCCATGGCCCTGGGCCACGAATGGGCAGGTGAGGTGATCGAAACCGGTAGCAATGTCACCCGCTTCCGGGTAGGCGACAGGGTTGCCTACAACTCCAATAATAGCCCCGCTGATATGGGGCGTGGCGGCGAGTGCGGAGGTTTCAGCAACTTCGTGGTATTGCGGGATGTGGACGAGCAGACTCAGGCTCTGTGCAAGCTACCAGACAATGTGAGTTATGATCACGCAGCCCTGGTTGAACCAATTTCTGTGGGCGCCCATGCTGTAAACAGGGCAAACCCCCAGCCGGGTGAAAGCATTACCCTGTTCGGCGCCGGTCCCATCGGACTTGGCATCATTATGACGCTGGTTGGCCGTGGTTTTCACGATATCGTCGTCTTTGAATTGTCGCCGCTGCGCAGGGAGATGGCTCTGAATGCGGGCGCCCGCGCCGCCTTCGACCCACGGCGGAATCCCGCGCAGGAAATCCTCGGTGAGCTGCGTGGCCACGGCCACATCTGGGGCGTGCCGCACCCGCAAACTGATATCTATTTTGAGGCCAGCGGCGCCTACGGGTTGCTACCTGAAATCACCCGTTTCTGCAACAAGGGCAGCCGCATTATTACCATTGCCATACACCGTAAACCTCTGGAACTCGACGGCACCAAATTGATGAGTAAGGAGATAACGCTTATCGGATCCCAGGGTTACCCCCACGAATTCCCGGAGGTGATGGACAAGATCAAAAGAGGTGAAATTGACCCGGAGAAGATGATCAGTCATCGCTTCCCGTTCGATCAATTTCTGCAGGCATTTGAAGTGGCGGACAACGCCAACGACGCCGGTAAAGTCGTGCTTCAATTTCACTGAACCAATCAGGAATATAGAGAGGAAATCAGACTGAATTTCAAGGAAATCGTCGACGCTGCCCGGGAAGCCACAGGGGGACTGCCCGACCCCAACAGGGATACCTGGCAGGAAGGACTGCAAATTCTACTGCGGGACCACGCCGAGACCAACATTCTCTCCGAACGTGGAGAGGGTATCATCAAGCGCCGTTACGTCAATGCATTGGCTACCCGCATGCAGGTGGACGATTTTATCCGTCAACACCCTGAAGTGCTCGACACTCCGATAACAAGACCGGTCTTTATTCTTGGCCTGGTGCGTACCGGAACCACCATGGCCAGCTATCTCATGGACGCGGACCCGGCTACCCGTTCTCTGTTGCGTTGGGAAGCCTACGGGGTGACACCCCCTGCAGCTCCCGGAGAAACCCGTACTGACCCTCGCTGCCTTGAGGAGAAAGTTCAGGACGAGAAGATGATCAAGCAGAATCCGGGTATGTTCAAAACCCACTATGAGGCGGCTGACGGTCCCACCGAATGCGTTCACTTGCTGGCTCAGGATTTCCGCACCATGATGTTCACGGCCATGACTTCGACGCCTGTCTATGCCGACTGGGTACTTGACTGCGATATGAGCTCTGCCTACGAGCACCGCAAACGGGTCTTTCAGATCCTGCAGTCCACCAACCCGGGGCGCTGGGTGTTGAAGATGCCATCGGATTCCGTGTTTATTCCCTGGATATTCAAGACTTTCCCGGATGCCAGGGTAATCTGGACCCATCGAGATCCGTACCGGGCATTTGCCAGTTCTTTCAGTATGCGCAGCAATGCCAGGATGATTTTCAATAAAGATATGGATATCGACTACATGCGCTGCAAGTGGCCGCTGCAGTTGTCGCTGCACCTGCGCCGCCCCCTGCAACTGGCAAAGGAGCGGCCAAACGATATCTACAATCTTTACTACGACGATTTGACGGCCGACCCCATAGCCGCAATGAAAAAGGTCTATTCATGGTTGGGTGATGACTGGACGGAAACGGCGGAAACCGGCATGAACAAATGGCTGCAGGAGAACCCGCAAAACCGGTTTGGCAAGCACAGTTACTCGTTGGAAGAGTGGGGCTTCACGAAAAAAGCGATTGAGCCCTACTTTTCGGATTATCTGAAAGTTCACCCCGTCGCCGAAGGAGGGGAGGTTTGACCTATGGGTCGAGGAATGTTTGATCTGACAGCTAAAGTTGTTGTTTCCACGGGCGCCAATAGCGGAATTGGCCTGGCCTTCCTGCAAGGTTGCGCCAAACAGGGCGCTGACGTGGTGGTTTGGGGCCGCCGCACCGACAGGAACGCGAAGGCGCTTGAAGAGCTACAGGCAATGGGAGCGCCCCGCGTGCATGCCGAATCGGTGGATGTCTCCGATGCCTCGGCGGTGGATGCGGCATTTGTTTCTACACTGGAAGCGATGGGGCGTGTCGACTGTGTCTTTGTCAATGCGGGCTTCCAGAATCGCGCGGAGTCTTTTCCGGATATGGCCATCGAGATGTATCACGACTTGCTCAATGTCAATCTGCACGGTGCATTCTATACACTACGTGCCGCTACCCGCCATATGCGCGAGCGCGCCCAGGCCGGCGACCCTGGCGGTTCTATTGTGGTTTGTGGCAGCCTGTCCATATTTCAGGGTCGCCAGGGACTGGAGCACTATGCCGCTGCCAAGGGCGCCCTCAGTGCCATGGTGAAAGGTCTGGCGGTGGAAATGGGTCAGTATGGCGTGCGAGCCAACATGCTTGCCCCCGGTTTTGTTCTCACAGGCATGACTGACGACAATCCGCAGACTGAAAGGATCAAGAAACATTTCGCCGCTATTACGCCCCTGCAACGCCCCGGTTATATGGCCGATATCGAAGGTCCAGCCGTCTATCTGGCCTCTGATGCCTCCTCGTTCCATACTGGCGACATTCTCGTGCTGGACGGTGGAAGAGCAGTTAACAGTCAATAAAGGCTGTCGACTGTCTTTGCAATGATTGGGGGGAGAGATGATTACCGAACCTGATCAGACTGGCAGCGGCTCAGTTTGAGGCACTGGCGCTGCAGTTATTCGTGCAACACACCGGCATCGAAAACAATCTGGCCTCCAAGCATGGTCATGATCGGTTTTATGTCATATATTTCGACCGCAGGAATAACCATGTAGTCACGGTCAAGAACGAGTAAACCGGCGAGTTTTCCAACTTCGAGGGAGCCCGCCCGGTCTTCCTGAAAAAGCAGCCAGGCATTTCACAGTTTCGCACTCAACCAGAGCCACGGCTCTTGAGGGACAGACACATGACAAAGCATACTATTGAACCGGCTTTCGGCGTCGAGTTGAAAGAGCCCGCATTTACCGAAGACAGATGGGTATCACCGCTGAATCTTTACCCCGAGGTGCAAAACCAAATCCACGCACCGGAACAGGTCCTGATTCACGACGTAACCCTTCGTGATGGCGAGCAGACTGCGCGCATTGCGTTCACCCCGGAAGAGAAAATTGCCATTGCCCTGGAACTCGACAAACTGGGCGTACATTCGGTCGAGCCCGGCTTGCCGATCACCGATGAGGACAGAGAGGTCATCACGACGCTGTCACAGATGAACCTGCGGGCTCATATCGTACCGCTGGCGAGAGTCAATGAACTCGATGTACGCAACTCCATAGACGCCAAGGCGGATGGAATGGTGCTTGAAATGAGCCTGAACCCGTACTTGATCCGCGATGCGTTTAAAACCAACCCGGATGACCTCATTAAGCAAGTCGCAGAATATTCCAAAGCCGGTAAAGAAGCAGGCATGTATGTTGAGTACATGGCCTGGGATGTCATGCGCATCGAAGGCTGGGAATATCCTGAGCGGTTTTTTCGCGACCTTGTAGAGCATGCTGACCTGGACCGCGTGACCGTTGCGGATACCTTCGGTATGGCACACCCCTTCACCACCTGCCAATACATCCAAAAACTCAAGGAGTGGACCGGCAAACCCGTTGGTTTGCATATTCACAACGATTTCGGTCTTGCTAACGCGAACTCCCTGATGGCGGTCTCAGCCGGGGCAGATATGGTGCACAGTTCCATAAACGGCCTGGGTGAGCGCGCAGGCAATGTTGCCACCGAAGAAATCGGCATGACACTGCAGCACCTGTTCGACATCGACGCTGGCCTCGACCTGACCCGCCTGAAGCCCCTGTCCGACATGGTCACCGAAATCTCCAAGGCGCAACCGGCCCGGAACAAGGCTGTCGTCGGAGATGGGCTGTTCGAGGTTGAATCCGGTATCGTTCTTGCCGCCATGGAAATGACGAAAGGCACAGCGCTGGCAAACCTTGCATTTCCTTTCGCGCCCGAAGTCGTCGGCCATAAATCGAAAGAAGTGATATTCGGTGTCGGAAGCGGCGTCGTAGCAGTCGGAGCACTGCTTGATGAGTGGGGAATCGATGCTTCCAAAGACCAGTTGAAGGAAATTACTGGGCGAATAAAAACCCGGGGCAGATTGCTGAAAAACGGTGTGCCCCATTCACACATTCGGCGGATTGTCGAAGATTGCCTCGGTTGTTAATCAATCAGGGAAAATCGAGGGTCCATCTTGTTTTAGGAAAGAAGCTGGCGGCGCAGTGAGTCAAGCGATGCCGCCCGCGGCATTGGCAGGGGAATCGCCCTGCTCGCCGCCCGGAGGGCGCGCCTTGCTGACAACGGTGGTCGACAACGACCCTTCTGGCCTGAAAGTAACAGGGGCCCGCTACAATTTTTCAACAAGCGTAAGGCAGTGAATACCGGTTAGATCTTATCCAACCAGGCAACGATCGCCTTGCCTATCTCGTCTGGGAAATCCTCCTGCAGGAAGTGTGAGCCCTTCACGGTCACCTCGGTCTGGTTGGGCCAGGCGCGGCAGAGTTCAAGCTGTTTGCCTCTCAGGATGGCGCCCGGCTTTGCAATGACAAGCAATTTCGGCACCTCGGTCTCGGCCAGCCACGCTGCGTAAGACTCGGCGATAGCCGTAACATCCGCCGGCTCGCCGCCAACCGGAATCTGGCGCGGCCATGTCAGGGTGGGTCGCCGACCTTCACCAGGTTCCAGGAAGGGGCGTCCGTAGGCGTTCTTTTCCGCTTCACCAAGGCGTCGCAGGATCGCTCCGGGCAATACCCGTTCCACAAACATATTGTTCTGTAGCACCATCTTTTCCCCCGCCGGGGAACGAAAGCCCTGGAAGACAGGAACAATCGCCGGGATCCAGTCCGACCAGTCCGGGTAGGGTGCAACAATGGCTTCCATGTAGGCAATACCCTTGACTGCATCGCGGTGGCGATTAGCCCAGTCGAAACCCAGCGCGGAACCCCAATCGTGAATTACCAGCGTCACATTTTTCGTCACCCCCAGTTGCAGCAGCAATGCGTCCAGGTAATCCCGGTGTTGCCGGAAGGTGTAGGCGTTCTCATCACTGTCGTCCAGCTTTTGAGAATCACCCATGCCAATGAGGTCAGGCGCGATACAGCGCCCCTTGTCCGCCAGATGGGGAATAATGTTGCGCCAGAGGTAGGAAGAGGTCGGATTGCCGTGCAGGAAAACGATGGGGTCCCCTTCACCCACTTCCACATAGGCCATGCGTTTACTCTTCACCTCGGCAAAACGCTTGCCATAACGCTCCAGCGGAGACACGTCCGCATCGAAATCCAGCCCTCGCAGCAACATGGCATCGGCGTCGGACGAGTGCTCATGACGGATGGGAATAATCGCCTTGTAGTCGCTGCTTTCCCACCAGGCCAGGGCCTGTTCGTAGGTGGGAAAACTGATAATCACATTCTGGTTCTTCGGTTCCCCACCCTCCAGTCCCTGGGCCGGAGTTGAGGCCAGCACCCAACCCTTGAAGGGTTTAATCGTGCTCAGCACACCCTTCTCGTAGACGCGAAAAGCCTCCCGGTCGTTCACATTCAACTGGGCAATAAAATAGGCAGTCATTTCGTGTATCTCCCTGTTAAAAACGCGTGCCGGTGAATTTCACCGTGATTGCCGCACCATCGCTACCACCCTGCTGTAGCGTTGACACCGAGCGCCGTTTAATCATAGCGGTTTTCATTTAAGGTTCCATCTGATGCTTATCGCCGAGGTATCCTCCCGGGAATAGCATTTGATTAACCTTGTGAAGTGACAAGTAATAGTATACAGCTACCTGTCTGCAGCGGCACATCCTCAAGCAATCACTCACGCAGGGAGCGGCCATCAAACATCAGCCCCGCAGTGGAAACACTCATAAATTCGGGAAACAGCCAGGGTCTTCCAGAGTGGCAAAGGTGAAGGGGTAGTGATCGACAACCCCTGTGGGGGTAGCCGCTGCCGGAAGGCAAAATCCTCGCTCCTCCCCTGTGCAGTATAGGAAGAAACTCACTATTCACAAATAATCACCACTGGTGTATAATACCAGGTACCGTCCGGCCAGAGCACTCAATAGTGCGTAGTGCCTTTTGGCAACCGGAAGTTGGTCCGTACGGGCAGTGTTCGGGTAAAGAACAGGAAGCGCCTCGAAGCGATGGAAGAATTTTGACCTTAGCCGCTAGTGGGGAAGTGAATTCGAGTTGTGCGTGAAAAATTATAAACTGGAAAGGAGATTGGACATGTTTCGTCGCAATACACTTTATAAAGCAATACAAAAGCAATCGCAGTTCCTTGCGCTGGGCGCGGCATCGCTGGCATTCGCGCCCGCCCTGGCCCTGGCGCAAGCTGAGTCAACCGAGGACAACGCTGACACAATAGAAGAAGTTCTGGTCACTGGCACCTTGATTCGCGGTGTTAAGTCCACCGGCTCACAGATGATTGGTCTCGATAGTCAGGCCATTATCGACAGCGGTACGGTCACCACCAATGAGTTGCTCGCCACCTTGCCGCAAGTATCAAACTTTTTCAACGAACGGCCGGAACAGGATTCGAGAGGCGCTGACAGGTATACGATTAATCGCCCCAATCTGCGCAACCTGCCCGGAATTAACTCCGCTTCCGGCGCCACTACGCTGATATTGGTTGACGGCCATCGCATTACACCCATCGGTGTTGCCCAGGCATCCGTCGACCCTGACATTATTCCTGGGCGCGTTATTGAATGTGTCGAGGCGGTAACCGACGGGGGTTCCTCTCTGTACGGCGCGGATGCCGTGGGTGGTGTAATCAACTTCATCACAAAAAGGGAATTTGAAGGTGTAGAGATTGACCTCGGCTATGGTGGCGGCGATGATTACAGCATCTGGAATACGACCCTCACCGCGGGCACCAAGTGGGAAAACGGCTCCGGCTATATTTCGCTGGGCACGTCCGACCGGGATGGGCTTCAGAATAAAGACAGGGACTTTGCCGCTCAGGGCAGTTGGAATGAAGACGGCAGTGTTTTAACACCCTCTGGCACTGAGTGTTTGACACCGGTTGGCGCGATTACGAACTGGTTTTGGTATGGCGCGGGCTGGACTGATAATCCGAGGGCGCCCGGCGCCGGCGTAACGGCTGTGGGTGATCCCTGTGATCGAGATGGAGAATCTGCGTACCTGGCTGATCAAGAACGCGACAGCGTTTATCTTGGGCTTGTACAGAACCTTTCTGACAGTGTTACGCTTGAAGTGAAATCCTACTACGCAAATCGTGTTACCAGCTATTTCAGTTACCCCGAGGGCGACACCATCAGCGAACCAAGCCCTGGCCAGCGAGGACTGACGGGTTCGTTTGTGGGCGAAATTGCCAGCTCGGCAGCGGTCGGGTTTTCTTATGGCGCACATCCCGCCTACACCCACCGCGAGATGGAAATTGAGCTGGAAACCTGGGGTATCACTCCCGAGATGACCATTGACCTGGACAATGGTTGGCAGTTGCGCAACACCGTGCACTATGGGGAGTCGCACGCCAATATGGCAAACCCCATAAGCAATCGCGCAGTGCTGGGGGGTTATGTAGCTGAAGGTTTAATCGACCCCTTGAATATTGCCGCTACTGATGCTGCAGTGGTCAACGATATTCTGAACTGGGAAAATGCGGGTGAAACGAAGCAGGAGTTGTTCTTCCTGCGTTCCATTATCGATGGCGCACTGATGGATCTACCGGCCGGAAAGCTACGAGCCGCGGCGGGTGTGGAATTCTCTCAAGACCGTGCGGAAAGACGTACAGGTAATGTTGTTATAGGCGGCTTGTCGAATATGGCGTATAGAGATGACAGCCGCGATGTTACGTCGCTCTTTGCCGAGCTTTCTATCCCTGTAATGCAGACCCTGACTCTGTCCTTGTCCGTTCGCTCAGACGATTACAGTGACTTTGGCGAGACCTCCAATCCCAACATCGGTTTTTCGTTCACACCTGTGGATTGGTTCAACATCTATGGTCATTGGGGAGAGTCTTTCAATGCGCCAACGGTGCTTGACAGGCTGGGAACTGCGAATGGTCGATTCATAGCCAATGCCGCCCAAGGCGTACCGGACCCCAACATGGAGCGAACGGCTGCTCGCGATGACGTATTTCTCCTGGAAGGCGCGAGCGGCGCACTCAAGCCTCAAACCGCTGAAACATGGGCTATCGGTTTTGAAATCAGTCCACTCGAGGGCCTGACGCTGAGCGCCAACTACTATGAGATCGATTTTATAGAGCTTTTGGGGGCTCCCAATCCGCAGGAGGCTCAGGCAGTACTGTTGAACCCCGACAAGTTTGTGTTTGACCCGACTCAGGAGGAATTGGATACATTTGTTGCACGTGTGGAAAACGCTGGGCAATTTGTCGATATCGATATCGCGGAACTGGGCCTGATCGTCGACAGGACAATCGCCAACTCCGACCAGGCAATGTTGAAGGGTATTGACTTCGGCATCAGCTATGTTCACGACACGGGTTTTGGGACCATGTCGTACGGGCTGTCAGGCACCCATCAAACAGACTTCGAACTCGTGCAAAACGGGAACGCCATTGATCAACTCGCCTTCGAAAACGATTTGAGCATGACGGGTAACATCGCATGGAGCAGGGACAACATGCGCGCCAAGCTCAGCTTGCGGTACACGGGGGAATTCGATGCCAACCCCGCACAGGCAGTCAACCAGTCTACTGTGGACGACTTTCTGGTTGCCGATCTGATCGTAGGTTATAACTTTACAGGCGGGTCTGCCCTTACCGACGGCTTGTCACTGCGTTTCCATCTGGACAATGTGTTTGACGAAGACCCGCCGGAATATCGAGTACAGCGAAATCTCAATTACACGAGCTATACGCTGGGCCGCGTATTCAAATTGGGCATCACGAAAAAGTTCTGACTGGGACGGGCGATCATGCAGGCGGCGGGATTGCTCCCGCCGCCCTCGTTTGAGTTGG
Source organism: Halieaceae bacterium (assembly GCA_026710905.1). Taxonomy (GTDB): domain Bacteria; phylum Pseudomonadota; class Gammaproteobacteria; order Pseudomonadales; family Halieaceae; genus JAPOQD01. The sequence goes on from JAPOQD010000217.1 coordinate 23,001, forward strand.
TTCTAACGCGCAGGCCGGCCCATGTCACCACTGGCGAATTCATCTATTTTTTTCTGAATAAAAGTGTCGGGATCGGCAACATGCTGCCTCATTATTTCCCAGACCGCGTCATCGGTGGGAATGATCACCTTTGCTTCGCACATGCCATCGGCAAGCAATGCCGCCACCTCCTCGGCGGATTTCAGCCGCAACGTTGAGCCCGGACCGCGCATTTCGAGATTGGCGGTCCAGGTCTTCATGCCGTCCAAAACATTGGTCCTGACCGGGCCAGGACACAGACAACTCACATGTACACCCTGAGGCTTCAGGTATATCGCCATTGATTCCGAAAGCGCTAGAACCGCGGCCTTCGCAGCAACGTAAGGCATGCGAGTGGTTGCGAACGGATAAAGGCCTGCAAAGGAGCCTACGTTGACGATATAGCCACTGCCACGGCGAATCATCTTCGGTACAAAAATCGCGCTACTTCTTGCAACCGACAGCAAGTTAATGCTAAGAATCCGTTCCCACTCGGCAAGCGGCACATCCTCGAGTTGACCGTGCAACAGGCCGCCAACATTATTCATTACGATGTCAATGTCGCCAAGCGCTTGCTCAGCACTCACGGCGGCTTCCCGCACTGAGAGTTCACAGCCGACGTCACAGGGAATTGCAACCGCTTCCGCACCCGAATCAACAAGGGATTGTGCGGTTTCTCTGGCAGCCTCCATATTCAGGTCCGCGATGGCCAGACGTGCGCCACGACGGCAAAACTCGCCGGCCGTTGCACGGCCTATGCCCTTGGCGGCGCCAAATATCAGTGCGTTCCTGTTGGCAAATGCAAACATGAAAGTGAACTCCCGAGATTCGGTTTATCAGCCAGGTACTCAACTAACTGAGCAGTTCCGCTATGGTGCGATTGGTTTCCATCGATAAGGCGCCCCAACGTTCGACTTGCACACCCATGGCCTGTTGCACGGTTAGACCGATTCTTGAGATTGGATCGCCTTTACCGGCCAAGTGGTAGCCGGTTTTGACTCGGTCGCCGCCGCCGGCAATCATTACTGGAATGCCTTCTACGGCATGTGACTTGGCGATCGAGCAATCCGAATGCGCAAGCACCAGGCAGTTATCGAGCAGGGTGCCATCGCCTTCGGGGATGCCGGCTATTTCGTCGAGAAACTCTCGCCAGGCCATCATGCTCTTCATGGCGAACCAGCCAACCTGTTTCTGATAGCCCAACTCGGGGTCCACCGGTTCCTCGTGGGTCAGTGTATGGTGTGTTGCGGTGCTACCGGGCCGGCGCAAGTTGGAGGTAGTGTCTGACAGCAACACATTAAAAACTCGCGTTTGATGACATTGCAGAGCCTTCGCCAACAAACCCGCCATTATGCGATGCGTTTGCATTACGCTGTCCATGCTGGAATCGGGGGTACTATTCGTGGGCGCCTCCGGCATTTGGAAATTCTCAACCGGCGCCGGTGGTTCAAGTTGCAAAGCAATTTGTTGTTCGAGTTGTCGAATCGACGAGAAATATTCATCCAGACGAATACGATCTTCAACACCCAGTTCTCTCATCAAGCGCTGCCGGTCTTCCTTGACCGCCGACAAAACACTGGTGTGCACCATGTGGCGTGCATCCGGTGTGAACCCGGCATCATTGGGGTCCTGGAATCCTTCACCAAACAAGCGCTGATAAAGTGCGATTGGTGATACTTCACTGGGGTTGGGTGAGCCCGCCGTACGGTAAGAATACGATCGTTCAATGCCGGAAGTGCTGATTTCCACTGATCGAAAACGCGTTTGTGCATTCAGGGCATCGCCAATCAGCACATCGAGTGTCGGCGCCTTCACGTTGTAGTCCGGTACGGGAATACCCGTGCGCAATCCAAAGCAACCGGTAACGTGTGGCTTGTTGGGCACACCGTCCAGCTTCACGTCAAATCCACTGAACAGGGCCAGTTGCTCCCGAAACGGTTCCAGGGGCTTCAAATGTTCCGGCATCTGGTAGTCATGGCCACTGGTTTCTGGAACCCACAGTTCAGGGATATACCCACAGCCCCAGATCCAGGTACCAAAGCGCAGAGGAATGCGTTGCCCTGTCGCCGCAAATGCCTTGCCACCATCATCGAGAAAACAGTTCAGCAATGGCAGCGCCACGCCAACCGCAGTTCCTTGTAGTGCGCCCCTCAGTAGGGTTCGTCTGGGTATGCTATTCATTGCCTTGCTCCCTGTTTCCGGTAAAGACCCGCGCTTCGAAACTCGCCGCCAGGTTCATTTGTGTTTGAGACCGTGTAGAAATTGTCGCTCAACGCGATAGTACGCATGAGTTCCGGCACCCGATATCCACTCGATGCGAAGGTTTCAAGCAGATAGCCCAGGTAAGGCGCCTCGTTGGGTTGCGATGAGCGGCCGACCGCCGAAAGCAGCATTTTTTCAACCAGGCAACGTGGTGTTAACGGATGATCACGCAGTGCCTGGGCCAGACCTTCGGCGTTGTTGAACTCCCTGCCATCGAGCGACCCGCTACTATCAATCGCTGCGCCATTTTCATGCGTACGATGTGTTCCCAGCCCATCAAAACGTTCCAGCGCCAAGCCCGGGGGGTCCATGATGAAGTGGCAGCCGATACAAGATGTCTCTGTTCTGTGCGCCAGCAGGCGCTCACGGGCTGTGGGCATATTGGTATTGGACGGGTCCTGCACCACAGTGAAATCCACATCTGCGGGAGGATCCGGGATTTCCTGACACAGAAATAGCTCACGGATTGCCCTGCCGCGCAGTGTTGGCGATGAGCGCCCAGGGTGCGAGTGAGGGGCGAGGAACGCGATGGTCGATTGAATACCGGCGCGTCCAGACGCTTCGGAAAACCGGGCTTTCTCCCAACCATCACGAGAGGTCACCGGCATGCGGTAGATAATACCCAGCGCACGGGTTAGATACGTATCGCGCGTCATGAACAGATCCCGGTAGTCACGACCCTGGTCGATCAAGTGGTCGGTTATGGTCCGCAGTACTTGCTCCTGGGAATCAGCCGCAACCGTCGAATTAAACGCCGGATAGATGCCGGGATCTTTTGCCAGCTCATTGAATAACTCAAGTTCAAGCATATCGGTAAAAAAGGCGCGTACCGAATCGAGGTATCGAGGTGATGCCAGCAAGCGTTCCACCTGTTGAACCAACCCTTTGCGGGTGTCCAGTTCTCCCGCGGCAGTGGCCCGCAGAAGCTCAACGTCGGGGGTAGAATTGGTGAGAAAAAAGCTCAGACGCGTCGCCTTGGAAAATGCATCCAGTTGCTGCGTTCCCGCCGGCCCCTTATCGTCTGCGGTTCGCTCAATGCGCAGTAAAAACTCGGGAGATATCAACAACCCGACCAGTGCATACTGCAAGCCGTCGTAAAAGTTGCCCAGTTTCGAGTAGCCTTCCTGTGCGGCGGCCACAAAGCGATTCACATCAGATTCATGAAAAGGCCGTCTCCACAACCGGGCGCCGTAGCGTTGCGCAAATTTGGCCGCGCACTGCTGATCAAAGGCCTGGGCATCGATTTTTGTGCACGGCACCAGTTCCCCACGCCGCTCGGCACTCATAACGGCAGCCGCCACACTACGTGCCGCCGCGTCGTACTGCTCTACACTGAACGGAGACATACCTGCTTCGCTGGTGCCAACCGCCACCAGACCCTCAGCACGAAGCCCACGCTCAAAGCGCGCCGCAACAGGGATGCCGGCACCAAACACATCGGCGATGCTTGCCCGGTATTGAGATTCCGTCAGCCTTCGCATGACGGCTGGCCCACCGGCAGGCTGTGGTTCCGCTGCCGGTTCCGAAGCCCTGGCCTTGCTGCAGGCGCTCAGACCAGCTAACAAGAAAACAAGACCAAAAAAACAGGCTCCAATCAGCCCCGGGTGAACGCGTCGTTTGTGAGGCATCTGCCGGCGAGAACTTTCAATTATTGAACACATCAAGAATCACTCCCGTTGCGCAAGGGTATTTGGCAAGCATAAATACCGCGGATGCATCACTGATCTGGAAATTGGGGCCCTGCCTTTTACCGCCAGAAACTGCATCAGTGTTGCCCGGCCTTCGCCATAGCCCCTGCAGAGCCAGCTAGCGTGACGTTAACATCCACTCGTAGTATGTCCCCACTGAACACGCCCTCATGCCGGTAGTCGTTTGACACGGCTACCTTGCTGTCTCTACCGGTATCAAAGGTTTCACCAAGGCCTGCCATTCTTTGTGGCCGCCGAGCGATTGACCCTCGACCCGTCTCTATTCCATCAACAAATATTGCCAGTTCGCCGCCTTCCTCCTCCGTTATGAAATCAAAGCGCACAATGTGCCTGCCTGGCGTAAGAGACTTGCTACCGGCTACCCGGGAGCGTCCACCGGGTAACGGCGACACAGCGGCCACCGCCACCGGCTTGGCATCGCTCAAATAAAAACTCCAACCACCGAACTGACTACCGGCGGCCACCAGTACGCCGTCAGCCCCCGATGCTGGTATGAGCAACTCCACCTGTACGCTGAACGGCAGCATAAATATTGGCGGTGAAGATTCCATGGGCAGGCGAATGTCACGGCCCCAGTAGACAAAGTGCGGCTGCATGCTGGCCAGCCCGGCGCCACCCATGCGCATGGAGCGGTAGCGCCCGCCGCTGTCCTGAATGGGATAGACCTGATTGCGTCGAGCTTCCGTATCAAACACGATTTGCAATTCACGCAGCCGTGCAGCTTTTTCAGTTGCAAGATTATGTGCTTGCGAAAAATCTTCGTGCAAATTGTAAAGCTCCCAAGTGTAGGTGCTGGTGTCACTGCCCTGCCGATTTTGCGCCACCTGCCAAGGCATGTTTCGCGGGCTTGTATTGGCCAGCCATCCGTCGTGATAGATCGCACGGTTACCCATAATTTCGTAATACTGCGTTTGACGTTTTGAAGCCGCATCCGCCGCATCGAAGCTGTACATCATGCTGACCCCATCGATGCGCTGCTGCTCAACACCATCTACCATTGCCGGTGCGGTTATCCGCGCGGCCTCAAGTAGTGTGGGCATAATGTCAACGACATGATGGTATTGCCGGCGGAGCTCGCCAGTCGATGAGATCCGTTCTGGCCAGCTGACCACCAATCCGTTACGAACGCCACCGAGGTGTGAGGCAATTTGTTTAACCCACGGAAAGGGTGTACTCATTGCATAGGCCCAGCCTATCGGAATACCCTGATAGGTATCAGGCCCGCCCATTAGATCAAGATTTTCGGCCAGCCATTGCATGGTAACGGGCAATTCGCCGGTCTCGGAAGAAAAGCTGGCCAGCTCATTCAGCGTGCCTCCTGGACCCCCCCCGCCACTGGCGCCATTGTCGCCCTGTATAAACATGACCAGGGTATTGTCTGCGATTCCCATGCGCTGCAGTTCCGCCAGAACACGGCCAATCTGTTGGTCCTGGTAGGCGAGTGTCGCAGCAAAAACTTCCATGTACCTGGCATGGACTTTCCGCTCGTCGCTGGTCAGGCTGGACCAGGCCGGAATCTGCTCCGGCCGCGGCGCCATGGAACTTGCATCGGGCACCAGGCCCTGCGCTTTTTGCCGCGCCAGAATCCGTTCGCGCTCTGCATCCCAACCGTGGTCGAACATTCCGCGAAACCTTGCAATCCATTGCGCGGGAGCCTGCTGCGGCGCGTGCGCCGTGCCTGGAGCATAGTAAATGAAAAACGGTTTGTCCGGGGCCGCCGCCTGCTGGTTGTGCAGCCAATAGATGGTGCGGTCAGCCAGCTCTTTATCCAACAAGTACTCCGGGTCGCGCACAGGCTGGCTGACCGCCTGGGTTCCCTCAAACAGGGCCGGCCGCCACTGGTCGCTGTCGCCGCCGACAAAGCCATAGAAGTAGTCAAATCCGCGGCCGGTAGGCCATTGTTCGAAAGGCCCGGCCATTGAGCGATGCCCACTCGGTACATTGTGATCCTTGCCGAACATGGCTGTGCTATAGCCATTGTCGCGCAGAATGCGGGCGACTGTTGCAGCGCTGCGTGGAATGACCGAGGTATAGCCCGGGTAGGGTGATACCAACTCAACTACCGTAGCCGAACCCACCGCATGATGATTTCGGCCAGTAAGCAGTGCAGCTCTGGTAGGTGAACATATTCCGGTGGTATGAAAATGGTTGTAGCGCAAGCCCTGCAGCGCCAGATGGTCCAGATGGGGCGTGGGCACTGAGCCGCCGAAAGTGCTGGCGGAAGCAAAGCCGACATCATCGGTCATCACCAATAGAATATTCGGTGCGCCGTCAGGTGCTTTGCCGGGTGCCGGAAAGCGAGGCGTTGAGGCAGCTTCCGTTGGCGCCAGGGTACCGGCATACGGATCAG
>JAPOQD010000109.1 GCA_026710905.1 Halieaceae bacterium
TCGGGCTTGGGCGTCCGTAGCGAGGGAAAGATCGTTTTGAGTCATTTTTTCTGCAATTCTGAGGACAATAGTGGTTCTATTCGACGAAGGATTGCAGAAAAAAGGGCCAAAACGGCTTTTCCGCAGTAGGACAGTCCCAAATCCGGCAGGCTGCTAACCATTTGCTTTGACGAAAAGATTGTTGATCACCAGGAAGAACGCATGTCCGTCAAGTTTGATAAGACCACTGAATACACTGATCTGAGCACCGCTCATCTGGTCGAGCAAGCCCTGGCTCGGGGCGAAGGAATACTTGCGGACACCGGCGCCCTGCTGGTGACCACTGGCAGGCGCACCGGCCGTTCAACGGCTGACAGATTTGTGGTGCGGGAACCCAGCACCCGCGAAAGTATTGAATGGGGCCCGGTCAACCAGCCCTTCGACAGCGAAAGATTCGATGCCTTGTGGGAGCGCGTGGAAGCACATATCGGCGCCAGGGACCGGTTTGTCAATTATTTGCATGTAGGCGCACACAGTGACCACTACCTGCCCCTGAAGGTAGTCACGGAAACCGCCTGGCAGAGCCTGTTCGGACAAAACATGTTCATACGGCCCTGCAGCTACAATCCCGGGGGCAAAAAGGAATGGACTATTCTCAACGCTGCCGGTTTCACCTGTGACCCGAAGCGCGACGGCACCCATTCGGAAGCCGCCGTTATTCTGAACTTTGCCCAACGCAAGGTGCTGCTGGCCGGCATGCGATACGCAGGCGAAATGAAAAAAGCGATTTTTTCGGTGCAGAATTTCCTGTTGCCGGAAAAGCAGGTCATGTCCATGCACTGTTCCGCCAATGTCGGTGAAGACGGAGACACCACCTTGTTTTTCGGCCTGTCCGGCACTGGCAAAACCACCCTCTCCGCCAACCCGGACCGCTACCTGATTGGCGACGATGAACACGGTTGGGCCAAGGGCTCTGTGTTCAATATCGAGGGCGGCTGCTATGCCAAGACCATTGACCTGAGCCGGAATAACGAACCAATTATCTGGGACGCCATTCGTTTCGGCTCCATTATTGAAAATGTGGTACTGGACGAACACAGCCGCTCCGCGGATTACTCGAACACCAGCCTGACCGAAAATGGCCGCTGCTGTTATCCCCTGGAACATGTCGCGAAACGTGTGCCGGGTAATGCCGCCGGCGAACCTCGCACGGTGATCTTTCTGACCTGCGATGTCACCGGTACGCTGCCACCGATCTCCATCCTCTCCAAGGAGGCCGCCGCGTTCCATTTTCTCAGCGGCTATACCGCCAAAGTGGGCTCCACCGAAGTCGGCGCCGAAGCGGGCATCAACCCGACCTTTTCCACCTGTTTTGGGGCGCCTTTCATGCCCCGCCCTGCGATGGATTACGCCGAGCTGCTGATGCGGCGGATTGAAGATTTCGGCAGCCAGGTCTACCTGATCAACACCGGCTGGACCGGGGGCTCGGGCGCGCCGGGCGGCACTGGCGTACGCTTCCCCATCCCGGTAACCCGAGCGGTAGTCGCCGCAGCGGAGAGTGGCAATCTCGTCTCCGCTGCGAGCACCCACCTTGAGGTGCTTAACCTCGACTTTCCCACCTCGATTCCTGGTGTGGATGATAATTATACCGATCCGCGCCGAGGCTGGGCCAGCGCTGCGGAGTACGACGCCACGGCCACCAGGCTGGCGGCCCTGTTTCAGGACAACATCAAGAATTTCAAGGTCAGTGCGGAAATTGTAGCGGCTGGGCCGAGGGCCTGATTACTACCAGCAACAGATAATTCACCGAATCTGCTCCACACCCTACCGGGCAATCGTCTAGCCCGGATATCTCACCAACGTTCGTCGCGAGGGCGTTGCAGCGCCGTTGTGGCGGGGTGCGCGGACGGAAAGACACTGAAGGCATAGTTGACGCTATGTCGAAGCGGCTTGAAGGAGCACACGCCGCCACGGCGAGTGCTGCGGCGGCCGCAGTAGAAGGTTGGTGAGATATGCGGGCTAGGGCCGTTTCATGCAACTCGTGTATGATTGACAGCAGCGAACCAGAGCGGGAGGCCAATATGAGCGACGACAAGACCAAAGTCACCGACAAAGCCGGTGAAATCGCCAAGAATATCTGGCTGGCTGGCCTGGGCGCTTACGGCAAGGCCATAGACGAGGCGCAGGACCGACTGGAAAAGGCTACGAAAGAGCCACCCCGGCTGTTCAAGGACCTGGTCAAAAAGGGTGAAGCCCTCGAACAAGAGGTGAAGGAAACCCTGAGCAGCGCTCGTGAGTTCAGCAGCAACACGGTGGAAGAGCGGATCCGCAAGGTGCGGGAAAATTTCAGCTTCACCTCGGACGCACGCAGTGAAGAATTGGCTGAAATTCACGACAAGCTGGATACGCTCACCGCCAAGGTGGATGCGCTGGCGGCAGCCATGAAGCCGGCCAGAAAGACCGCTCCTCGAGCGAAATCGCCGCGCAAACCGAAAGCCTGAACTCCCGGAGGGCCGGGTTCCGGACCGCCGCCATCACATGAAAACCCGGGACCGCATACTCCACACCAGCCTGCTGTTGTTCAACGACGAGGGCGAACCCAATGTCACCACCGTCGATATCGCCAACGAGATGGATATCAGCCCCGGTAACCTGTACTACCATTTCCGCGGCAAGGACAGCATCATTGCCGAGTTGTTCGACCAGTTCGAACGCAGTCTTGGAGAAGTTCTCGAAACCCCCATTGACAAGCCACTACAGCTTGAGGACAACTGGTTTTATCTCTACGTGGTCTTCGAAGAGATGTACAGCTACCGCTTCCTGTACGCCAATCTCCACGATCTGTTGGAACGATACCCGAGACTCAAACAGCGTTTTCGCCGCCTGCTCTTGCTAAAGCGGGAGGCCATCCACGCGGTCTGGACCACCCTCTCACGCGAGACGGTGGTAACCCGCGCCGACCCCGCCGAAATAGATGCCCTGGTGGATAACATGGTGCAGCAGTTGAATTACTGGATAACCTATGACCAACTGATGAATCCTGGCCAGACACCCGCCTTGAGTATCCACCGCGGGGTATACCAACTCATGAGCATGCTCGCGCCCTACCTGGGTAAGCAACAGCGAGATTTCTACCTGCGAGTGCGGGAGACCTACCAGAGGAGCATCCGTTCGGCGGCGAACCAGCGGCGCGGGTCTGCCGGCAGGCCGACAAAGAAATAGCTGCCCGTGCGGTGGCATTCGCGTCTATAATCGTGCCCGGCGGCGATTTGCGCCGCCCCGGGGCCAGCCCGGTATCATCACAACGATTCAACCAAGGAGACCATTATGACCATACAAACAGGCGACCGGATACCTGCTTGCAATCTCAAGACGATGGGCGAAAAAGGCCCGCAAGACATCAGCACCGAGCAGATTTTCAGCGGTAAAAAGGTGTTGCTCTTCGCTGTACCTGGCGCCTTCACGCCAGGCTGTTCCATGACTCATCTTCCCGGATACGTCGTCAATGCCGACAAGATCAAGGCCGCGGGTGTGGATACCATCGTCTGTATGGCCGTAAACGACGCCTTTGTCATGGGGGCCTGGGGCGACGCCCAGAACGCTTCCGAACTGCTGATGCTGGCGGACGGCAATGCTGAATTCACGGCCGCTCTCGGCCTGGAACTGGACGGCTCTGGATTCGGTCTGGGTACGCGCAGCCAACGCTTCGCACTGATTGCCGATGACGGCATCGTTACCCACCTCAACGTCGAGCCCGGTGCGGGAATCGACGTCAGCTCCGCTGAAACCATGATGGGCTTGCTGTAACAGGATCCTCCGGGCAGGTAGTGGACAAGACCGAATATGGCGCCGGCCTTCTGCTGCGGCCGCTGGATCACTCGCTGTGGCGGAGCGCACTCCCCGTAGGTGCCCTGTGCCCGAAGGGTGCGCCACGGCGCACCCGTGGGCCCCTACATCAAGCGTCTTTCCGTCCTTGCGCCCCACCACAGCGGCGCTTCGATGTCCTCGCGAAGACGCTGGCGCCATATCCGGGCTGCTTCAGAGGCTCCTGAAATAGCACCAGGCGGTAATCAACAACACCGCCAGGAAGTTCAGGGCCAGCCCCTCCCTGGCCATTCTTTTGATGGGCACCATACCACTACCGTACACCACGCTGTTCGGCGCTGTGGCTACCGGCAGCATGAAAGCGCAACTGGCGGTCATCGCCGCTGGAACCATCAGCACTTCAGGGGCGATACCCGCAGCCAGGGCGGCGGCGGCCAGTATCGGCATGAGCAAGGTGGCGCTAGCGGTATTCGAGGTGGTCTCGGTAAGAAACACCACGACCAGGCTGATCACGCCAATCAGCAACCATAACGGCAGGTAGCTGATGGAGGCCAGCCAGTCACCGAGCAGCAGACTCAATCCCGAGCTGACGAAGGCCTTGGCCAGGCAAATACCCCCGGAAAACAGCAACAGCACTCCCCAGGGGATGGTCACAGCCCGTTCCCAGGTCAATAGTGATTCCCCATCGCCCCGGCCACTGGGAACAAGAAACATCAACACCACCGCCGCCAGGGCCACCGAAGCATCGTTGGCGCTGGTCAGCCCCAGGGCGCCGCTCCAGCCGCCAAATGGTTCACTGCGGGTAATCCAGGCCAGCGCGGTCAGAGAAAAAACCATCAGTACCCGCTTTTCCGCAGTGCGCCAGGCCGGTAACTCCGGCATTTCCACACCGCTGCCGGCGCCGGCCAAGCCGCGGGTCAGGCGCAGACCGATCAGCGGCACCAACAAAATCACTACCGGCAAACCCCAGCTCATCCAGCCGGTAAAAGAGATTTCCCGGCCGGTGTTTTCCTGGTACACCTGCATGAAAATCAAGTTGGGAGGCGTGCCGATCGGCGTGCCGATGCCGCCGACACTGGCGGCATACGCAATACCCAGAAGCAAGGGCGCCGCCAGTTGCCGGCTATCGGTTCTCTCCAGCACCGCCAGCGCCACCGGCAGCAACATCAGCGTGGTGGCGGTATTGGATATCCACATGCTCAAAACCGCAGACGCGGCCATGAATCCGAATACCAGGCGGCGCTCGCTTTGGCCGCCAAACAGTTGCACCATGTTGAGCGCGATACGCCGATGGGCGCCACTGTGCTCCATCGCCTTGGACAGGATGAAACCGCCCAACAACAGCAGAATCAGCGGGCTGCCATAGGCCTGGCCGACCTGGGCCGGGGTCAGAACACCCAGCAGGGGCAGCAGCGCCAGGGGCAGCAGGGAAGTGACCGGAATCGGGATGGGCTCAAACACCCACCAGACCACGCACCACATCGTGATCATTGCGGTGACCGCGATTTCAAAGCCCAATCCCTGAGAGTGCAGCAGGGCCGCCGTGGCCAGAGCCAACAGCGGACCGCCCGGTAAGGGTAAACGATCCAGTTTCATATTAACCTTCATATTGCATTAGCCAGTGGCTGGTTTGGTTTTCCCGGGATATTTTCATGTATTCACTCCTTGCTGACACATTGTAACTGCTACGGGCTGCAACAGGCGCGCTATCCACCAATCGAAGTTCGCAGTAGAATCCCCCCATGAACTGTCAACCGCCACAACTGGTAGATCGTTTTGGCCGCGAGATCAGCTATGCGCGCCTCTCGGTGACCGACCGCTGCGATTTTCGCTGTGTGTATTGCATGGCGGAGGAAATGAAATTCCTGCCGCGCAGTCAGGTTCTCTCGCTGGAAGAACTGTTTGAAGTCGGCCGGGCCCTGGTGGAGTTGGGTGTGAGAAAGCTTCGATTGACCGGGGGCGAACCCCTGGTGCGCAACCAGGTCATGCGCCTGGTTGAGCGTCTGGGACAGCTGCCGGGCCTGGCGGAGTTGACCATGACCACCAACGGTTCCCAACTTGAGCGGCTGGCGCTGCCCCTGCGCCAGGCTGGCGTCAGACGCCTCAACATCAGCCTGGACAGCCTGCAACAGGACAAGTTTCGGCGCATTACCCGCAGCGGCGACTTGCGGCGTGTATTACGAGGCATCGATGCCGCCCTTGCAGCGGGTTTCGAGAGAATCAAAATCAATTCCGTCATTCTCAAGGGCCGCAACGAAGACGAAATCCTGGCGCTGGCCGAATTTGCCCAGGGCAGGGGCATGGACCTCAGCTTCATCGAGGAAATGCCGCTGGGCCTGATCGATGAGCACAACCGGGCGCTCAGCTTTTGCTCCAGCGATGAAGTCAGGGAGATATTGCAACGGTGTTATACCCTGACTCCGGTTGACGACTCTACGGGCGGGCCTTCCCGTTACTACGCGGCCGCCGGAAGCGCTGCCCGGTTCGGCTTTATCTCCCCCCACAGCCACAATTTCTGCCACCTCTGCAACCGGGTCCGGGTCACAGTGGAAGGGCGTTTACTGTTGTGTCTCGGCAACGAGCATTCCGTCGATTTACGGGCTGTCCTGCGCGACCCGGCCAGCGGACGCGATACCCTGCGGCAAACCATCATAGACGCCATGGACCTGAAACCGGAACAACACCATTTCGATCTCAATGCAGAACCGGACATCATACGCTTCATGAACATGACCGGTGGGTAGTGTCCGGGACAACTGATGAAGACACTGGATTTTCCCCAGTTGGAGTCCATTCCGGCGATACAGCAGGGTTTCGAGTCTCAGGGTTACATCTGCACCAGGGAAATCGCTACCGCTGTTTTCCTGGGTTTCCAGTTGCGCAAACCCATCCTGGTGGAAGGCCCCGCGGGAGTCGGTAAAACCGAATTGGCCAAAACCGCCGCCATGCTGCTGACGGCGCCGCTGATAAGGATGCAGTGTTATGAGGGTCTCGATGAAGCCAAGGCGCTGTACGAGTGGAAATACGGCAAGCAATTACTCTACACACAGGTATTGAAAGAAAAACTGGGTGACTTGCTGCACGGCGCCAAGGGGCTAGCCGAGTCCGTGGAACGTCTGCACCAGTTTGGCGATATCTTCTATTCGGAAGACTTTCTTGAGCCGCGGCCCCTGTTGCAGGCACTGCGCCAGGACCAGGGCGCCATCCTGTTGATCGACGAAGTGGACAAGGCCGACTACGAGTTTGAGTCACTGCTGCTGGAGCTACTGTCCGACTACCAGGTCTCCATACCGGAAATCGGTACCGTGAAAGCCAAAATTTCACCCATGGTATTTCTTACCAGCAACAACACCCGCGATCTGTCCGATGCGCTCAAACGCCGGTGTTTGCACCTCTACATCCCCTATCCCAGCACCGAACTGGAGGAACGCATCGTCAACAGCCGGGTGCCGGAAATCGATGCGAGCTTGCGCCACCAGTTGGTGGCCTTCGTTCACTCCCTGCGGCAGCTTGAACTCAGGAAAACACCGGCCATCAGCGAGACCATCGATTGGGCCCGCAGCTTGCTTCTGCTGCACGCCGACCACCTGGATGAGGAACTGATCCGCGGCACCCTCAACGTGCTGTTAAAATTTCAGGATGATATCGAAGCCGCCGAAGCGGAATTGCACAGCCTGGTCGGATAGGGCCACATGCAATCGAAACTGGTCAGCTTCATCAACGTACTGCGCAGCCATGAAGTGCGCATTTCCACCGCCGAGACGCTGGATGCGTTGAGCGTCATCGACCTGCTGGGCTACCGGGACCGCGACATCCTGCGCGACGGCCTGTCCCAGGCATTGGCCAAAACCCCCGCCGAAAAACTCACCTTCGTACGCTGCTTTGACCAGTTCTTCCAATTTGATACTGGTGCAGCCGACAGCTCCCGGAAGCCTTTGTCCCATACCGATGAAGATGCCGAATCAAGCCGGGGTGAGCCCCTCGAAACAGAGCGGCCGAGTCTGGATCTGGCCGGAGAAATGGCGGCCGACCCAAGCCTGCGCTCCCAACTCGAAACCCCGCTGATGCAGATGCTGCAAGCGGATGACCGCGACGGTCTGGCCTTGTCCATCGCCCGCGCCGCCAGCCGCTCGGGCTTGTCCGGGATACAAATGTTCACCCAGAAGGGCCAGTTCACCCGCAAGATTCTGGATGAAATGGGTGAGGCCATGATCCGCGACGCGGTGCTTGATCTGGAGCGGCGGCAAAGCCTCGCACTGCCGGAGCTGCAGGGCTATCGGGATCGTCTGCGGGAATTGGTCCGTGACCATGTGGAAAGGGAATATCTGCTGCAGGCGCACGGCCGCAACAGGCGCTTCATGGATGAGGTTCTGAGCAAGGCCAAGCTCAACAACATCGAGTACCACTATCAGCATCAGGTATACGAACTGGTGCGCAAAATGGCCAGGAAACTCGCTACCAGGCATTCTCGCAGACGCAGGGTATACCGGCGCGGTCAACTGCATATGGGCAAAACCATTCGCCGGGGCATTAGCCAGGACGGGGTCATTTCAAAACTGTACTGGAAGTCGGTCAAGAAAGACCGGCCACAGGTTCTGGCCATCTGTGATGTGAGCGGATCGGTGGCGGCCTATGCCAAGTTTCTGCTGATGTTTCTGTACGGTGTCCAGGATGTGCTGCCCAGGGTGCGCAGCTTCGCCTTCTCCAGCCACTTGGGGGAAGTCAGCGGCTGGTTCAATCAACACCCGGTGGAAAAAGCGGTGGAACTGGTAAATTTTCATTATGGAGGGTCTACCGACTACGGCAACAGTCTGCTGGATTTCGCCAAACTGGCGCTGGATGATCTGCATTCCCGCACCACTGTCATCATGCTGGGCGATGCCCGCAACAACCACGGCGACCCGCGCCTTGAGGTCATGCAGAGCATTTATCAACGCGCCGGGAAAGTCATCTGGCTCAACCCCGAGCCGCGAAACCTGTGGGGCAGTGGAGACTCGGAAATGCCGCGCTATCAGCGTTGCTGCCACTACGCCGCACAGTGCAACAGCCTGCAACAACTGGAACGCGTGGTGGATCAGTTGCTGTGCTACAACTAGCCCATATCTCACCAACGTTCGTCGCGAAGGCGTTGCAGCGCCGCTGTGGCGGGGCGCACGGACGGAAACTCGCTGTAGGGTTGTAACACGGCAATCAAGATGATTCTCTCAGGGAGCGGTTCTCGAATGGCGGGGTATCGAAGCGATGCAGGGGCGCCATTTTTTACCAAGGGCCGATGGTATTTGCAAATAGACGCGCCAGTGGAGGTATCAGCGAACCGTTATGGTGATTTCCTCCGAGAGAACGGCCGGTTGATGCGGAACGTGGAGAAAATTGCCCAGCAATAATTGCAGGCGGTTGACACCGGGAGTAGCGATAGTCAAGTATTGCGCTTCGGGGTCTGGAACAAGGGCCGGAGCAGGGGAGGAAACCCAATGAGAATCATGCCCATTACAGTCACCGCACTTGCCGCGGCCATTGCGCCAGTGCTCGCCTCGGCGGTCGAGATGGCCGGGGCCGAGATCGTCAACCCCGGCGGCGCGGTCATCGGCAGCGCCACTTTCGAGCAGGCGCCCACCGGCGTGCTCATATTCGTCGACGTGACCGGTCTTTCGCCCGGCGGCCACGGCATCCATCTGCACGCCGCCGGTTCCTGCGCGCCGGACTTCAAGGCAGCGACAGGCCATGTCAATCCGGGCAAGGTCGAGCACGGCCTGCGTAATCCCGAAGGACCGGACAACGGCGACCTGCCCAACCTGTTCGCCGCGGCCGACGGCTCGGCCAGGGCCGAGTTCTTCACCACTCGCGTTTCGGTATCGGGCGGCGACCTGCCCGCTCTCCTCGACGGGGACGGTTCGGCGATCATCATTCACGCGAACCTCGACGATCACGTGACTCAGCCCATCGGCGGCGCGGGCGGGCGCATTGGCTGCGGCATCATTGACGAGATGTAGGCCC
Source organism: Halieaceae bacterium (assembly GCA_026710905.1). Lineage (GTDB taxonomy): Bacteria > Pseudomonadota > Gammaproteobacteria > Pseudomonadales > Halieaceae > JAPOQD01. The sequence goes on from JAPOQD010000109.1 coordinate 9,799, forward strand.
GGCATGCGGTGCGCTTTTCCCCAGGTGGCGAACGTGCGGACCGCCGCCCGGACGCTCTTCCGCATTGTCTTTTCCCTTGAGGAACTGCGGCTGCCGTGATGCGCAATCATTCCCCATGTCGGCCAGCCCACTGTATTCCCGGCAGGCTGTTGGCATTCGTCCACTGAACGTGCAGGGAAAGTATCCATGAAACCCTCCCCTGCCGGAGCGCGCGCGTACTGGCGCGCTCACTTGCGTTTACTGGGCGTACTCCTGGCAATCTGGTTTTTTTGCTCCTTCGGCCTCGGCATCCTCTTGGCGGATTGGCTGGACCAATTTCGTCTGTTCGGCTTCAAGCTGGGCTTCTGGTTTTCCCAGCAGGGTTCGATCTACTGTTTTGTGCTGCTGATCTTCTACTATGTATATGCGGCCAACCGGCTGGACCGCCGCCACGGTGTTGACGAAGACGCCGATCCTGCGATAACGGATACGCCGGAGCAATAATCGGCATGGAAGCACAAAGCCTCACCTTTCTGTTTGTCGGCGCCAGTTTCGCCCTCTACATCGGCATCGCCATTTACTCCCGAGTCGGCTCCACCGATGAATTCTATGTTGCGGGCGGCGCCGTGCCCCCCCTGGCCAATGGTATGGCCACTGCGGCCGACTGGATGTCAGCGGCCTCGTTTATTTCCATGGCCGGCCTGATTTCCTTTATCGGCAGGGACGGTGCGGTATACCTGATGGGATGGACCGGCGGCTACGTGCTGCTGGCGCTGCTGCTGGCGCCCTACCTGCGAAAATTCGGCAAATACACGGTGCCGGACTTTGTCGGCGACCGCTACGAGTCTGACGCAGCCCGCCTGGTGGCTGTACTCTGCGTTATCTTTATTTCCTTCACCTATGTGGCCGGCCAGATGCGCGGCGTGGGCATTGTGTTTTCGCGTTTCCTCGAAGTCGACATCAACCACGGCGTCATCATCGGCATGGCCATCGTATTTTTCTACGCTGTGCTCGGTGGCATGAAGGGCATCACCTATACCCAGGTGGCCCAATACTGCGTGCTGATCTTCGCGTTTATGACACCGGCAATTTTTATCTCGCTGATGATGACCGGCAACCCGGTTCCACAACTGGGTTTTGGCGGAACCTTGCTGGATGCGCCGGATACCTACCTGCTGGACCGGCTCGATCAACTCTCCACAGAGCTGGGTTTCGCCGCCTATACCGAGGGGCGCAAGTCCACCTTCGATGTGTTCTGCATCACCGCGGCATTGATGGTGGGAACCGCCGGGCTGCCCCATGTCATTGTGCGTTTCTTTACCGTTCCGAAAGTTCGCGACGCCCGTCTTTCCGCCGGTTTCGCCCTGGTATTCATCGCGCTTCTCTACACCACCGCGCCGGCGGTTGCCTCCTTTGTGCGGGTCAACGTCATCGAGACCATGAATGAAACCCACTACAGCGCCATGCCCCGGTGGTTCAAGAATTGGGAGGACAGCGGCCTGATCGCCTGGCAGGACAAGAACAACGATGGCCGCATTCAGTACCGCGCCGGCGCGGCGTTGGACGGGGCCAAACCGATCTACTCGCCGGGCCGGGGTGAGCACGGCCAGCGCCTGCTGGAAAACTCGCCCAGCGAGAACAGCAATGAAGTTTATATGGACCGGGATATCATGGTGCTGGCCAACCCCGAGATCGCCCGCCTGCCAAACTGGGTCATTGCCCTGGTCGCCGCGGGCGGCCTCGCTGCGGCCCTGTCTACAGCCGCCGGCTTGCTGCTGGTCATCTCCAGCGCCATATCACACGACCTGCTGAAAAAGGTCTTCATGCCCGGCATCAGCGACAAACAGGAATTGCGCTATGCCCGGTTGGCCGCGGCGGCGGCCATCGGCATCGCCGGCCTGTTCGGAATTTACCCGCCGGCCTTTGTGGCCCAGGTGGTGGCCTTCGCCTTTGGCCTGGCGGCTGCCTCCTTCTTCCCGGCCATCTTCCTGGGAATTTTCTACAGCCGCATGAATCGGCAGGGCGCCATCGCCGGAATGCTCAGCGGTCTGGTGTTCACCTCCGGTTACATCATCTATTTCAAGTTTGTGAGCCCAGAGTTGAGCAACCCGCAGCACTGGTGGCTGGGGGTGTCGCCGGAAGGCATCGGCGCCATCGGCATGCTGGTCAACTTTGCTGCCGCCCTGTCGGTCTGCCACCTGACCCCGCCGCCATCGGAGCAAGCGCGGCAACTGGTCGAGAAAATCCGCATTCCCCATGGCGCGGGGGCTGCTTACCATCATCAGCAGAACCACTGAACCAGTCACTTGCCAACCCCCGGCGGCACTTTCATTCAGGCGATGACTTTTGCATACTCTGCACCCGCTGAAAACTGCAACAGGAAGTACAACGTGGAAGACAAAAGACCGACACCCCTGGTGGAGGATCTGGAAGGGACCCGCCACAAGCTCGGCCAATGGTTCAGCCAGCGGCAGGGGGTCGAAGTCAGTGTATCGGAGTTGAATATTCCCGAATCTACAGGCATGTCCAACGTCACCTTGCTGTTTGAAACCCGTTGGCAGGAAAACGGCCAAACCCATGCCGAGCAATGCGTAGGCCGCTTGCAACCGGAAATCGAACGTCCGGTTTTCCCCACCTACGACCTCAGTCTGCAGTACAGGATCATGCAAACGCTGAGCGAAAAGACCGACATTCCCGCACCTTCAATGCGCGGCCTGGAACTGGACGCCTCCATTCTGGGAGTGCCTTTCTACATCATGAAGAAAATCGAGGGGCGCATTCCTACCGACATGCCGCCCTACAACATGGATGGCTGGATGCTGCATGAGACGACCCTGGAACAACGGCGCAACCTGTGGAATGCCGGTCTTGACACCATGGCGCGGTTTCACCAGTTAAACCATGAGGCGCTGGGTTTTGAAGCCATGAACCAGCCGGAGTTGGGAGAAACTCCGCTGCAACAGCAGTTGCAGTATTGGCGCAATTATCTGGAATGGGGCATGGAGGGCCGTGGCCACGTCATTTGCGAAAAAGCCCTGCAATGGCTGGAAGCCAATCAGCCAAAAAACGAAATGACCCGGCTTTGCTGGGGCGATTCCCGCATCGGCAACATAATTTTCAGCGAGGATTGCAGCCGGGTCGAGGCCCTGCTCGACTGGGAAATGGCCGTGCTCGGCAACCCGGTACAGGATCTGTCCTGGTACTGCTATATCGATTCCACCTTTGCCGACGGGCTGGGCATGCCGCGCCTGGAGGGATTGCCCAGCTACGAGGAGACGGTGGAACGCTGGAGCATGGCCACCGGCTTTGCGGCCGATGATTTCGATTACTACCGAGTTTTCGCGGGTATGCGCTATGGCCTGATTCTGTCCAGAATCATGGTGGCGCAGTCCCAGGAGGATGAGGTCCAGGGCAATTTTGCAGTCGAGCTGCTAGCCCGCACATTGCACCAGATCGCTTGAGGTTGTTGAGAACTACATGTCTATTAATGAGTTATTCTTGTTTTCTCAGCTTTGTCACGGTTACGAAGTGCGCTGGATGCGCCATCGCTGGTCTTTTACGTCGAGAGGCGACCATGCTCCCTCAACCATAGTCACCACTATGCTTTCGGTCGCGAGCACCCTTCGGGCACATGGCCCGCCTCTCGACGTAAAATCCTGCGCGATCATCGCATCCACTGGTGCAATGTGCGGGCTAGCCCGTACCCTGAACGCGGTGGCCTGAGTCATTTCCTTGTCCGAAATTCTGCGGCAGCGCCTCTCCGAATTGGGCGAAGAAGCGGGCCTGAGCCTGCTTACGCAAATCCAGCGTGGCCTGGAAAAAGAGAGTTTGCGCGTGACCGCCAGCGGCGAACTGGCGCAAACGCCACACCCGCGCGGCTTGGGCTCCGCCCTCACCAACGAGTACATCACCACCGACTTTTCCGAAGCGCTGCTGGAATTCATTACACCGGTAAGCACCAGCATCGCCGATTGTCTCGACACACTGGCCAACATACATCGTTTCAGCTACGCGCAGCTCGATGACGAGTTGCTGTGGAGCGCGAGCATGCCCTGTTCCCTGGGCGGCGACGCCACCATTCCGGTGGCCGAGTATGGCAGCTCCAATATCGGACACATGAAAAAGATCTATCGGCGGGGGCTAAGCCTCCGTTATGGCCCCCGCATGCAAACCATCGCCGGTATTCACTACAATTTTTCCATTCCCGAATCCTACTGGCCGCGAGCGCAAGCCGCCGATGGGGATACCCAGACGCTGACCGAATACATCACCGGCCGCTACTTCGGCATGATTCGCAACTTTCAGCGCAGTTCCTGGCTTCTGATCTACCTGTTTGGCGCCTCACCCGCAGTTTGCGAAAGCTTTGTCCGTGACCATCCACAGCATGGCCTGCAAGCATTCGAGAATGCCGGCGGCACCCTGTACCTGCCCCATGCCACGGCCCTGCGCATGGGCGGCCTCGGCTATCAGAGCAGTGCGCAGCAAAACCTGGACATCCGTTACAACCAACTGGACCGCTATATCGAAGCCCTGCATGGCGCCATCACTCAACCCCATCCCAAATACGCAGCCGCCGGGGCCGGCGTCCAACACAGCAAGCAACTCAACACCAGCCTGCTGCAGATCGAAAACGAGTTTTACAGTCCCATTCGCCCCAAGCGAGTCACCCGGCCCGGAGAGATTCCCCTGGGTGCACTGCGCCGGGCCGGTATCGAGTACATCGAAGTGCGCTGTGTGGATGTCAACCCGTTTCTGCCCCTGGGAATCGATGCGCAACAAATACGCTTCCTGGATTGCTTCCTGCTCTATTGCCTGTTGCAACAAAGCCCGGCCTGTGATGAACGGGAACAGTCTCTGATGAGGGAAAACATGCTACGCGTGGTGAACCGTGGCCGCGAACCCGGGCTGCAATTGCTAACCAACGGAGGCGAGCGGGACATGGCCGAACTGGCCGGGCGGTTGTTGCGGGAAGTGCAAGCGGTGGCGCGGTTACTGGATCGGGCCCATGGGAGTTCTGCCTATCGCCAAAGTCTTGCTGCACAAGAGGCTAAAATCAGCGAGGTAAGCCTCACCCCCTCCGCCCGAATTCTGGCCGAGATGCGGGAGCGGCAGTGGTCCTATTCCCGCTTGGCGATGCACTACAGCCGGACGTGGGCTGAGCAGTTCAGCGGCCGGCCTCTGGATGAGACCCTGAGCGGGCGCTTCTCCACCGCTGCACAACAGTCACTGCTGAGGCAAGCACAGGTGGAAACGGCTGAGCGGGTGGATTTCGAGACCTTCCTGAAGAATTACTATCAACAATATGAGAAGCTGGGTCTCGACGCATAAACTGCAGGAGCCCATGACCCTACCCTCGACTCGAAAACTGAACTTGCTGCTGGTGCTTCTCTGCATTACCGCGATGGTCATGGTCTATTACCTGGATGGCGTTCTGGGTCTGGAGCCCTGCCCCCTGTGCGTAACCCAAAGGATATTTTTGCTGTTGAGCGGTCTGGCTTGCCTGGGGGCGTTGCTGCACAATCCGTCCCGGCCCGGTCTGCGCTGCTACGCATTTGCCGCGGCGCTGTCCGCCCTTGCCGGCGCGGGCTTCGCCGGACGTCATGTGTGGCTGCAGCACTTGCCCGTGGACCAGATCCCCACTTGTGGGCCCGGCCTTGGCTATATGCTGGAAACACTACCTCTCGGCGAAACCCTGAAATTGCTGCTGCGCGGCGATGGCCAGTGCGCTGAAGTAGTATGGACGCTATTTGGTTTGAGTATTCCGGAGCAGTCGCTATTGCTGTTCAGCGGTCTGTTTGCCGCTAACGTTTTTCAGCTGGTACGCAAATCGGAGCAATAGCCCGAATTTCAACCACTTCGCCGAAAATGCCAATTGTGTGTTCGGTTACGTTGTGCGGGCGCCGCGGGTCGCACATGTGCGACCCCTTGTTTGTTTTAATAGTGCTGCCGACAGCCCACCGCTGGGCCGTCGGCAGGCGGTGGCAAACCCGTGCGACCCCTCGCATGAAAATGCGGTTCGTAGATTGGGACCACCGCCTTTCCA
>JAPOQD010000219.1 GCA_026710905.1 Halieaceae bacterium
ATATTCTCATTCAAAAAGCCATTCCCCTGTCCACATTGCAGGTGCCCCAGGCCTAGCAGCCTGTCGGACTTGGGACTGTCCTACTGCGGAAAAGCCGTTTTGGCCCTTTTTTCTGCAATTCTTCGTTACACGAACCACTATACGCCTCAGAATTGCAGAAAAAATGACTCAAAACGGTCTTTCCCTCGCTACGGACGCCCAAGCCCGACAGGCTGCTAGCGTCGTTCCTGGCCCGAAACAGGGGAAAAATGCTAGCTGTCGAATGACGCCGAAAGGGAATTGCCGGCAAGCAGCTCAAGTTCCTTCCACGACAGGCCAAGGGCCTCGGCAATCTGCAGGAAGTTTTCGTTCAGATAACCGCCAAAGTAAGCCGGGTCGTCCGAATTCACGGTGGCCAGCAGACCATCATCCAGCATCTGCCGGAGCGGGTGGCTGCGCAGATCATCGACCACACAAAGTTTCAGGTTGGACAGGGGGCAGACCGTGAGTGGAATCTGATCCGCCCGCAATCGCCGCACCAGGCCCTGGTCTTCCAGGGCTCGATTGCCATGATCGATGCGGTCGACCCCCAATTCATCCAGCGCCTGCCAGACATATTCGGGAGGCCCTTCTTCTCCGGCATGCGCGACCAGTCGCAAACCAAGCTGTTGCGCCGCTCGAAAAACATTCTTGAATTTACGCGGCGGGTGGCCAAGCTCACTCGAGTCAAGACCCACGCCGATCAGCATGGACCTGTACGGCTCAGCCCGCTCCAACAGGTCAAACGCATCCGCCTCGGTCAAGTGCCGTAAAAAACACATGATCATGCCGGTGGAAATGCCTCGCTTTGCCGCGGTTTGAGCCGCGGCGTGCAAACCCTCAAAGACAGTGTCCAGGGCTATACCCCGCTCAAGATGGGCCTGGGGGTCAAAAAAGAACTCAACGCGGGTGATGCCGTCGGCTTCGGCGCGTTGGAAATAGGCATTGGCGAGGTCCTGAAAATCCAACCTGGTGCGCAATACCGACATGCCGGCGTAATACAGATCCAGAAATTCCTGCAGATTGGCGAAATCATAGGCCGCATGAATTTGCGCAACATCCGCATAGGGCAAGGTCACCCCGTTGCGTTGCCCCAGTTCGAACATCATTTCCGGCTCCAGCGAGCCTTCGATATGAATGTGCAATTCCGCCTTGGGCAAGCCCTGAATTCGCGCTTCCAGATCAGTCATGACACACCTTCTATGAAACGTTTAATTTTACTGTTGGATAGTAATGGTAAGCGATTCGGATGCAACTCCACAAAGGGGCATAGAGTAATGCCAAGCAGTATTTTTCCGGGATGCGCCAAACTTGACACCACCGTGGAGGGGCTGATTATTTGCCCACAACCGGTCTTGCTTGACGAGCGATCCATTGTGGGGAATTGGAGACTTGGACCTATGATTCGTGGTTGACAACGTAACCTTAATGGTTACAATTCATCCATGATCGTCAGCTTCCTTCACAAGGGACTGGAGAGGTTTTACAAGACGGGCGGTACCTCCGGAATTCAGGCGAAGCACGCTGACCGGTTGCGATTGATTTTGTCAAATCTGACCCAAGCTGAAAGCCCGGACGATATGGATTTACCCGGTCTCCGATTACACCCGCTGAAGGGACAGAGAAAGGGCATATGGTCTGTTTCTGTGAGTGGTAACTGGAGAGTGACTTTCCGATTCAGCGGACGAGATGTTGAATCGGTAAATTATGAGGATTATCACTGATGAACATGCATAATCCCGCGCACCCAGGGGAAATATTGCGGAAACTGATCATTGAGCCCCTGGGGCTGACTGTGACCGATGTTTCCCGTCACTTGGATGTCAGCCGCAAGACTTTGTCCAAGGTTCTCAATGGAAGGGGGGCTGTCACGCCGGAAATGTCGGTTCGGTTGGAGATTGCCTTCAAAAAACCGTCCGCTGAGCATTGGCTGCGGCTTCAGAATGCCTATGACTTGTGGAAGACGCGAACTCGGAACACGCAGAAGTTGACGGTAGAGCCGTATCACCTCGAACAAGCACATTGATGATGACTGTGTGACAACGAAATCGGACCTCCCATTTCCCACACGCCTTGGCGTGGTTTGTGGTATGGATGTCAGCGCCAATGCTATAAGTCCCAAAATTGCCAGTTTGGGATGTCCTCTCAGCCAACCTGAGCCATCCTTAAGGTCACGGAGCTAAGAGGACGACCCCAAATCGCCACTCAACCAAACACCTCGGCACACACGGCCTGGCACTTGTCGATATCAAGGTAAGCACCGGTCCTGACGCCGGACTCCATGTCAATCCAGAAGGGTACGCCGTCGGCCACGGCAAGTCGCTCGGACAATACTTCGCGCACATTGTCCGGTCCGAGCCCCCCGGAATAACCGCACAGGGGAAAACTTTGCGACAGCGCCGGGAAGGCCGAGGGTTTGACCCCTTCGCCAAAAGACACGTCGTACAACCAATCGACCCGGCCATCCGCGGGGAATGCGCCACTGCACTGTAACGCTGCTCTCAAACCCCGCGACGCCGCGTAAGCCTGCACATTCGCAATCACTTCTTCCGTGGCGCCGTTGCGGCCGTGGTTCACCTGAATGCGGGAGAATCCGGCAAGATTGAGCCTCGGCTCCTCGCCGGCGGCAATTGCCCGTGCGTACCCGTCGCAGACATGCGCCGACAAGCGCAGACCGGCGCCTCGGAGTTTTTCGATGGTGTCGGCGTTAGCGAACAGCGGCCCAGGCGGATGCGGGTGCACCAGTACACCCCATTCAATGGGATAGCGCCCGCTGAGGCCTTGCAGCGCTGCAATCGAGGTTCTCTCGTCAACTCCGGTAAAGGTGACAAAGGAGGGACGATGTATTTCCCGCTGGCTGATATTCTGGGACCTGTCTATCTGTGGCATCAAACCGGCCGGACAGGATACTAATACATGCCGCTGGCGATGAACGCGACAGCGCCAGTCATACAGTTGGTGAGAAATGCCGCCCACAATGCCAGCGGCGACCAGCGCAGGATGTCCTCGCGGCGTTCCGGCGCCATTGCCGTCAACCCACCGATCAGAATCGCGAGACTGCCGATATTGCCGAATCCGCACAGGGCAAAACTGAGGGTGAACCCGGTGGGATAGGTCAAGGTGGCGAAACTTTCGGCCAACAAGGTATATGCGACCAGTTCATTGACCGCGATTTTGGTGCCCAAAATGCCGCCGGCGGCCAACAGTTCGTCCATCGGTATCCCCATAAGCCACACAAACGGCGCCGCCGGCCAGGCCAAAAGATCAACCAGGGTAAGGCCGGGGACCAACAGACCAAGGAGGGCATTGAGCATCGCCATCAGGGAAATGAACACGATCAGCAGCGCCACAACATTGAGAAAAACCCTGCCACCGTCCGCGGTCCCGGTCAGCAATGCGTCCATCGAACTTCGATAGGGAGTTTGCACGTTGATTGCTTCTGTGGATTGGCGGGATTCGGCCCCCCAGGGAAATATACAGTGCGCCATTGCGATGGCGCCCGGTACATTCATCAGCGTGGCGGTGACTACGTGGCCGAACGCCAACTCATCGGCGGACAAAATAGCCGAGATCACAATCAGGGTGCCGCCGGCAACCGTCGAAAGACCTACCGTCATCAACGCAAACAGCTCCGCTGCCGTGAGCTTCTCCAGATAGGGTTTGATCAGCATGGGGGCTTCGATCATGCTCAGGAAAATATTGGACACCGCCACGAAACCCACCGGGGGGCTGACCCCCAAACCCCGCTGCACTACCCAGGCCACGGGCTTGACCAGAACCTTGAGAATTCGCCAATGCCATAGCAGGGCGGACAGGGCGCCGATCACGATGATGACGGGCAGGACCTGAAAGGCGAAGATAAACGTGGCGCTGTCCGCGTTAACGGTAAACGGCAACTCACCCCCGCCAAGGTAACCAAATACGAATCGGGTTCCTTCCCGGGTCGATGATTCCAGGATTTTCGCCAGTTTTGTCACTCCCGAGAGGACCGACTTGGCGGCGGCGGAATGGAGAAACACGGCGGCGATCAAAAACTGGGCCACAACCGCGATGGCGACACGGCGCCAGCGAATGCCGCCCCGTTGACGTGAAGTCAAAACCGCACAGCCAAGAAATACGGCAACGCCCAGTCCTGCTTGAAATACGGGGTTCACCGGGCCGCTCCCACAGATGCTGAAAAGATGGCCTTTTCGTAGAGTTGCCAGAACCGGCTGCTATCGACCGAGAGAACCACCCTGGCCTTGGGCCGGTCCGGCCGGGGCAGGTTGAACTCCTCGGCATCTCCGTAGGCCACGACACGTCCATAGCTTGGCCCTTGCGAACAGTCTACGGTAACCCACAGGGATTCCTCCCGGGTAACCAGGCTGGGGTCGAGCAGGCAGGCGGCGGCGATGGCGTCCCAGACCGGTAATTTGAAATCGGGATCATCCTTGAAAAGGTGTTCGAATTTCTTTTGATGAAAGGAGGTAAAGAACGGGTGGTCGGCATAAATTCCGGCCCATTCCCG
>JAPOQD010000128.1 GCA_026710905.1 Halieaceae bacterium
TAGCCAGCGTGGGGCGCGAGGGCGTGCAGGCGCCGCTGGGGCGGGGCGCAGGGAGGAAAAGCGGCTAAAGGCATAGTTGACGCTATGCCGAGGCGTCTGGGAGGAGTCCCCCCGGCCACAGCGAGTGATGCGGCGGTCACAGCAGAAGGTTGGTGAGATATGCGGGTTAGCCCGCATACATCACCCGCCCACCGCCGGGGCCGGCCCATGCTCCCGGCCCCGGCACAGTCTATCTGGCCGGGAGTGTGGGGCTGTTTTGCAATGACTAACTATCATAGTCGCTCACCATCATGACGAGCTTGAGATGCGCAGGCCCAGGCCCTCGGCCAGGGTGTCGAAGCCGGGAAAGGAGGTGGCCACCATTTCCGCATCGCGAATGGCAATGTTGTCCCTGGCGCGCAGCGCCGCCATGGAGAATGCCATGGCGATGCGATGGTCCTGGTGGGAGTTGATTTCACCGCCATCGAACCGGCCCTCATTGCCCAGTCCATCAATTACGATACCATCCTCCAGCACCTGCGCCGGGGCATTCAACGCAGCCAGCCCTTCCGCCGTGGCGGCAATACGGTCGCTCTCCTTGACCCGCAGTTCTCTTGCGCCGCGCAGCACCGTGCGGCCTTCGGCGCAGGCAGCGGCAACCAACAATGCGGGAAATTCATCAATGGCCAAAGGCACCTGCCCTGGCGGAATTTCAATGCCGTGCAAGCCGGCGTAGCGAACCCGGATATCCGCCACCGGTTCACCGCCCATTTCCCGCGATTTCAAGATAGTGATATCCGCGCCCATGGCGCGCAAAATATTGATCACCCCTGCCCTGGTGGGGTTGATACCCACATGCGTGAGCAATAGATCTGAGCCGGGTGCGATGGATGCGCCGGCCATAAAAAAGGCGGCGGAGGAAATATCGGCGGGCACGTCAATATCACAAGCTCGCAGCCGGCCTCCCCCCTGCAGGGAGATGACGCCTTCGGCATCACGCTCCAGCGCATAGCCAAAACCACGCAGCATGCGCTCGGTATGGTCCCGGACCGGGGACGGTTCCACCACCGAGGTAGCACCCTGGGCATAGAGGCCGGCCAGCAACACACAGGATTTGACCTGGGCGCTGGCCACCGGCAACGGGTAGTGAATTCCCCGGAGATCCCGGTTGGCGGAAATGGCGAGGGGCGGGCGCCCCCCGGCGGCACTTTCGATCTTCGCACCCATGGCCTGCAAAGGGGTAATCACCCGCCCCATGGGCCGGCGGCGCAAGGATTGGTCGCCGCTTAACTGTGTGGCGAATGCCTGTCCGGCCAGCAGCCCGGCCAGCAGGCGCATGGCGGTGCCGGAGTTACCCAAATCAAGCGGTACGGCCGGTTTACGCAAGCCATGCAGCCCAGCCCCCTGTATGGTCAGTTCCCCGGCGGCGCTGTTGAAGGATACGCCCATGGACTCGAAGGCGGCGCGGGTGGCCAGCACATCCTCCCCTTCCAACAAACCCCGTACCCTGGTAACCCCCTCAGCCAGAGCCCCCAGCATGATGGCGCGATGTGAGATGGACTTGTCTCCAGGCACCCGGACTTCACCGATCAGCTTGCCGCCGGGTAGCAACCGGAAGTCCATCAGTGCGGCTCCCTGCCCCTGGAGTAAGTATCACGAAACGACTTGGCGCGGATGAAAAGGTCCTGCAGTTGCTGCCCGTCAGCGGCCTCAACGGCGTTGCGCAAGGCTTCCAGATGTGCACAGTACCGGTCAATGGCCTGCAGTAGTTCATCGCGATTGCAAAGAGCAATGTCCCGCCACATGATCGGGTCGCTGGAGGCAATGCGGGTGAAATCCCGGAAACCACCCGCGGCGAAGCGAAAAATATCTGTTCCGGCAGCGCTGGCCGCCAGGGAATTCATCAAGGTATAGGACAACATGTGAGGCAGATGGCTGGTGGCGGCCAGCATGGTATCGTGCTCCGCCGCACCCATCTCCACGATATTCGCCCCGGTGCTGCTCCACATGGCGCGCACACAAGCCAATGCCTCGGGGTTCGTCTCCGGCTCGGGGGTGACAATCACCTGATGGTCCACGAACAACTCCGCGCTCGAAGCAGCCACACCATTCCTCTCGGAACCAGCCAGGGGGTGGCCCAACACCAGTTGACCCGGCGTCGCGCCTCCGTTCGCCTGTTGCGCCGCCTTCAGTAGCCAGCCTTTTACGCTGGCCACATCGGTCAGCACCACGCCGGGCGACAACCTGGGTAGTAACTCCGGTAGCAGGGCGCCACAGACCATGGTCGGGGCCGCCAGAACCACGATACCGGCATCCGTCATGGCCTCATCAAGGTCCAGGCTATAGCTGTCGATCACCCCGAGTTCCATACCCATTTTGAGAGAGCGGCTGCGATGACCATAGGCGGTCACGCTGCTTGCAAAGCCGCTGCTCCTGACCGAGCGGGCCAGCGATCCGCCGATCAGGCCCAGGCCTATGATCAGAATCTTGTCGACAGCCATGGCTATAGAACCGCCGCGGGATAGGAGCCAAGTGGCTTCAGTAAAATTGATTGTTCTTCCAGTTCCGTGATGATGCCGGCAATATTTTCATCCTGCAGATGCCCTTCAAACTCAATGAAGAAAACATAGGCCCATTTTTCGGTGCGGGACGGACGGGTATCAATCCGGGTCAGGCTGATACCGGCGGCGGCGAAGGGCTGCAGCAGTTTCAGCAGGGCGCCCGGGCGATTGCGGCTGGCGACGATCAGCGAGGTCTTGTCATGGCCGCTGGGAGGCACTTCTTCCCGACCGACCACCAGAAAGCGCGTGGAGTTGTCCCCCTGATCCTCAATGTTTTCCGCCAGGGTGGCCAGTTGATATTCCCGTGCGGCCAATTCCCCGGCAACCGCAGCCGAGGTGGGCTCCTCCGCTGCAAGACGCGCCGCCTCCCCATTGCTGGAAACTGCCACTTGCTCGACCTTTGGGCAATGGATTTCCAACCAGTTGCGGCACTGGGCAAGGGCCTGCTGATGGGCGTAGATACGTTGTATATTTTCCAATCCGGAACTCGAAGCCAACAGGTGGTGGTGAATGCGAACCTCGACTTCACCGCAAATATGCAGGCTGGATTCCATGAAATTATCCAGCGTGTAGTTCACCATTCCCTCGGTGGAATTCTCCACTGGAACCACGCCGTAATGGCATTCGCCGGATTCCACCAGGGAAAACACAGCATCAATGCTCAGTGTCGGGCGGCTTAGCACCGCGTGGCCGAAATGCCTGATCGCCGCGGCCTGGGTGAAGGTGCCCGGGGGCCCCAGGTAGGCGACCTGCAGGGGGAGTTCCAATGCCAGGCAGGCTGACATGATCTCGCGAAAGATGGCCGCCACACTGTCTGGGGGCAGCGCGCCTTGCCGTTGCTCCTTGATGCGGCGCAGCACCTGGGCCTCACGCTCCGGCCGGAAGAATACCGCCTCGTCGGTCACGGCCCCGGCCTGCTTGATCGTAGCTACGCGAGTGGCGCAATCCGCCCTGCGGCCGAGCAACTCCAGTATCTGCTGGTCCAGGGCGTCAATTTCAGCCCGCACTTGCTCAAGGTTCTTTTTGTCTGTCATGTTCAACCCCTGCTTGCGGCAAAATCCCGCATGAAGTCTATCAAGACATCCACCGCCTGTTCAGAGATTGCATTGTATAAACTGGCGCGCATGCCACCCACGGACCGGTGCCCCTTCAGGTTGAGCAGACCGGCTTCCCTGGCCTGCGCCAGAAAAATTTTGTCCAAAGCGTCATCCGCGAGGGTGAATGGTATGTTCATCAGCGATCTACAGTGTTCAGCTACCGGATTGGAATAAAAATCGCAGTCGTCAATCATCCGGTAGAGTTTTTCCGCCTTGCGGCGATTGACTGCCTCGATCGCCTCGAGGCCACCCCGAGCCTCCAGCCATGCGAGTACCAGGCCCGTCAGGTATAACGCATACGTTGGCGGCGTGTTGAACATGGATTGGTGGTCCGCCGTAATTTTCCAGTTCAACAGGGACGGAGTAGCGGCGGCGGCGCGCCCCAGCAATTCTCTATGTACCAGTACCAGGGTCAGACCGGCGGGGCCGATATTCTTTTGCGCGCTGGCATAAACCACCCCGAAGCGATGGATATCCACAGGCCGGGACAGCAGCGTGGAAGACATATCCGCTACCAGGGGAACCTCAACCTCCGGCACCCAGAAAAACTCGACGCCGCCGATGGTTTCATTGGGCGTATGGTGGAGATAAGCGGCGTTGTCGTTCAAACTCCACGTTTTCTGTGGCGGTATCGTGCTGAAGTTTTCCTCCACCGAAGTGGCCACCACGTTGACCTCAAGGTAACGGCCGGCCTCGGCAATCGCCTTGCTGGACCAATGCCCGGTATTGACATAATCCGCCTGGCCGGCCGGGAAGCCCAGGTTGAGCGGAACCGCGGAAAACTGTGTTGTGGCGCCGCCATGCATGAACAAAACGGCGTAATCGGCGGAAAGGTCCAACAACCTGCGCAGGCAGGCCTCCGCTTCCACGGCGATGCCGTTGAACTCCGCGCTGCGATGGCTCATTTCCATGACCGACATGCCGCTGCCTCCCCAGTCGAGCAGCTCGGCGCTGGCCTGTCGCAGTACAGCTTCCGGCAGGGCTGCCGGGCCGGGACTGAAGTTGTAACATCGAGACATTGTTTTGTCCTTTGGCAAACGAAAACGTAAATTTGGAAGCTACCCTGGTGGCGGCAACACGCCCCCAGGCGCTATCACTGTGCCATCTGGCGCTCTGTGCCCGAAGGGTGCCATGTGCCCGGAGGGTGCCATGTGCCCGGAAGGTGCAACTCTGCGGTTAAAGATCTTTTGCCCCGGTTCCGGGGACCGCATCATCCGCTGGCGGTTCTTCATCCTCGGCGGGCTCATCAATACGCTCCAGGCCAACCAGCAGTTCACCGGCCTTGAGCTTGATCACCCGCATACCCTGGGTATTGCGGCCCAGGATGGAAACTTCATCGCCGCGAGTGCGCACCAGGGTGCCCTGGTCGGAAATCAGCATCAATTGGTCGCCTTCAAAGACCTGCACCGCTCCCACCAGTTCCCCATTGCGCTCACTGCACTGAATGGCGATGACGCCCTGGGCGCCACGCCCCCTGACCGGGAATTCCGTCACTTCCGTACGCTTGCCATAACCATTCTGGCTCACTGTCAACACGGTGCCGTTGGCTTGTGGAATCATCAATGAAATGACGCGCTGACCTGCTTTCAGTTTGATGCCACGCACCCCACGGGCGGTGCGGCCCATGCAGCGAACCTCGCTTTCGCGAAAGCGCACCGCCTTGCCGGAACTACTGAACAGCATGACCTCACAGCGGCCCGTGGTAATTGCAGTACCCACCAGTTCATCTCCCGGGTCCAGGGCCAGGGCGCGCAAACCGACGCTGCGCTGCCGGGAAAAGTCCGTCAGGGCGGTTTTCTTTACCGTGCCGCCGGCCGTGGCCATAAAGATATAGTGGCCCTCGGTGTACTCATGCACCGGTAGTATCGAGGTAATCCGCTCGCCTGGGTCAAGCGGCAACAGATTGATCATGGGCCGTCCGCGGGAGCCGCGGCCTGCAACCGGTATGTGGAACACCTTGAGCCAGTAGACCTTGCCCACATTGGAAAAACATAAAATCGTGTCGTGGGTGCTGGCAATCAGCAGGTGTTCGACGAAATCCTCGTCCTTTACCGCCGTGGCGGACTTACCCATGCCTCCACGGCGCTGCGCCTGGTAGTCGGACAGCGGCTGGGTCTTGGCATAACCGCCGTGGGAGATGGTGACCACCCGATCTTCCTCGTTAATCAGATCCTCCACCGTCAAATCGTGGGTGGATTCGGTAATTTCAGTGCAGCGCTCATCACCGTATTCAGCGACGATTTCCTGTAATTCATCGCGAATAACCTGCTTCAGGTGTTCCGGGTCGGACAGAATCTCAAGGTAATTTCCGATTTGCACCAGGCGTTCCTCATATTCCTGTAGCAGTTTTTCCTGTTCCAGACCAGTCAGGCGGTGCAGGCGAAGCTCCAGAATCGCCTGGGCCTGTTCTTCAGACAGGGAATACAGCCCATCTCGCAGTCCGTAGCGAGGCTCCAGGCCTTCAGGGCGGCAGGCGTCATCGCCTGCCCGTTCCAGAAGGGCGGCTACTTCGCCGGGTAACCAGGAACGCCCTGTCAGTTTCGCCCTGGCCTCCTGGGTATTTGGCGCCGTCTTGATCAACTCGATCACCACGTCGATATTGGCCAGCGCAACGGCCAGACCCTCGACAATGTGCCCGCGCTGGCGGGCTTTGCGCAACTGGTAGACGGTACGGCGAGTCACCACTTCGCGTCGATGGCGAAGAAAGGCCTCCAGGATTTGCTTGAGGTTCAACAGTTTCGGCTGACCGTCGACCAGGGCCACCATGTTAATGCCGAAGACCGTCTGCAACTGGGTTTGCGCGTAGAGATTATTGAGCAACACCTCGCCGCTTACATCCCGCCGCAATTCGATCACCACCCGCAGGCCATCCTTGTCCGATTCGTCACGCAATTCGGAGATACCCTCCAGCTTTTTCTCTTTCACCAGTTCGGCGATTTTCTCGATCATGCGCGCCTTGTTAACCTGGTAGGGAATCTGGTGAATCAGGATGGTGTCCTTGTGAGTGTTTTCATTAGTGATCACTTCCGCCTGGGCGCGCACGTAGATTCGCCCCCGGCCGCTGCGATAGGCCTGAACAATCCCGGCGCGGCCATTGATAGTGGCGCCGGTGGGAAAGTCGGGCCCGGGAATATGCTGCATCAATTCATCCACGCTCATTTCCGGCGCATCCAGCAGCGCCAGACAGGCGCTGATGACCTCACGCAGATTATGCGGCGGAATGTTGGTGGCCATTCCCACGGCAATACCCGAAGAACCGTTGACCAGCAGGTTGGGGAGCCGGGTCGGCAGCACTTCGGGAATCTGCTCTGTGCCATCGTAGTTGGGAACGAAATCTACGGTTTCCTTGTCCAGGTCCGCAAGCAGATCGTGGGCGATCTTGCGCATGCGAATTTCGGTGTAGCGCATGGCCGCTGGGGAATCGCCGTCGATGGAACCAAAATTGCCCTGGCCATCCACCAGCATGTAGCGCAGCGAGAATGGCTGGGCCATGCGCACGATGGTGTCGTACACCGCCGAATCGCCGTGCGGGTGGTACTTGCCGATTACGTCGCCGACGATACGCGCGGACTTTTTGTAGGCCCTGTTCCAGGCATTATTGAGTTCACTCATGGCGAACAGAACGCGCCTGTGCACCGGCTTCAAGCCATCGCGTACATCGGGCAGAGCCCGTCCGACGATTACGCTCATGGCATAGTCGAGGTATGACTGTTTCAGTTCATCCTCAATATTGACCTGTACTATTTCCCTGGCTGATTCACCCACGTTACAGTCGTCTCATCCCCACTTCGGCAAACTTCCCATTATAAGCCAAAGCACCGATTCATAGCCATTTTTTCCCCTCTGAAAGCACCCCGCTGCACACTATGAGGGTATACTTTGGCGCAACATGAAAACAGTCGATAAGTTGATCATTCCGGGTTGGCTGATTCCGGTGGTTCCCGAGGGCCGAGTACTGGAAAATCATGCCCTCGGCATGAGCGCTGACCGCATCGCCGGAATCTGGCCGGCCGCTGAGCTGGGAGAAGTCGTGGCCGGAGAAATCATCGAATTGCCCGGACATGCTCTGCTGCCCGGCCTGATCAACTGCCACGGCCACGCCGCCATGTCACTGCTGCGCGGATATGCCGAGGACCAACCCCTGAAAGCCTGGCTGGAGCAGTCTATCTGGCCGCTGGAAAGCGCGCTGGTGAGCGAGGATTTTGTCCGTGACGGAGTCAACCTGGCCATGGTGGAAATGATCCGCGCCGGCGTCACCTGCTACAGCGACATGTACCACTTCCCCAATATAACAGCCGAGTGCTGTCTGCAGGCCGGCCTGCGCTGTCAGCTTACTTTCCCGATATTCGACTTTCCCGGCGCCTGGGGCAGCGGAGCGCAGGACTACATCAACAAGGGGCTGGCACTGCGGGACGACTACAAGCATAGCGAATTACTGCGCGTGGTATTCGGCCCCCACGCGCCCTACACCGTGGCCAGGCCGGTACTGGAGAAGATCGCCACCCTGGCCAGCGAACTGGACATCCCTGTTCACATCCACTTGCATGAAACCGCACAGGAGGTGGCCGATGAAGTCGCCGCTACCGGCAGCCGCCCTCTGCACACACTGTTCAAATTGGGACTGCTCGGCCCGCGCACCCAGTGTGTGCACATGACCGAGTTGAATGGCGAGGACATCGCGTTGCTTGCCAACAGCGGCGCCCATGTCGTGCACTGCCCGAATTCCAACATGAAACTGGCTTCCGGTATTTGTCCGGTGGTTGAACTGCAGTCCGCCGGAATCAATGTCGCCCTGGGTACAGATAGCGCCGCCAGCAACAATAACCTGAACATGCTGGGAGAAATGCGCGGCGCCGGTATGCTGGCCAAGTTGAGCGGCCGCGATGCCGCCGCCCTTCCCGCCGACCGTTTGCTGTCCATGGCTACCATCAATGGGGCCCGGGCCATGGGCCGGGAGGCCGACCTCGGCAGCCTGGAAACCGGTAAATTGGCGGACTTGATCGCCCTCGACCTGACCACACCGGAATGCCGGCCGCTGTATCAGCCCATTTCACAATTGATCTATGCCGGAAACGCCAGCCAGGTTACCCATAGTTGGGTGGCGGGAAAAACCTTGATGTCCCAGCGGCAATTGCAAACCCTGAACGTGGAGCAGGTCAGCGCGCATGCCGACGCCTGGCAGGCTCGCATCAGCCAGTTTCGGGCAGACGCATGAACGCCGGCGGCGACAATATCGACCCCAGGGAAATCGCCAAGTTTGAAGCCCTGGCATCCCGCTGGTGGGACCGGGAGAGCGAATTCAAGGCCTTGCACGATATCAATCCCCTGCGCGCAAACTACATAGACGGGTTTTCACCGGTGGCCGGGAAACGCCTGCTGGATGTCGGCTGCGGCGGCGGCATTCTGACCGAAGCCATGGCCCGGCGCGGCGCGGCCGTGACCGGCATCGACAAGGGGGAGGCGCCGCTGGCGGTGGCCCGTATCCATCAACTGGAAACCGGCCTGGACGTGGAGTACCGGGACTGTACCGCGGAACAACTGGCCGCTGAGTCCCCCGCGTCATTCGACGTGGTTTGCTGCCTGGAAATGCTGGAGCATGTGCCGGACCCCGGCGCCGTGGTGGCAGCTTGCGCCAGCTTGTGCAAACCCGGCGGCGACCTCTATTTCTCCACCATCAATCGCAATCCCAAGTCCTGGTTGTTCGCGGTGGTGGGGGGCGAATATGTCCTCGGACTACTGCCCAAGGGCACTCACGAATACATCAAGTTCATCAAACCTTCGGAAATGGGGCGCTGGATTCGAGCCGCCGGCATACAGTTACAACATATCACCGGTATGCTTTATAACCCGCTCAGCAAAAACTACCGGCTGGATGAAAGCAATGTCAGCGTCAATTACCTTGCGCACGCGGTAAAGCCACCGTTGTGAACCTGAAATTTTCCCGCCATTTGAAAGCGGTGGTGTTTGACCTCGACGGCACCTTGCTGGATACCGCCCCCGAGTTCATAGTTACTGTACATCGGCTGCGTGATGAACACGGCCTGGCGCCGCTGCCCCCGGACCTGATTCGCGCTTCGGTATCCAACGGCGCCCGTTCGCTGGTGACCCTGGCGCTTGGCCTGGAACCGCAAGACCAGGGTTTTGAAAGCAAACGCCTGCGTCTGCTGGAACTGTACCGGGAGGTGCTGGGCACCCAGGCCACGGCCTATGCAGGTATCGAAGAACTGCTCACGCAATTGCACCGGGCCGGGATTTCCTGGGGCATCTCCACCAACAAGCCCAGTGCCCTTTCAGAACCGCTGCTGCGGATGGTGGCCCTGCGTCCGGCCCACCAAAGCCTGGTTTGCCCGGACCATGTCAGCCGCCCCAAACCTCACCCTGAACCCTTGCTGCTGAATTGCCGGCAACTATGCTGTGAACCTGCCGAGGTGATTTACGTGGGCGACCATCAGCGCGACATAGAGGCGGGTCGCGCCGCCGGAATGAAAACCATCGCCGCCGCCTATGGTTATGTGGAGGCCGGCGACGACCCGCAACGCTGGGGCGCGGACGCCATTGCCCACGACAGCCGGGTATTGGGCGCCACCCTGGCGGCGCTCCCCGTTCGAGGCAAACCGTGACCGAACAAGTACTCAGCACCAACTATAAAGCGCCTGTCCAATTACTGCGCGGCCACAACATCCTGGTCAGCGGCGCCGGGGCCGGCATCGGAGCAAGTGCGGCGGAAGCGTTCGCCGCCCACGGCGCTACAGTGATAATGTTGGGACGCACTCTCTCCAAACTGGAACAGGTCCATGACCGCATCGTCAGCGCCGGTCATCCCCAGCCGCTGTTGTTCGAGCTGGACATGCTCAGCGCCGAACCCGGCGATTACCGTGAACTCGGTGAGTCGGTGCTGCTGCAATTGGGTTGCCTGCATGGTCTGCTCAACAATGCCGCCTTGCTGGGAGAGCGCAGCCCACTGGCCAACGCCGGCTTACCGGCCTGGCGCGAAGTGATGGAAGTGAATGTCACCGCGCAGATGTTGCTAACCCAGGCCCTGCTGCCGGCGCTGCACGCCGCCGGCCAGGCTTCGGTAATCTTCACTTCCTCATCAGTCGGCCGGCGCGGACGCGCCTACTGGGGCGCTTACGCCGTCTCCAAGTTCGCCACCGAAGGCTTGATGCAGGTACTCGCCGAGGAGTTGGAAAACACCAGCGAGATTCGCGTCAACAGCCTCAATCCGGGGGCCACTCGCAGCGCCATGCGCGCCGCCGCCTATCCGGCGGAAGATCCTTCCGCCCTGCCCACCCCGGAACAACTCATGCCCGCCTACCTGTACCTGATGGGAAAAGACAGCGCCGGACTGCACGGGCAGGCGCTGAGTGTGCGAGTGGAAGACTCCGCGAACAGCGGCGGGGGGCAGTAATGAAACCGGAAATACGAGCGCTACCGGCCGCACCCGGCGGAGCTTGCCACGCCATTGTCAACATCAACCGCACAACCGCCAGGTCCACATTCACCGGGGTCGCCCATAGGCGACCCGCGAACCCAGGTAGCACGAAAATGAGAGAAGCAAGATGGCGCTGAAAAAATCCGAACTTTATTCGTCGCTGTGGTCGAGTTGCGACGAGTTGCGGGGCGGCATGGACGCCAGTCAGTACAAGGACTACGTTCTGGTAATGCTGTTCATCTACTCTTACGACTGCGAAGCTATTCTGATTCCCGGCGAGGGCAGGATAGGAAGCATCTTTCACTACATCAATGGACGCTTCGATGTACATCAACGTGTATACGCAATCACTCAGTTCTCGAATTCTGTATCGGGGAATTATGCATACCTATATATATCCGAGCACTTTGGAGAACACGCGATGGAAAACTCGGTAAAGGCAACCGTTGACTCCCTTCGGTTGCCTACTTTTCAAAATTTCGATCTCGCACTTCCACCAACGCACGACGAACAAACCGCCATCGCCAATATCCTCTCCGACATGGACGCGGAAGTCACCGCACTGGAAGCCAAGCTCTCCAAAGCCCGCCAACTCAAGCAGGGTATGATGCAGTACCTGCTCACCGGGAGAATCCGGCTGGTATGAAAGAATCCCAGCACACCGAATGGAAACGGAACTAGCGCGACGAGTATCTGCGCTGGATCTGCGGCTTTGTCAATGCCGAGGGGGGGTGTGCTGGTCATCGGGCGCAATGACGAGGGCGTGGCTGTCGGCGTAAAGGATGCCGAAAAACTATTGGAAGTCTTGCCCAACAAGATACGGGATATCCTGGGTATTGTCGTCGATGTAAACCTGGTGACGGAAGCGGGCAAGGAGTTGGTTGAAATCCATGTCGAACCCTACCCGAGTCCGATCAGTTCCAAGGGCGAATACCACTTTCGCAGCGGCAGCACCAAACAGGAGTTGAAGGGAGCGGCGCTCCAGCGTTTCCTGATGCGCAAGCAGGGGCGCCATTGGGATGATGCCCCTGTGCCCGGGTTCAAGGCCGAGGATTGCAGCCAGCAAGCGCTGCAATTGTTCAAGGCCGGGGCCACGGCAAGCGGGCGCGTTAATGAAGGTGCGCTGCAGGATAAAACTGATGCCTTGCTGGAGAGCCTGCAACTCAGAGACGGGCAGTACTTCAAGCGAGCGGCCGCCCTGCTCTTCTCTGACAATCCGGAACGCCATGTCAGCGGCGCCTACATCAAGGTCGGCTTCTTCGTGACCGATGATGATTTGCGCTACCAGGACGAGATTCACGGCAACCTGTTCAGTCAGGCCGAGAAAACGCTTGAAATCATGTTCTCCAAATACCTGAAAGGGTATATCAGTTATGCAGGACTGCAGCGGCGGGAGACGTTTCTCTTTCCTTATCTGGCGCTGCGTGAAGCGCTGCTCCATGCCATAGTGCATAAAGATTACAGCAGTGGGATACCGACCCAGATCAGCGTGTATGACGACAAGGTAGTGCTGTGGAATTCCGGGCAGTTGCCGCAGGATTGGACGCTTGAACAGCTCCTGGGGAAACACCCATCAGCGCCCTGTAATCCACTCATCGCCGATGCCTTCTTTCGCGCCGGCTACATCGAATCCTGGGGCCGCGGCATTGAGAAGATCAATCACGAGTGCCGCCAACATGGCATTGAGCCGCCCTTGTATGACACTGGCATGTCCGGGCTGATGCTGACCTTTCAGGCGAACCCCGAACACTTGGTCGCAGCGCTCGGTGAGGATGGGGGGGGAACCTCTCCTGAAAGAAAAGGCCGGGGAAAGGGCCGGAGAAACGCGGGTAGAAACTCCGGAAGTGACGGTAGAAACGCCGGTAGAAACGGTAGAAACACCCGAAGTGATGGTAGAAACGCCGGTAGAAACACCGGACAGGATCATCGAACTGCTCCGGGCACACCCGCACCTGACCTTGGGTGAGGTAGCCGCTCAAATCGGCAAGTCAGTCTCGGCCGTTGAGCGGGCAAGTGTCAAACTGTCCCGTGAAGGACGGCTTCGCCGAGTTGGCCCCCGTAAAGGCGGCCACTGGGAGGTGTTGCAATGACCTCCCTGGGCCAACCCGAACGCGCCACCCAGGACCGGGTCATCAACCTGTTCCGCGACGAGTTGGACTACCGCTATCTCGGCGACTGGTCTGACCGCGACGGCAACAGCAACATCGAAGAAAGTCTACTCTCGGCTTGGCTGAACAAATGCGGCTACATGCCGATGCAAATCAACGCGGCTCTCCACAAACTCCGCTCCGAAGCCGGCAACCACAGCCGTGCGCTTTATGGCAACAACCAGGCCGTCTACAACTTGCTGCGCTACGGTGTGCCCGTGAAAATCGAGGCGGGCAAGGTGACGGAAACCGTTCACCTCATTGATTGGCGGGAGCCGGAACAGAACGATTTCGCCATTGCCGAGGAAGTGACGCTCAAGGGGAATCGGGAACGACGGCCCGACATCGTGTTGTATGTGAATGGCATCGCCATCGGCGTCCTGGAATTAAAGAATAGCCGGGTAAGCATCGGCGACGGCATCCGTCAAAACCTTTCCAATCAGCAACCGGAGTTCAACGCCTGGTTCTTCTGCACTGTGCAGTTCATTTTTGCCGGTAACGACTCCGAGGGCTTACGCTACGGCGCCATCGAAACGCCTGAAAAGTTCTTTCTCAAGTGGAAGGAAGACGAGGCAGACAACAGCCTTTTCAAGCTGGACAAGTACCTGTACAAGATGTGCCGCAAGGACCGGTTGATAGAGTTGATGGTAACTACTCGCCCCCGCAGGTTATCGGGTAGGAGGCGGGATTGCTCCCGCCGTCCTCCCACACCACCGGGCATACGGTTCCGTACCACGGCGGTTCATGTAAAACGAATGAGCCGGTGACATCCGCCGGCTCCTCATGGGAGGACTCCCTCACCGCCGTGACGCTTGCCGCCTCCCCCGCCTCACCTTGTGGATACTGTCCACGCCGCTCGGCCATGAGTGCCGGTTGCCCCGGCCCTTCTGCTGCTTCCGTCGTCATCAAGGTTCAGGTTCCCAATCCGTTTCACATGTTCAGCCCTTCAGTGGCCGGTTGCCACCTACTATGGCTTCTGCTGACTTCTGACAATCCATCCCGCCACCTCTCGGTGGTGGTAGCCAATGGTAGATCATCAGACCTCCCAGGGTAATGCGCGTGACCTTCCCACTTATACCCGCCGCATATACGTCCACAGCTTCCGTGCAAGTATCGGGGTATAGGGCTTTGAAGCTATACGCCTTCTTACCCACTGTGGCCGCCTCCTATGCGATTCCTGTTCGTCGGGCCAGTGTTTTGCATTGTCCGTACTAACCCCAAGTAACAAGGTATCCAAAACCAAAACGTGACATCCGCCTTTCCCCGGAAACGGATGTCCAGTTTCAAACCGGTTCTGCTTTTTCTGCTTTTTCTCCATTTTGACCGAAACTGGTGGAAAAAAGGCGGCACTGGGGCTCCGGCCGAGTGGTAATAACCGGCTCATCGGCTATGCTTGTTATTGAAAGCCGCACAGCAGCAGCGGGCTGCACGGAAAGGAA
>JAPOQD010000221.1 GCA_026710905.1 Halieaceae bacterium
CACTGCCTTCTTTGCCATGTAGCACCCTGGCGCCGCCGTTGGGCAATTCAGCCGTTGGTGAATTTGTTTCCCGCTTCGCGCCCGTTTCGAACTCCTCCTCCAGCGCCTCCCTTTTCACGGATACCCACATTCTCCAGGAATCTCCGCGCATGCGCCGATAACCATCCAGCAGTACCACCAGGAGCATCAGTCCGCCTGTAATGGCAACCCACTCCAACAGATCGAAATTCATCAACTCGCCACCATTTCCACTGCCTCATCCACATCCACCGTCACCAGACGCGATACACCCGGTTCCTGCATGGTCACGCCGAGTAACTGATCCGCCATTTCCATAGTAATCTTGTTATGTGTGATAAAAATGAACTGCACATGTTCGGACATTTCCTTGACCATTCGGGCATAGCGCCCGGCATTGACATCGTCCAGCGGAGCATCCACCTCGTCCAGCAAACAGAAGGGAGCCGGATTGAGCCGGAAAATGGAAAACACCAGGGCAATCGCCGTGAGAGCTTTTTCTCCACCAGACAACAAGTGAATGTTGCTGTTTTTCTTGCCGGGGGGACGGGCCATGATAGTGATGCCGGTATCCAGCAAATCCTTGCCGGTCATTTCCAGATAGGCGGAACCACCACCGAAGACGCGCGGAAACAGTTCCTTCAGGCTGCCGTTGACCTGGTCAAAGGTTTCACGGAAACGGCTGCGTGTTTCCCGGTCGATCTTTCGAATAGCCGACTGCAGGGTAGCCAGAGCGCTTTCCAGGTCTGCATTTTGTGTATCCAGGTATTTCTTGCGCTCGGATTGCTGCTGATATTCGTCAATAGCCGCCAGGTTGATCAGGCCGAGCCGGGCAATTCGATGACTGGCCTGTTCCAGCAAACGTTGCCATTCGGTTTCAGCGGCATCGTCCGGGAGTTCCGTGAGCAGGCTTTCAAGGTCATGACCGGACTCACGTAATTGTTCCAGCAACGTTTTTTGCTCGACGAGCAGAGCCTGGTTCTCCAATTTGTGCTTCTCCAGCACGCCGCGCACACCCTGCAAATTCTGCTCAATTTTGGTGCGGAGGACATCCACCCGACGGGTCTGTTGAACCTGTTTCTCGACCTCGAGCCGCATCGCGCCCAGTTTTTCATCCGCCCCGCTGCGCTGCTGCAGTTGCTCTTGCAACTGGACTTGCATTTCCTCCATCGGCGCCTGGTTATGCTCCAGGCTGGCACGTAATTCGGCAACGCGGGAAGTCAGGCGTTCGACCTGCCCGGCGCTGCGTTCCACTGACTGGTCCAGCGCGGAGCATTTTACCTGTAGGGACTGCCGCCTCATGTCAGCCTTGTGCACCGCCTCAGCATGCTGTTGCGTCAATTCCCGGGCCGTCTCCACATCGGAGCGAATGGCATCGCGCCCGGCGCTCAACTTCAGGCTGTGCTGACTGTCTGTTTCCACGCAGTCAATGGCTCCTGCCAGAAGATGGCGCGCCTCTCCCAGGGCCTGCTGCTCCAGTTCCAACTGTTGGCGCAGTTCTTTGAGTTCGTCATGGATGGCCTGACGGCGATGGCCGGCCTGCTTGGCCGTAGCTTGTGCGGCGCTCAGTTCGCCACCCAGTTCGGCCAGTTGACGGGTCTGTGCCTGCAGCAGGCTCTGCACCTGCTGGCTCCGGCTCTCGATCTGGCGGAGGGACTCCACCGCCTCGGTCAGCGACTGCTCCAGGCTTCGGCACTGCTGTTCCTGCCCGGCGAGGCGAACCTGCAATTGTTCCAGTTCCCTGCGTCGTTGGATAATACCGCCCTGCTCATTAGCGGCCCGCGCCACGCGCAACCAGTTGCTACCCAACCAAATGCCCTCACGGGTAATCACCGACTGCCCAGCCGCCAGTATACGGCGTTGCCGCAATGCATCGGACAGGTCCGCGGCCACCAGCACCGAACCAAGCAAGCTGTGGCAATCCCAATTACCACTTACCTTGCCAGCCAGGGTTTCTCCGGCTACGTCAGCGGCGCGCGGCGCTGCTTCCACCAACAGCAGCTTGCCGCCCCTGGGCGGCTCCAGCAAGGCATTCTGGAGATCGTCTATCTGTTCTACACACTGCGCCTGCAAGTAATCGCCAAGGACAGTTTCCACCGCCACTTGCCATTCCGGCTCCACCTGTAATTGCTCCAACAAGCGCGGCTGATCATCCAGGCCCTGTTGTTGCAACCACTGCGGCACTCCGCCTTGCGGCTCGGTAGCAGCCTGTTGCAGAGCCTCCAGCGAAGCCTGCCGGCCGCGCATGGTTTGCCCCTGAGCACGGCTTTCATCCAGCTTGGACGACAGCGCCTCGCGCTGCTCCCGAGCTGCCTCCACCTGCCCAAGCAACTGCCGGGCCAGTGCCTCCTGGGCCGCCAACTCTGCTTCCCCGGAGGCTATCTGCTCCACCAGCGGCTGACACACATCATCCCCGGATGCACTTCTCGCGCCCTGCCGTTCTTCCTGTTCCAGCGCCGTGATGCGTTGTTGCAGACGCTGTACAGCCTGCTCCAGATGCTGAATGCGGGATTGTTGGACCTCCGCTTGCTGGGAGGATTTGGCGGCCTGCTGTTGATGTTCGTCCCATTCCTGTTGCCACTTTTGCAGCGCCGTTTCGGCACTCAGCAACTCTTCCGCCGAACGCAGTTGCTCCTTTCGCAGCCGCTCCAACTCTGGATTCAGCGCGGTAATTTCCCCCTGTAATTGCTGTTGTTGTTGCCGTTCACTCTGTAGATGCCGGCCGGATTCGGCGCAATCCTGTTCTGCCTGTTCCAGCCCACCGGTCAACTGTTCGGAGCGTTCCCGGCAGTGTTTGATCTCCTGCTCGACACGGGCCACGTCTCCACCGAGACGGTAGACTTCGGCTTGAACTTCATTGAACTGCCCGGTTGCGTCGGCATGCGCGGTGCGCAGTTGCTCCAACTCCGCATCCACTCGATAACGCTCCGCCTGCACGCTCTCCAGCTCCAGTTCCTGTTCTCCGATCAGTTGCCCACAGCCCTGACGCCGTGTCTCCAGTTGCCGCCACTGCAAGGCCAGCAACTGGGCCTTGAGGGTACGTTCCTTCTCCTTCAATTCACCGTATTTTTCCGCTGCTTGAGCCTGGCGTTGCAAGTGTTGCAGTTGCCGGTCCAGTTCTTCACGCAAATCAGTGAGCCGTTCAAGGTTCTCCAGCGTCCGGCGCAACCGGCTCTCGGTTTCCTTGCGCCGTTCCCGGTACCTGGAAATGCCCGCGGCCTCTTCAATGAAGGTGCGTAATTCCTCGGGCTTGGATTCGATCAGCCGTGAAATCACGCCCTGTTCGATAATTGCGTAGCTGCGCGGCCCCAGCCCGGTACCCAGAAAAATCTCGGTAATGTCCCGGCGCCGGCACTGGGTCCCATTGAGATAGTACCCGGATTGGCCTCCGCGGCTGACCTGACGTTTGATGGATATCTCAGCATAATCGGCATATTCACCGCCGATACTGCCGTCGTGATTATCGAACACCAACTCGATGGAGGCACGGTCCACCGGTTGCCGATCAACGGCGCCGTCAAAGATAACATCGGCCATGGATTCACCACGCAAATTGCGCGCCGAACTTTCGCCCATCACCCAGCGTACAGCATCAATTACATTGGATTTTCCGCAGCCATTAGGGCCTACCAGAGCGCACATGTCGCCGGGAAAATAGACACTGGTCGGGTCTACGAAGGACTTGAAACCCGCCAGCTTGATACACTTCAATCTCATAAAGCTTTAAGTATGCCGGGTAATCTAATGAATTCCCTACATTTACCTATGCTAAAGCCTGCCATTTTCTGATGACCGACCACTATATATAGTGGCATAGTGTACTCTGACTATACTACATTTGGGAGTAGTTCAAAGGTTTTTTGCAGGTTTTTTTTGCGGACTGAGTAGCAGGGTGTGCGGATATCCTGTCGGCTTTGGCGCCAAAGGCCCAATTTGCCCCTGCCAACTGGCATTTTCCTCGCCAGGTTGGCCGTTGCGTGAGATGCGGGCAATGACCAGCACCTGTGGCAAAGTGGATATCTGCTGACCTGCCATGGAGGCAGCATCATCGAGGCGAACCTCCAATGGCAGTTGCGCGGCGGCAAAGCGTTTTGCCGCCACCGGCATGGGTGAAGGACTGCTCGGGTCACGGGCAAATACGAACAGCACATCATTGACCTCAAGCTGTGCCCCAGCGGGGAGTTGCACCCGCACCGTGACACCCTTGCTATGAGCTTCTGCGGCGACAGGAGGCTTTTCAACCGCCCTGGAGCTCTGCACCGTGGCGATCAAGCCAGCCAGTAATTCGGCATCGGCGGAACCGGGCTCCTGCACCGCAAGCATGCGCTGCCAGTAGCCCACGGCGGCCTCATATTGGCCACGCTCAAAGGCAGCCATACCCAGCATCCCAAGGGCGGATTGTTCGTGGGGGTTGTAGCTCAGCGCCCGTTCCGCCAGTATCTGGGTCGCATCGTCGAGTACCCGCTCATTGGCCAGATAACCAGCCTGGGCGGCAAGCGCCAGCAGTGCGGCATCATCGGGCGTTTTCTCCACCAGCGACAGGTACACTTGCCGCGCCCGGACATACTCCCCCCGGCTCATGTAGTAGCGGCCCAACAAGGCCTGGTAGTGCAGGTTTTCCGGCCGCTGCCGGGCGCGAGCCGCCACCGCTTCCATCAACTGCTGCACCTCGGAGGTGTCCGCATCCTGCTCAATGGACTGCATGGCACGGCTCAGATACACATCCTGCAGACCTCCCAATTGCAGGTAGACCAGGGCGGCCAGGGCCGACAAGGGCAGCAATACCCAGCCCAAGGAGCGCCCGCTGCCGGTTTCCACGGGGTCCTGCAGTCGATCGACCTCATCATCCAGCAGACGCAAGCCGAGATCGTCCAACAACGCCGGGGCCGCCTGTTCCCGCTCCAGTTCCCCCTGCCGCAAGCGGAACCATTCCAGTTGGTCCTGCTTCAGGCTGGGCCGCCTCGCGGAGCGCAGGAATAGCCGGGGAGCGAACAGGAACAGGCTCGCCAGCAGGGCCAACGCGCCACTGCCAAGCCACCATTCAAGCATCCCTGCCATCCGCTTCGGACTTGGTAGGCAACAACTTTTGCAGACGTTCCCGGTCCTCGGCCGGTTGCGTGACCCTGGGGCGGGAGCGCCGCAACACCATCAGCAACAGCGCCAGGGCCGCCACCGACAGCAGAATCGGCGCCAGCCACAGGGGCGCTGTCTGTAGTTTCCAACGTGGCCGATACAGTACAAACTCCCCGTAGCGCTGTACCATGTAGTCGGTAATTTCAGCATCCGTCTTCCCCGTGTGCAGTTGCGCATGCAACTGACGGCGCAGATCGGCGGCAAGGGGCGCATTGGAATCGGCGATATTCTGATTCTGACACTTGGGACAACGCAGCTCAGCGCTAAGCTTCAGGTAGCGCTGCTGCAATGCTTCAGATTCGAACTCATAGGTTTCTATGACAGCCGGCGCTGGGGCGGCCAGCAGCAGCGCCGACATCACCAGGACGACGCGCATTGGTCAGCCCCCCGCCGCTGCAGCAGCCAACATTTGCCGATAGAGCGGCTCGATTCGCTGCCGCCATACCACTTCATCGAAAATCCCGGTATGGCGGTAGCGGACCACCCCGCCGGCATCCAGCAGGTAGGTCTCCGGTGCGCCGTACACCCCCAGGTCCAGGCCCAGGCTGCCTTCGGCATCGACAATGGTCAGTCGATAGGGGTCTCCCAATTGCTGCAACCAGTCCAGGGCCGCCTGCTCCTGGTCTTTGTAATTGAGGCCGACAATCGGCACCCCGACAGCCGCCAGACGCTGCAGCCAGGGATGTTCTACCCGGCAGGAAATACACCAGGTGGCCCAGACATTCAGCAGTACCGGTTCGCCAATTATCGACTCGCGGCTGAGCAGCTTGTCTGCGCCCAGAGCGGGAAGGCGAAACTGGGGCATTGGCTTGTCGATCAAGGCCGAAGGCAGGACCTGGGGGTCGAGCTTCAAGCCGCGCGCCAACAGCAACACCAGCGCCACGAACAGCACCAGGGGCAGGAACAGATTAAGCCGGGCCATGTTCCACCAGAACACTGGCCGACGCACCACTCCTGACAGCCCGGCGATAGCGCCGGTCGGTCACGCTCAGGAATCCTCCGAAAGCGATCAGTATTGCTCCGCCCCAAATCCAGCGGACAAATGGTTTGTAGTGCAGCCGAACCGCCCAGGCATGCTCCCCTATCGGCTCACCCAGGGCAATAAAGATATCCCGAAACACACCTGCGTCGATGGCGGCCTCGGTCATGATCTGCCCAGAGGCCAGGTAGCGCCGTTTCTGAGGGCTCAGTTTAAAAGGCGGAAGGCCCTCCCGATGGACGCTGAAGCGGCCCTCTTCGGCCAGGTAGTTCGGGCCTTCCACCGCGGCGAGTTCATCGAACTGAAAGCGATAACCGGCAAGTTCGAACTGCTCTCCCGGGCTCATTTTCAAATCCTTCTCTACAGCGTACTGAGAAGTCAACACCACACCGAGCACACAGACGGCAAAACCGAGGTGGGCGCACATCATCCCGTAGTAACCCAGGGGCTGGCGGCGCACTCCGGCAATGAATCCGCGGGCGCTGCGAGTGCGTACAAAACAGTCTTTGAGCATACTCAACAACAGCCAGGAAGACAGCACCACGGCCAGCGTTGCCGCCGGATTGAAACTGCCTTGATACAGTGACGGAAACAGGGCGCCGACCACCAGAGCTGCGGCCATGGGAAGGAGCAACTCCCTGCGCCAGCGCTGGGCGCTGTCCTGTTTCCAGCGGGAGATCGGGCCCAGACCCATCATCGGCATGGCCACAGCCATCAGCGGCAGGAAGACAATATTGAAATAGGGGGGTCCGACCGAGTACTTGCCCTGTCCCAGGGCATCCATCAACAGGGGGAACAAGGTGCCGAACAACACCGTCAGGGTGGCTACCAGAAACACCAGGTTATTGAACAGCAGCAAACTTTCCCGGGACAAGACGGCGAAACGGATACGGCTTTGCAGCGCCGGCGCCCGCAAGGCGTAAAGTGTTAGAGAACCACCCACCACCAGGGCCAGAAACAACAGAATGAAGACCCCCCGGCTAGGATCCGAGGCAAAGGCGTGAACAGAAGTCAGCACCCCGGAACGAACCAGGAAGGTGCCCAGCAAGCTCAAGGAAAATGTCAGGATGGCCAGCAGCAGGGTCCAACTCTTGAACAGCCCGCGCTTTTCCGTGACCGCCAGGCTGTGCACCAGCGCGGTGCCCGCCAACCAGGGCATGAAGGAGGCATTTTCCACGGGGTCCCAGAACCACCATCCCCCCCAGCCCAATTCGTAATAGGCCCACCAACTGCCCAGCATGATGCCGAGGCTGAGGAAGGCCCAGGCTGTATTGGTCCAGGGCCGTGACCAGCGGGCCCAGGAGGCATCCAACCGGCCGCCAAGCAGGGCGGCGATGGCGAAAGCGAAGGCCACGGAAAAACCGACATAACCCATGTACAGCACAGGCGGGTGAATGACCAGGCCGATATCCTGCAACAGGGGGTTTAAATCATTGCCTTCGGTGGGTATGGCCGGCAGGGTGCGCAAAAAAGGATTTGAGGTGAACAGGGAAAACAGCAGAAAACCGACCGAGATGAATCCCATCACCGACAGCACCCTGGCCAGAACCGGCAGCGGCAACTGCGTACTGAAAAGCGCCACAGCGCTGGTCCACAGGGACAACACCAGCACCCATAACAACAGGGAGCCCTCGTGATTTCCCCATACCGCCGAGAACTTGAAGGCGCCGGGCAACAGTCGGTTGGAGTGGTTGGCGACCAGGGCGACGGAAAAATCATCACCGACAAAGGCCAGGGCGAGTGCGGTGAAGCTGAGCGCAGTAAACACGCACATTCCCAGCGCCAGAGACGGCGCCATGGACATGGCGTGATAGTGATTGCGCCAACTGCCCCACAGCGGCAACAGCGCCAGACTGAGGGCCATACAGAGGGCGATGATCAGGGCCAGGTGACCCAACTCGGGGATCAAGGAGTCACTCCGGCAGTGTTCGCCTTGAGCAGGGCGTCCGCCACTTCCGGGGGCATATAGTTCTCGTCGTGCTTTGCCAGCACCTCGCTGGCCCGCAACACTCCCCGCTCATCCAGCGCACCTGCGGCCACCACACCTTCACCTTCGGCAAACAGGTCCGGCAGGATACCTTCATATTCCACTTTCACCGTGGCCTGGTAATCGGTGACCGCAAAGCGTACCTGCAAACTATCGGTACTGCGCTCCACACTGCCCACCACCACCATGCCTCCGACCCGAATGGGCTGGCCAGCGGGCGCCAGACCCGCTGCGACCTCCGCGGGAGGAAAAAACAGGTTGATGTTGCCACGAAGTCCATAGCCCACCAGACCGGCCGCCAGTGATGAAAAAACCACAATGAACACTACGGCCCAAAGCCGCTGCTTACGTACCGGGTGCATGCTGGCCCTCGCCGGACAAGCGCTGCTCACGTTGCCAGCGCCTGCGTTGTAATCTGATGACACGCCGGGAGCGCAACACCGGCGCTACCAGCAAAGCAGTGACCGTCAAGGCGGCGGCGGCAAACACGAACCACACGTAGGGTCCATGTCCAGCCATGTTCCAGGCTGCGGTCAGCGATTCAAACTGCACGGCCGCCCTCCCCGGTCATCAGCAAGCCCCGCACCCATCCGGTATTCGACTCACGCCGCAGGATTTCACCACGCATGGTCAGCAGCAGACTGCATACGAACAGGCAGTAAAATGCCGCGATCATCAACCACAGGGGTTGCATCATGTCACTGTGCACTGAGGAGTCTCCGCTGAGACTGATGCTGGCCGGTTGATGCAGGCTGTACCACCAGTCAACTGACTTGTAGATAATGGGAATGTTGACTGTTCCCACCAGGGCCAGTAGCGCGCAAGCCTTGGCGGCAAGGGCCTCATCGTCCCAGGCGGCGTACAGGGCCATCACCCCAAGGTACAAAAACAAAAGAATCAACATGGAGGTGGTGCGGGCATCCCATACCCACCAGGCCCCCCAGGTGGGCTTGCCCCAGACCGCCCCCGACAACAGGCCGAGAAAAGTCAGTGCGGCGCCGATGGGGGCGCAGGCTTTCATGGCGACATCGGCCATCTTCATCTTCCAGATCAGGCTGACGGCGCCCGCGCCCGCCATCACATAGTACCCCGCCAACGCAACCACAGACGCCGGCACATGCACATAGATGATGCGAAAACTGTGACCCTGCCGAAAATCCGGCGGCGCATACAGAAGGCCCCAGACTGCACCCCAGGCCAGCAAAAGCAGCGTCAGCGGCAGCAGCCAACTGAGGATACGTCCGCTGATACCGTACATCCAGGGTGGGGAACCGAGTTTATGAAAGAAAGACCACATCGTGTCCAGTACCCGATACCGCCGTGAAATTATACATAAATTCAGCTCGCTCGGCTTATCCCGCCTCTACCGACAGGCGAATCCCGGCGGCGCAGGCGAATGGCGCCAGGGCAATCGCCAGTGACAACATTCCGGCCAATACCAGCAATTGATCCTGCGGCCAATGTCCGCCCGCGGCAAACTGTACCGCACCACTACCGAAAATCAGCACCGGAAGGTAGAAAGGCAAAATCAAGAGAGAAAGCAATATGCCGCCGCGCTTGACGCCAACGGTGATGGAGGCGCCGATACTGCCGATCAGGCTCAGAACTGCCGTACCCAGCAGCAGGCTGGCCAGCAGTGCCGGAATGGCTGCCACCGGGAGTTGCAACATCAGGGCGAACAGCGGCGCCAGCAGCACCAGTGGCAGGCCGGTGACCAGCCAGTGGGCAGCGGCGTAGACCAGGCAACTGACGAATAGTGGCTGTGGCATCAACACCAACTGCTCCAGCGTGCCATCTTCCTGGTCATCGCGGAACATGCCTTCCGCCGCCAACAGTGTGGACAGCAAGGCGATAATCCAGAAAATGCCGGGAGCAAACCGCGCCAGCTGCCAGGGCTCTGGCCCTATACCAAGGGGGAACAGCAGGCTCACCAGAGCAAAAAACAGCAGGGGATTGGCCGTTTCAATTGGTCGGCGTACGGCTAACAGGCATTGTCGGCGCAACAGTGCAAATGCGTGATCACCCGCCACCGGATTCACGGCGCCGGCTCCAGCGATACCCGGCGCAGCGGGTAGTCCAGGGGCAGAGCATGGTGCGAGGTCACCACAATGGCGCCACCCGTACCGGCATGCCGCTGCAGACAGGCAGCCAGATTACGTGTCCCAGGAGTATCAATGGAAGTAAATGGTTCATCCAGCAGCCACAGGGAAGCATCGCTCAAGTACAAACGCGCGAGACCGACCCGGCGCTGCTGTCCGGCGGAGAGGGAATGACAGCGTTCATCCTCGTAATCACCCAGGCCGGCCTGTTCCAGGGCAGAGTCAATCCCGGCCGGCTCCCAGCCCTGACCACGGCAGTACCACTGCAAATTTTCCCGCGCGGTCAAGGCGGTCTTGATGGCCGGTTTGTGGCCCAGATAGAAAATTTTCTCAGCC
>JAPOQD010000031.1 GCA_026710905.1 Halieaceae bacterium
CTCCGAATTGCTCACGCTGCGATGTATACGAGGCGGTCATGCGCAGAGCCTGATCGGTGACCCCCACCTGGTGGGCGCACAGGGCAGCCAAGGTCTGAAGGCTGGCGTACCGCATTACCTCGGCCCCGTTTTCCGGGCCGGCCAGCACATCCTCCGCCACTACCAGGGCATCGTTCATACTCAGTTCGCAGTGCGGCTCAAAGGTGGTGTATTGCTGCGCTGTTCGGCTTACTCCAGGCGCTGTGGGATCGAGCAGCAGGGCTACAACACCCGTGCCCGTTCGCGCCGAGATCAGGATACGGCTTGCCGACCCGGCAAAGGGAACGCAGCTCTTTACCCCGCTTACCCGATAACCGTCCCCATCACTACTGGCAGTCACGCTGGCGGGACAGGAAGGGTCTTCCACTACAGGCTCCAGCAAGCCGGCGGTCAACAGGCTAGTACCACCCACAACTCCCGGCAACAGGCGTTCTTTCAAAGTGGCGGAGCCAAATTTCTGCACAGGCAGCGCCGCGGATACTGTGTGCGGCAGTAGAGGCAACGGGGCAATACTACGCCCCATTTCCTCAACCAGCAGGGCCAACTCGGTAAAGCCAAAACCCATGCCCCCATAAGCCTCTTCCACGGCAACCCCGAGCAGGCCGGCCTCGGCCAACTTGCCCCACAACCCGGCGTCGAAGCGCTCCAGCCGGTATTCGTCATAGGCGGCAAGCTTTTCCGGGCTGACCTCGCGCGACAAAATTTGTCGAGCCAGGGTTTGTACTTCCCGTTGCCGCTCTGAAAATCCAAAGTCCATCTGCCTGTCCTCCTAACGGCTGGCCCGGGGCATCAACAGCCCGGCCGCCGAGATTATGTCGCGCTGGATTTCATTGGTGCCGCCGCCGAAGGTAAGAATGGAGCCAGTGCGATACAGTCGCTCCAATTTACCCTGTAAAACCCGGCCGGTCCGGGAACTGCCCTTAATCAGGCTGGCTTGGCCGAGAACTTCACCCAACGCACGATACGCCTCGATAAAAAATTCCGTGCCATAGACCTTGGCGGCCGATGCATCCGCCATATCCAGATTACCCTCGGTCATGGCCCAGGCCTGTTTCCAACAGACCAGTTTCAAGGCCTCAATGCCGGCCCGCACCCGCGCCAGGTTCATCTGCACCCAGGGCTGATCGATCACCAGGCCGTCGCTTCCCAGTTCGCTTTGCCGGGCCCAGTCCACTACCTGGTTGAACAACTCGGAGGTTGGACCGACATTCACCAGGCTCAGGCGCTCACGATTCAGTTGGCCGGTAATCAACTTCCAGCCGCCGTGCAGTTCACCCACCAGATTCCGCTCTTTCACCCGGATATTGTCATAAAAGGTAGCATTGGTTCGCACCCCCCCCAGCGTGATTACAGGCGTACAACTCCAACCGGGGTCACTGTTGGGCACCATGAAAAGGGAGATGCCCTGATGTTTTTTAACCGCATGCGGGTCCGTACGCACCGCAAGCCAGGTGTAATCGCTGAATTCCGCCAGGCTTGTCCACATCTTCTGACCGTTGATGACCCATTCATCGCCATCTTTCACGGCGCGGGTCTTGAGCGCCGCCAGGTCGGTCCCCGCACCCGGCTCGGAATAACCGATACACACCACCAGTTCACCCTTGAGAATTTTCGGCACCAGTTCCTGCTGCTGCCACACATTGCCTTGCTCGGCCAATTGCGGCCCCACCGACTCGGTGGTGAGGAAGGGAAAAGGGTAACCAGCTCGCATAACTTCCTCGATAAAGATGAACTGCTCAATAGGCGTCATGCCCTTGCCCCCCAGATGCCTTGGCCAACCGACCCCGATCCAGCCGTCGCGGCCCATTTTGCGCAGCGCAGCACGCCACAGCGGGCCGCCGCCCTCGCTCTGGTCACGGGAGCACTCCTCGGTCAACTCCGGGGTCATCAACTCCGCGAAATAGGCGCGCAATTCCTCTCGCAGTTGTAGCTGTTGCGCAGTGAATTCAACTTTCATGAATAAGCACCTGAAAGGCTAAAGTCAGAACACTGCATGGTAGCGGCAGAAGTTATCCGCTCAATAGTCAAAGTTGTCAGAAGGGGCTGACAATTACGCTCAAGTACGTAATCGCAATCTGCGGATCTTGCAAATCCAGCGCCGGCTGGCAGTAGGCTACCTTGCAAGCGACATGCGCGGCTTGCCGACACTCTGGCCCGAGGGTATTCTTGCGCACGTTTTTTTTGTGGGATCGAAAGCTCATGAATGGTAAACCCCAGGTTCCCGCCATTGACGGCTGGTACAGCATGGATGCCGAGCAACCACATCTGATCGGCAGCCGCTGCCTGCATTGCCAAACCTATTTTTTTCCCAGGCAATTCAGCTATTGCAGGAATCCGGCCTGCGAAAGCAACGAGTTCGAAGAAGTCGAATTGAGCCGCACCGGCGTCATCTGGAGCTACACAGATGCCTGTTACCAGCCTCCGGAACCTTTTGTCGCCGACGATCCCTTTCAGCCCTTCGCTATCGCCGCGGTGAGACTGGAAAAGGAACAGATGGTGGTGCTGGGTCAGGTAGCCAGCGGCATCACGGTAGCTGAACTGAAGCTTGGTCTGCCGATGGAGCTGGTGCTGGAAACCCTGCACGAAGACAATACCGAAACCAGGGTCACCTGGAAATGGCGGCCGCTGGCCTCATCGTCACAGCCTGCGAAGATTGGCTCCGAACACATCAACCAACCCGGGGAAAGCCATGTCCACTGAGATCGCCATTCTCGGCGCAGGTATGCACCCCTGGGGTAAATGGGGCAAGAATTTTATCGAGTATGGCGTCACCGCGGCCCGGGCAGCCCTGTCCGACTCCGGGGTACGCTGGCAGGACATTGGTTTCGTTTCCGCCGGGGCGACCATTCGTTGTGGATATCCCGGTCATGTGGCCGGCGCCAGCTTCGCCCAGGCCCTCGGCTGGCAGGGCGCTGAAGTCAATACCTCCTACGCCGCCTGCGCCTCCGGATCGCAGGCACTGGCCGCGGCTCGCAGCAAGATTCTGTCCGGCGCCTGCGAAGTGGCCCTGGTGGCCGGCGCCGACACCACCCCCAAAGGCTTCCTGGCCCCAGCCAAGGGCTATCGGCCCGAGGATCCGGATTGGGTGCGCTTCTACCTGGGTATCACCAACCCCACCTATTTCGGTTTGTACGCACGCCGCCGTATGGAGTTGTATGCGGACACCCCGGAAGACTTCGCCGCGGTGAAAGTCAAGAATTCCCAGCACGGTCTGCACAACCCCAATGCACGCTACAAGAGAGCGTTCACCCTGGAAGAGGTCGCCAACTCGGTCATGGTGGCCAATCCACTGAGGCTGATGGATATTTGCGCCACCAGTGACGGCGGCGCCGCCCTGATTGTCTCAAGTGTCGAATACGCTCGGAAAATCGGGCAGGCCAACGCCCCCCGCGTTGCCGCCATTTCCACCGTAACCCCGCGCTTCGCCAGCAGTGTGGTGGAGATGCCGGATATCGCCACGGATTCCTCGGCTGCGGAGGGAGTCGAGGCCGTCAATTACCGGGCTTCCATCCCCGTCAAGGCGTATGAAGAAGCAGGCATTGACCCACGTGATATCAGTTTGGCGGAGGTCTACGATTTATCCACTGCGCTGGAACTGGACTGGATCGAAGACCTGCAATTGTGCGAACCGGGACAGGCGGCGCAGATGTTGCGTCAGGGTGAGACCACGGTGGGCGGCA
Source organism: Halieaceae bacterium (assembly GCA_026710905.1). Taxonomy (GTDB): domain Bacteria; phylum Pseudomonadota; class Gammaproteobacteria; order Pseudomonadales; family Halieaceae; genus JAPOQD01. The sequence goes on from JAPOQD010000031.1 coordinate 3,720, forward strand.
GAATTCCTGTCAACGCTTCCGGTGGACTGGCCTGCTTCGGTGAAGCGGTTCCGGCCCAGGCGCTGGCCCAGGTCTGTGAACTCACCTGGCAGTTGCGCGGTATGGCCGGAGATCGCCAGGTTAACGGCGCCAGGGTCGGCATCACCGCCAATCAGGGTCTGTTCGGCCACGGTTCCTCGGTCATCGTCAAACGCTGAGTGAACGGCATCGCGCCGGGAAATAACTGAAAGATGGGCTAACCGCAATGTTGCACCCTCCGGGCACATGGCACCCTCCGGGCACATGGCACCCTCCGGGCACATGGCAC
>JAPOQD010000222.1 GCA_026710905.1 Halieaceae bacterium
ATTGGAGGCGCCGCAGCACATGGCGACCAGGGCAATGTTCTTGTCCTGGCGTTCGAGTTCACAAACCGCCTCGCCGATCAGGCGGGCGCCGGTGGACCCCACAGGATGACCGAGCGCAATGGCGCCGCCCTTGATATTGACCTTGTCCATGTCGGCGTCGAACACGCGTTGCCAGGACAACGCCACGGAGGCGAAAGCCTCATTGATTTCCACCAGGTCGATATCCTCCATGTTCATGCCGGTTTTGCGGAACAGCAAGCGGGTGGCGTCAACCGGCCCATCCAGCAGGTAATAGGGATCACAGCCCGCCACCACTCCCCGAATGATGCGGGCGCGGGGTTTCAGGCCACGGGCCCTGGCGGTATCCGCGTTCATCCACAACACCGCGGCGGAACCGTCTGAAACCTGGGAAGAGGGGCCCGGCGTGTGAACCCCGCCTTCGAGCGGTGGTTTCAGATTGGCCAGGCTCTCCATGCTGGTTTCACGCATTCCCTGGTCACGGCTGACCGTTTTGGTGGCGCCGGTGGGCTGCCCCTGGTCATCGATGACCGGGGCCTCTACCGGTACTACCTGTTCAAACTGGCCCTGCTCCCAGGCTGCGATGGCGCGGCTGTGGGAACGGACCGCGAATTGGTCGACATCCTGGCGGGTAATACCGCGCAGTTCGGCGATCCGTTCCGCCGCCTCAAACTGTGTCCTGGCGCCGTCCGGGTAGGGCCAATCGTCGCTGATGAAATAGCCGGGGCCATTCATTACATTGGCGCCCAGGCCAACCCGGCTCATGGCTTCCACGCCGGCGGCAATGCCGATGTCCACCTGGCCCGCGTCAATCAACGCCGCCATCAGGTGATTGGTGGCCTGCGCCGAGCCGCACTGGGTGTCAACGGTGGAACAGCCAGCGGTGTAGGCCTGCCCGAGTTGCAACCAGGCATTCTTGGCCAGATTACAGGCCTGTTCTCCGGCCTGGGTTACGCAGCCGGCGTAGGCCTGTTCGACATCCGCCGCATCGAGGTGGTTGCGTTCCAGTACGGCCCGGTAGGATTCCGCCAGCAGCTTGACGGCGTGCATGCCGCTGAGATCACCGAGGCCGGGCTTGCCGCGGCCGATCGGGGTGCGTACTACGTCAACAATGACTGCCTCAGCCATGTTCTTCTCCTTGCTTCAATCGTTTGTTCACTGCCGGAAGCGTGTCGGTACGCTGATTCCGTCCCGGCGCGGCATGATAGCACTACATTCCGTCGAGTCTCGAAAAAACGCAATGTGGAAGCGATATGCCAAATCTGGTTAAGGTGTTTGAACCGGATGGCCTGGGCTGTCACTGTTCAAAGGCGCTGCCGAGGTATTCCCGGCGGTCTGCTTCGCGCCGAAGGGCAGGTAGAACGCCGGCAGTACAAACAGCGTGAACAGGGTACCCACCAACATGCCGACTGTGATCATCAGCCCGATGGCGAAACGGCTGCTGGCGCCGGCGCCGGAAGCCAGTATCAGGGGCAGTACCCCCAGCACCGTGGCGAATGTGGTCATCAGAATGGGCCGCAGGCGCAGGCTCGCGGCTTCCAGCACGGCATCATGGTGCGACTTGCCCGCCGACACCTGCTGGTTGGCGAAATCCACGATGAGAATGCCGTGTTTGCTGATCAGGCCGATCAGGGTGAGCATGCCGATCTGGGTGTAGATGTTGAGGGTGGCGGCGCCGATGGCCAGTGACGCCACCGCGCCGAACATCGACAGAGGCACACTCACCAGCACCACCAGGGGGTCGCGGAAACTGTTGAACTGGGCGGCCAGCACCAGGTAGATCAAGACCAGGGAGGCGCCGAACAGGAGTGGGAAGCTGCCGCTTTCCTGAGTATAACGCAGCGATTCTCCGGTATAGCCTGCCCGAAACCCGGCCGGCGCCAGTTGTTCCAGTCGCTGTTCCAGGAACTCCAGTCCGTCACCCAGGGTATAGGGTGGCATCATCAATCCCTGAATCGTGGCGCTGTTGAGTTGCTGGTGCTGCCGGAGAACATTGGGTTCCACCTTCTGGCCCAGGCTGATGACGGTGGAAAGCGGGATCAGTTGGCCGGAATCACTGCGCACGTAATAGCGCTCCAGCCATTCCTTGCTGAGCCGGAAATCCTGGCCGGCCTGGGTGATCACCTTGTAACTTCGCCCGTCGACGGTGAAGCGGTTAACCGCGCTTTCACCCAGCATCACCTGCAAGGTATCACCGATGTCCCGCATGGACAGGCCCAGCCGCGCAGCCCGGTCCCGGTCGATGCCGACACTGATTTCGGGGCGGCTGAAACGCAGATCCTTGTTGGCGATGATAAACATGCCCGACTCACGGGCCGCCTCCAGCAGCGCGTCCGCCACTTGGTTGATCACTTCGTAGCCGGCGCTGGAAGTGATCACGAAACTGACCGGCAGGCCGGCGGAGGAGCCGGGCAGGGACGGAAGGCCGAAACTGAAAATTTCCAGCCCGCTGATGCGTCCGAAGCGTTCCTGCAGATCCAGTTGAATTTCCTTCTGGCTACGCTCTCGTTGATCCCAGGGCTTCAGGGCGATTCCGCCAAACACGTTGCCGGTTTGATTGACTTGCCAGGAGGACCTGACCTCTGGCAAAGCCTTCCAGGCAGCCACCATCTGATCCAGAAACAGGTTGGTGTATTCGAGATTACCGTAATTGGGGGGTTGCGCCACCACGAACAGGTCACCGATATCTTCCTCGGGAGCCAGTTCGCTGCCGGCGAAGCTGAGCAGGAACGGCAGGCTGACCAGGATGGCGGCGGCAAACATCAGCACCGCTCCACGCTGGCTCAGGGCCTGGTGCAGGGCCTGCCGATAGGCCCCGCGCAAGCGCTCGAAACTCTGGTCCAGCCAGGCGCTGAGCCTGCCCTGGTGCGCACGGTCGCTGAGAACCCGCGAACACATCATGGGGCTCAAGGTCAAAGCGACGATTCCCGATACCAGCACGGCGCCCGCCAGGGTCAGGGCGAATTCGCTGAACAACACCCCGGTCAGCCCGCCCAGAAAACCGATCGGGGCATACACTGCGGTCAAGGTCAGGGTCATGGCCACCACCGGCAGGGCCACTTGCCGGGCGCCCATCAGGGCGGCCTGCATGGGGGCCTCACCGTCCTCAATGTGCCGGTGCACGTTTTCCACCACCACAATGGCGTCATCCACCACCAGGCCAATGGCGATCACCATGGCCAACAGGGTCAGTAAATTGATGGAAAACCCCATGCTGTAGACCAGGAACAATACGCCGACCAGCGACAGGGGAATGGTGACCAGCGGAATCAGCACCACGCGCACCGAACCCAGAAACAGGTAGATCACCAGTATGACAATGACCGAGGCTTCCAGCAGCGTTTTCAAGACCTCCCACAGGGCCTGTTCGATTTTTTCGGAGGCGTCGTAGTCGATGAGTACTTCCAGGTCCGCCGGGAACCCCGGCTCCAGCCGGGCCAGGAGTTCGTGAATTCTGGCTGCCACCTGCAGGGGGTTGGCGCCGGGGGCCTCGTTGATGGGGATGAACACTGTTTCCCGCCCACTGGAAAAGGAGTTCGTGTCATAGTTTTCGGCGGCAAGTTCCAGGTCGGCGACATCGCCAAGTAGTACCCTGCGCGCGCCGTCCTGACGAACCACCAGGCTGCCGAACTGTTGCGGGCTGCGCAGATCCGTCTCTGCATCGATGCTGGCCAGAACCAGTTGACCCTTGGTCTTGCCGGGGGCGGAGGTATAGTTTTCACGGCGTATGGCTTCTTCGACATCACTGGCGGTGACCCCGAAGGCCGCCATGCGGCCAGGGTCCAGCCATACCCGCATGGCGAAGCGGGCGCTGCTGTACACCAGGGCCAGCCCCACCCCTTCCTGGGTCGAAAACACCGGCTGTACATTGCGAATCAGGTAATCGGTGACCTGGGCAATGGTCATGTCTTCACTCAAAAATGCCAGGTACATCATGGCGCCTTCGCCGGTTTGGGTGGTGATGACCGGCTCCTCGATCTCCTGCGGCAAATCATATTTTGCCTCGCCCACCTTGGCGATGATCTCACTGAGCACCTCATTGGTATCCGCGCCGAGCCGCAGGTGCACCTCGATCAAGGATTGCCCCGGATTGCTCTCGGAACTGAGGTATTCCACACCGCGGGCGTTGGCAATACGCCGTTGCAAGGGCTCAGTGACAAAACCCTGTACGGCGCGCGCACTGGCGCCCCGAAAATTGGTATTCACATAGATGACACTTTTTTCCAACTGCGGAAATTCGCGAATGGTGAGTTGGCTGCCCGCCTGTACGCCGAGGATGACCAGCAAGCTGCTGACCACAATGGCCAGCACCGGGCGGCGAATGAACAGATCGGTGAATTTCATGGTAGTAGGGCTACAACTGTACCGAGGGGTCGATTCGCACCGCTGCGCCGCGATACAGCTTGTTCTGTCCGGCGGTCACCACTTGCTCGCCGGGAGCGAGCCCGCTGCGTATTTCCACTCTGCCGGCGCGGACTTCTCCTGTTTCCACCACCCGTGGGATGGCGTTCAGGACCTGATTTTCCCCTGGGCTCAGCACGTAAACGGTGCTGCCGTTCAGGGAGTAGGTGACCGCGGTTTCCGCCACGGTGACGGTGTCATGTTCTTGCCCCAGGGCAATTTTCAGATTGGCGAACATACCCGGCAACAGGCCTTCGCCCCGCTCAATCAGGGCCCGGGCCAACAGGTTCATAGTCCTGGCGTCTACCTGTGAGTTCAGGGCTCGCAGGGTGGCCGTGAATACCCGCTCGGGGAAGGCGCTGGTCTGTAGTTGCAGTGTTTGGCCGGGTTTGAGTTGGGGCGTATACCGCGCCGGCAGGGTGAAATCGACCTCCAGCTCACTCAGGTCCTGCAGTGTGGCTATTGGTGTGCCCGGATCGATGTAGTCGCCGACATCCACCAGGCGGATACCGATGACGCCGTCGAAGGGAGCCTGTATGTGTTTGTTGCGAATACGCGCTTCAGCTTCGGCCAATTGCGCCCGGGCCTGCGCCAGGGCCGCACGGGAACGATCGAATGTGGATTCCGGGAGCGACTTGCGCTCAAACAGTTTTCGGTCGCGCTCGAACAGTATTCCGGCCAGTTCAAGACCGGCAACCCGGTTCAGGCGAGTAGCCTGTTCGATGTCATCGTTGAGTGTGACCAGTTCCTGCCCGGCGCTGACCTGATCACCGGAGCGGAAATGGATACGGGTGATTTCACCGCTGGCCTCCGAAGTCAATTCGATACCGCGCACCGCCTTGATGGTGCCGATGGCCTCCAGGTAGCGTGTCCAGGATTCGGTGCGCGCGTAGCCGGCCGCAATGGTTACCGGCGGGGGCGTGAAATTCTGGCCCGCGAAAGCCGAGATGCGCAGGTACTGATAGGCTCCGAGGGAACCGAAGATCACCAGCAACAGGGCCGCGGCAAACAGATAGGCGCGCACACTTCACTCCAGAGAAAATTAGCAGCCTGCCGGACTTGGGACTGTCCTACTGCGGAATTGCAAAAAAAATGACTCAAAACGGACTTTCCCTCGCTACGGACGCCCAAGCCCGACAGGCTGCAGCTAGTTTACAACACTTCCTGTGAGGTCTGCCGGGTTTGTACTGGAAGCCGGCGTGCAGGTCGGCTACATTGACGCTGTTTGTCAGGGAGGCTTGGTGCGATGAGTATTCTGGATCGGTTTCGTCTGGATGGGCAGGTTGCGGTAGTCACCGGCGCCGGCAAGGGAATAGGCGCGGGAATTGCGAAAGCCTTTGCGGAAGCCGGAGCGGACCTGGTGCTGGGAGCGCGCACCGGGGAGGACCTGCAAAGGGTGGCCGCCGAAGTGGAAGCGCTGGGCCGCAAAGCGGTGTGGGCGTCTACCGATGTGCTGGAGGCCGGGCAGTTGCAACGGCTGGCTGACACAGCCATGGAAAAGCTGGGGCGTATCGATATTCTGGTCAACAATGCCGGCGGCTTTCCGCCGAGGCCGGCGCTGGATACCTCGGTAGAACAGTTTAATCAGGCCATGCAGTTCAATGTCAGCAGCGCCTATGCGATGACCGTCCTCTGTGTGCCGCTGATGATTTCCTCCGCCGGCAGCGGCTGTATCGTCAATATTTCTTCGGTGGCGGGGGAAAAACCCGCGCCCTGCTTCTCCGCCTACGGCACCGCCAAGGGGGCGCTGTCCCTGCTGACCAGAGAGTTTGCCCAGGAATTCGCCCCCCGAATTCGGGTGAACGCCATCGCCGTGGGCTCGACCAGAACCGACGCCCTGAACACCGTTCTCAATGACGAAATTGAACAAACCATGGTGGAACTGACCCCCATGGGGCGTTTGGGTGAGGTAGAGGATGTCGCCCTGGGCGCACTCTACCTGGCGGCTCCGGCCAGCAGTTATGTCACCGGCGAAGTGTTGGCCGTTAACGGTGGGCTGGAACGCCTCAATATGCAAATGCCGCGGGCCTTTGGAGGGGTCGGATAAGCTGCGGGCATGGGAGTAGAGACAATGCAGAATCAGACGCTGCTCGAACAACTGGATTCGGAACTCTGGCTGCGGGGCAGCGAGATCGGTGACCGCTACGTGGTGGACTGGAGCGCAACGAATGCCTGTAAACCGGATGTGGTGCTGCGGCCGAGAAATACCGAAGATGTCGCAGCCATGCTGAATTTGTGCCATGCCGCCGGACAAGCCGTGGTGGTGCAGGGCGGGTTGACCGGTCTGGCCGGCGGAGCGACGCCGCAACCGGGGGAATGGGCGCTGTCGATGGAGCGACTGAATCGGGTTGTCGAAATCGACAGTGCTGCGATGACCATTACCGTCGCCGCGGGCACGCCGCTGGAGTCGATTCAAACTGCCGCCGACGAAGCCGGGTTCCGCTTCCCGCTGGACCTGGGCGCACGCGGCTCCTGCCTGGCCGGCGGGTTGGTGTCGACCAATGCCGGTGGCAACCAGGTCATACAATTCGGCATGACACGCGCGCTGGTGCTCGGGCTGGTCGCCGTACTGGCCGACGGGACAGTGATCCCGGCGCGCAACAAGCTGTTGAAAAACAACTCCGGTTTTGATCTGAAGCAGCTCTTCATCGGTACCGAAGGCGCCCTCGGTGTGGTGACCGAAGTGACCTTTCGGCTGTTTCCGCAAAAGCCCTACCTGGGAACCGCGCTGTGTGTCGTGGAGTCCTTTGCCGGTGTGGTCTCGCTGTTGCAGAAGATGGGGCGGGAGCTGGAAGTGGTCAGTTCCTTTGAGGTGATGTGGCCGGATTATTATCGGGAAGCCTTGCGGGCAACCGGCATCAATGACCCGCTGGCCGGTGAGCAGGGTTACTGCGCTCTGATCGAAACGGAAGGGGCAAGTGAGACCGCCGCGGAGCACTTTCTGGCAACGCTGAGTAAGGCCATGGACGAGGGCCTGTTGCTGAACGCACTTATCGCCCAAAGCAGCGCCGATGTAGATACCTTCTGGGCGATTCGGGACGGCATTGCCGAGTTGCTGCCGGAATACGGTCCGGCTGCCAACTTTGATATCGGCATTCCGATCGCCTTGATGGAACGCTTCATCAATGAAACGCTGCAGGAACTGAAACTGGCTTTCCCGGATTGCCGCATGCTGGTGTTTGGCCACTTGGGTGACGGCAATCTGCACCTGTTGGCAGGTACCGGCCGGGAGCAGGATGTACGGGCAATTTACGACCTGGTCTACCGAAAAATTGCCGGGGTTGAAGGCGCCATCAGCGCTGAACACGGAATTGGCGTGCTCAAGAAGGAGTGGCTTGCGCATAGCCGCGGCGCGGCTGAACTCGCCTTGATGCGCAGTTTGAAGAGCGCGCTGGACCCCGCGGGAATCCTCAATCCGGGTCGCGTCGTGTAGTGTCCCGTGGGTGGGACCACCTGGCAATCAGGAGAACGCTCAGGCCTGATCTTGATCGCGCGCGAAATCCTGACCGGCGAGCTTCTCATATTCCGCCTTCAGGTCTTTTTTCAGCACCTTGCCGGAAGCGTTGCGGGGCAGCGGCTGCCCGTGCAGAAATACGTAGTGGGGCACTTTGAAGCGGGCCAGCTTACGGGCGGCGAATTCGCGCACATCCTCCGCGCTCAGTTGCGCCCCCGCACGCGGCGTCACCACTACCGCCAACTGTTCTCCCCATTGCTCGTCGGCGATGCCGAACGCGGCAGCCTCTTCGATCTCCGGGCAATCGTGCAATACGCCCTCTATCTCTGCGGGATAGATATTTTCTCCGCCCCGGATCACCATGTCCTTGGCCCGGTCGGATATGAATAGATAGCCTTCTTCATCGAAGTAGCCTATGTCGCCGCTGTTGAACCAGCCGTCCCGGAAGTCCTTGGCAGTGGCGTCCGGACGGTTCCAGTATTCGGAGATCAGCGTGGCGGATTTGATCCACAGTTCGCCCGGCTCCCCCTGGGGGAGAACGCTGCCCTCCGGGGCGCGCACTTCAATTTCCACCGTGGGGTGCTGGAAGCCGGCGCTGCCAGGTTTGTGTTTATGAGGATTTCCGGTGAAAGAGGTGCCGATGGCGTTGGTTTCCGTCATGCCCCAACCGGTGCCCGAGTAGCTTTCGGGCAATTTTTCATAGATCAGCCGGCTGGTGCGGGGAGGGGTGGCGGCGCCGCCCGCGCCGACGCTGAAAAGGCTACTGGTATCGCGCCGATCAAAATCCTCGGATTCCAACAGTTGCAGCAACATGGCGGGAGCTGCACTGACCACGGTGATGCGCTCGGACTCCACCAGCCGCAGCGCCTGTTCTGCATCCCACCTGTACATCATCACCAGTTTGCGGCCCCCTTTGAAAGCGATGAGAAACGCAGCGTGCAGGCCACTCACATGAAACAGGGGCACCGCCAGCAATTGGGTGGGTGGCAACCCAGATTCCATCATGCGGCCGATCGCCTTCGGGTTGGACATCGCCGATGCAGTGGCGGCCACTTCAAAATTCACAATGGACTGGCACAGGGCCCGGTGGGTGGAAACCGCGCCTTTGGGCGCGCCGGTGGTGCCGGAGGTGTACAGAATCATCACCAGGTCTTCCGGGTCGATCTCCACCTCCGGCATGACGGCATGTTCCTGTCCGGCCAGTAATTCCCGAAAGTCGATGGCGCCGCTGCCGGACACGCTGCCATCGGCACGCACCACCACGGCGCCGACCTCATGGCTTCGCAGGAAGTCCGCCAGCAGGGTATGGCGCTGCTGGTCGCAGAACACCAGTTTGGCGTCGGCATCCTCGATGGTATAGGCCAGTTCCCCGGCCTGACCCCAACTGTTCAGGGGCACGGCGACCGCGCCAATGGAGGTGATGGCTACATAGCTGCTCATCCATTCCGGATAGTTGCGCATGGCGATTGCGACCCGGTCACCTTTGACGATGCCCAGTTCGTGGACCAACTGGCGGCCGATGGCGGCGGCCTGTTGCAATAGCTGGCGGAAGCTGATGCGTTCCCCCTCATAGACCAGAAACTCGTTGTTCCCATGTTGCGCCGCCTGCGCATAGACTTCGGTGATATTGGCGGGGGCGTTGTCATACATCTTGTAGACGACGCCGTTCAACTCACGCTTGGAAATGGCGTAGGGGGCGCCTGGGGCAGTGAGCTGCGCCATGGCCTGGTCATAGGCAGCCTTCAGTTCTGACACGGGGTTTCCTCTCCCATGGCTGGACATTCTTTGCCGTGGATTTTAGCAGTTCACATGGCCGGGTTGTCCAATGGCGGATGTGAATGATCGATAGTAATTGTTTCCGGACACAAACTGCGTTGTGGCCGAGGGACCGGGCGCCGCCATCGCGACAGGCAACATCAGCTTTTTCAGCCAGCGTAACACCTGACTTTACCCGATCAACCGATACGGCGATGCATTTTGGGTGGCGGCCGTGATAGCATTTTCACTTTCATGAGTCATGCACGCTTTGGAGTACGCTGATGCCGATTACCGTTGCCGACGTTGCGGCCGAACTATCACAACAACCTGAACAAGTGCCGGGCTCATATACCGACCGGGACTCGCTGTTGTACGCAGTAGCCATCGGTCTTGGCCGGGACCCCATGGACCCGAAGGAACTGGAATATGTATGCGAGACCGTCGGTAACCGGGTGGTGCCCACCGCCGCCACTGTTTTGAGCCGCCCCCGCTGGCTGCAAAAAGATCGCCAGTCATTGATGAGCAAAATGAACTATGCCCTGATGTTGCATGGCGAACAACGCCTGGCGATACACCAGCCACTGCCTCCGGCGGCCGAGACCCTGGTCAGCACCAGGACAACAGGCGTCTATGATAAAGGGGAGGGCAGGGGCGCCCTGCTGCTTACCGAAACTGATGTAAAACTCTCCGATGGCTCACCACTGGTTACCCTGGGCTACACCCTGTTTTACCGGGCAGATGGCGGATTCGGCGGGCAGTCAGAGGGCGCGCCCGTGCCTCACCAGCTTCCCGACCGTGAACCGGATGCCGTTTGCGAGATGCCTGGCAGGATTGATCAGGCAATCCTCTATGCACTCTGTGGAGACCGCAACCCGTTACACCGCGATCCCGAGGTGGCGAGGACAGCGGGGTTTGATCGGCCAATTCTTCATGGACTTTGTTCGTACGGCATTGCCTGCCACGCCGTTCTGAAGACCATGCTCGACTATGACCAGAGTCGAATCACCGGCTTCGATGTACGCTTTTCAGCGCCGGTTTTTCCCGGCGAAACCCAGGTCGTCGATCTCTGGCAGGATGGCAAGGTAATCAGCTTCCGATCCCGCATTAAAGAACGCGGCATAGTATCCATCAACAACGGTAAGTGCACGATTCGTTAACTTCCAGGGAAAAAGGTAATGCTTGAAAATAAGGTAATTGTCGTCACCGGCGCGGGAGGCGGCATCTTTTTGAAGTGTGCAATAACGAGATTTATCTGTTCAGTCAACCGCGCCCGATTCGAACCGCCCACACTGCCGAGGGCTGGACAACGGAAACCATTGCCGAGCGCGTACTGAACGCGTTTGAGCCGAGCTATTTCCCCCTGCACAGATCCAACGAAGTATTCACCTGGGACCCGGTCTGATGGTTGCTGCAGGTCCTACCGGGTTCTCTCTCGCTCCCGACTCAGTTTGTATTTGCGCAGCAGGCCCCGCAATTGATCGTAACTGAGGCCCAACGCCGTGGCGGTGGCCCCCTGATGGAAGTGGTTTTCCGATAACGCGGCCCGCAACAGGCGGATTTCAAAGGCGGCGACCTCGATGGCGAAGTTGCCGGTTGTGCTGACTTCCGCCCCGTTTTCCGGGCGCTGCGGCCCGGTTGTCGCGTCCGGCTCGAGAAGGCCCTGATAAGGGGAGACGAACGGGTCCAGAACAATATCCGCTACCGGCCGTGAGGCGTCTCCCCAGCGATACAGCGAGCGCTCCACCACGTTTTTCAGTTCTCGTACATTGCCCGGCCAGGGGTGATGCAACAACTGTTCGGCGGCGGCTTCGGTAAACCCCGGAAAGGCCTCCCAACCCAGTTCACTGCACATGTGTACGGCAAAGTGATACGCCAGTTCCATGATATCGCCTTCACGGTGGTGCAGCGGAGGCACATGCACCACGTCGAAGCTGAGCCGGTCCAGCAGGTCGGCGCGAAACCTGGAATCCCTGGCGAGTTGTTTGAGGTCGGCGTTGGTGGCGGCGACAACCCGTACATCCGCATGCAGTGTGGTTTGGCCACCGAGGCGCTCAAATTCGCCGTATTCGATCACTCGCAGCAGTTTTTCCTGCAGACCCAGGCTCATGTTGGCGAGTTCATCCAGGAACAGGGTTCCGCCGGCGGCCCGCTCAAAGCGGCCCTGGTGCACCCTGGTGGCGCCGGTAAAGGCGCCGGGCTCATGACCGAATAACTCGGATTCGAGCAGGGATTCAGCGATGGCGGCGCAATTGATTTTGAGCAGGGGCTGGTCCCAGCGCATCGACAGGTAGTGAATCCGCTCCGCCAGCAGTTCCTTTCCGGTGCCCCGTTCGCCAATAACCAGTATCGGGCGGTTAATCTGGGCCAGGCGCGAAGCCTGCTCCAGGGCCTCGGACAATGCCGGGGAGTTGCCAACTACCTGTTGATTTTCTTTATTCATAGGTTAAATTTACCATATATTCCGGTATTAAATACTAAATTATAGTTATAAATACCTATATAAATTTACACCAAACACAAAAAATAAATTTATTGTAATAAAATCAATGTGTTATGAAGTTGGCACGATATCTGATAAGAAAATGGGTGAGAGCAGGGCGAATTCATCTGTCGCCAGCTTGCAGCAGACAGGAGAAAAGTACGATGAACGAATTAGCACAACGCCTGTTGGTATATCTGGCCGCGGCTCTGGTCAGCACCGTCACCGTCGCAAGCGCCGGTTGGCTGGCCGGGGCGGGGTTGTTCCTGGTGGCCGCCGCCATGGCGGAGGCTCTGTTCTGGTTTGGTGTACCCAAACCTGGTTTCTACCGGTATCGGCAACAACGTACACTGTTTCATTGAGGAGTTTGATCATGGGTATTTATTCTCGTATGACCGACATTATCAATTCGAATATCAATGCCCTGCTGGACCGGGCGGAGGATCCGCAAAAGATGATTCGGTTGATTATTCAGGAAATGGAAGACACCCTGGTGGAGGTGCGCAGCTCTTCCGCCAAGGTATTGGCAGAGCGCAAGCTGGCGGAACGGCGCCGTCGGCAGGTGGAAATGGAAGCCGAAAGCTGGGAACAGAAAGCCAGGCTAGCTCTGAGCAAGAACCGCGAAGACCTGGCCCGCGCCGCCCTGCAGGAGAAACGGATCATCGAGGAGGAGTTGGCGCTGGTGGCGACAGAGGTAAAATCCACGGATGAGCATATTGCCCAACTCAACGAGGAACTCGGCCAGTTGCAGCAGAAGCTGGGTGACGCCAAGGCCAAACAAAAGGCGCTGTCGATGCGCAGCAAAACCGTACACTCCCGAATTCAGGTGAAGCGGCAGATGCAGCGAGAAGGCCTGGATGACGCCCTGGGCAAATTTGACCGGTTCGAGCGCCGTATAGACCATCTGGAGAGCCAGTTGGAATCCATGGACCTGGGCCGGGAAGTACCGCCGGATTTGGCCGCGGAAATTCAATCCCTGCAGGAAGATGAGCAGATCAACGCTGAACTGGCCCGTCTCAGAAAGGAAATGGGAGAAACCGGGGCGGTTCGCGCCGACGGCGAAACCGCCTGAGGAAATCATCAATGGAATTTCTTGAATTCATGTTCGTGCCTACCATTCTGTTTCTGACCGTGGTGTGCCCGATTTGGTTGATCATGCATTACCGCAGCCTGCGGCGTTCGTCCCGCAATCTCAGCACCGAAGACCGCCACACACTGGAAGAAATGCTGGTTACGGTGGACAAGCTGACGGATCGCATCCATTCCCTGGAAGCGATCCTGGACGCGGACCATCCGGGTTGGCGGACAGAGCAAGCGCAAGAAAAATCCGGGGAGTAACCGATGGGACGCAGAAAACACCGCTACTACGAACAGCGCAGCTATCCAAACTCGGAGAGCCGGGGCCGCTCTTCCGGACTATCGCGGCGCCGCCGTGATGGCTGGGGCATGAACCTGTATCGCAATCCCCGCAATGGTTATATCGCCGGGGTCTGCGCCGGGTTGGCGGAACACTGGGATATCGAGGAATGGGTGGTGCGTCTGGCCGCTGTAGTGCTGCTGATGTTTACCGGCGCACTGGCATTCTGGGCCTATGTCGCCGGCTGGATCCTGCTCAGGCCACGGCCTGGAAAGCGCCGCCGTGAGCACTCGGACCGCACCGATGACTACTGGGATGAGGAGGACGAGGAAGCCGTGGAAATGGAATACGATGAACGTTACCGGGGTTACCGGCCCCGCAGGATGTTTCGCTACAGCGACAGCGCCCAGGTGCGTCTGCAGCGCGCCGGCGAGCGTCTCGCGGCTGCCCAGCGCCGGGTCGAGGAAATGGAATCCTATGTGACTTCCCGAAAATACGATCTCAACAAAGAGTTTTCCCGGCTTTAGCCGCAAAGTTCAGACGCTGCCGGAGCCGCACCCGGGCATTTACAGGAGGCTCCGGGCTGGGCTATGTTAGCCGCCTCGTCTACCGCCAACCGCAAGGAGAGTGTTATGCCCCGCTGGACCCGCGCAGAAATTGAAGATGCCTTTGAGAAGTACCAGGCCGCCGCCCTCAAGGGCGGACAAACCGGAAACTGGCGTGACTGGGCCAATTGTTTCACCCAGGACGCCACCTATTTTGAGCACCACTACGGCAAATTCTGGGGCCGGGAAAAAATCTTCCAATGGATTACCACGACCATGGCGGAGTTTCCGCCCAGCCAAATGACAGCCTTTCCCATCGTTTGGTATTCCATCGATGAAGAACGGGGCTGGATTTTCTGCGAAGTGATGAATCGCATGGCGGAACTGGATGATGGCGAAATCTACCAGGAACCCAACCTGACCATCCTGCACTACGCGGGGGGCGGCCTGTTCAGCTACGAAGAGGATGCCTACAACCCGGCCAATATGGGCAAAATGATCACCCGCTGGCTGGAAGCGGGCGGCGGGAAACTGAAGCCCGCGGCCTGAAACACCGATACGGGACGGGAGTCCTGCCCTGCGGGTACTACCCCCGCTTCAGTAAACTACTACCGAGCGAATGCTCTGCCCGCTGTGCATCAACTCGAAAGCCTGGTTGATCTCTTGCAGCGGCATGGTATGAGTGATCAGGGCGTCGATGTCGATCTTGCCGTCCATGTACCAGTCCACGATCGTGGGTACATCGCTGCGGCCCCTGGCGCCGCCGAAGGCCACTCCGTGCCAGCTTCGGCCGGTAACCAGTTGAAACGGCCGTGTGGCGATTTCCTGGCCGGCCCCGGCTACGCCGATAATATAGGATTCACCCCAGCCCTTGTGGCAGCACTCGAGGGCTTGACGCATGGTCTGTACGTTGCCGATGCACTCGAAGCTGTAGTCGGCGCCGCCACCGGTGAGGTCTTGAATGGCCCCCACCACGTCGTCAGTATTTGCGGGATTGATGAAATCGGTAACGCCGAAGCTGCGCGCCAACTCCTCCCGTGCGGGATTGAGATCAATGCCGATGATCCGGTTGGCGGCCGCCAGGCGCGCCCCTTGGGCCACGTTGAGCCCAATGCCGCCCAGGCCGAATATGGCGACATTGGAACCGGGCTCCACCCCGGCGCGATAGACCACGGCGCCGATCCCGGTGGTGACCCCGCAGCCGATATAGCAAATTTTGTCGAAGGGCGCGTCTTCACGCACCTTGGCCACGGCGATCTCCGGTAACACGGTAAAGTTTGAAAAGGTGGAACAACCCATATAGTGAAGAATTTTTTGGCCATCCAGGGTGAAACGGCTGCTGCCGTCGGGCATCAGCCCCTGGCCCTGGGTTTCGCGGATGGCCTGACAAAGGTTGGTTTTCGGATGCAGGCAGAAATTGCATTCCCGGCACTCCGGGGTGTACAGGGGAATAACATGGTCTCCGGGTTTGACCGAACGCACCTCGGGGCCGACTTCACGCACGATGCCGGCGCCTTCGTGGCCGAGAACAGCGGGGAATGCCCCCTCCGGATCATCACCGGAAAGGGTGAAGGCATCGGTGTGACAAACACCGGTAGCCATGATTTCCACCAGCACTTCATTGCCCCGGGGACCCTCCAGGTCGAGGGATGCAATTTCCAGCGGTTTTCCCGCAGCAAAGGCTATGGCGGCGCGCGTTTTCACGATGTATTACCCCCTGAGTCAATTTCCCGGATTTACGGCGGGAAGTGTAGCACCTGGCAAAAACTTTCAGAACTGCTTGATCTGATCACCCGCGGCCACGAAAAATATATACTGGCGTAGTGGATGGAAGGAACTGAGGTAACTGTTCGGTATTCGAGTGATGATTTGAGGCTGGCGCTCCCGTCCCCGGAACAGTCTGTCACCTCTTGCCAGAACGGTTACGAACTGAGAATTTGCGAGGCGTCTGATGCTACACCGAATCTGGCTGGGCTTTTTCCTGGTGGCAGCCGCCGCCGGTCTCGGCCAGTGGTTGCTGCTCGGCGACGGCGACGTGTTCCAGCGCATGGTGCGGGCCATGTTCGACATGGCCAGCCTGTCGGTAGAACTGGCCATCGGCCTGATCGGATTGCTCAGTCTGTGGCTCGGCGTGGTGGCGATCGGCGAAGCCAGCGGTCTGGTGCGCAAACTGGCGAACGTAATGTCGCCACTGTTCACCCGGCTGATGCCGGAAGTTCCGGCCGGACATCCGGCCATCTCCTCCATGACCCTGAATTTTTCGGCCAATGTGCTGGGCCTGGACAACGCCGCGACGCCCCTGGGCATTCGCGCCATGCAGGACCTGCAAACCCTGAACCCAAATCCGGACACGGCCAGCAATGCGCAGATTCTGTTCCTGGTGCTGAATACATCATCAGTAACCCTGTTCCCGGTTACGATCTTGCTGTACCGGGCGCAGTTGGGGGCGCCCGATCCCGCCAGCGTGTTCATCCCGATCCTGCTGGCTACCAGTTGCTCCACCCTGACTGGCCTGCTGGTCACCGCCTGGGTACAACGCCTGCGGCTAAGGGACACGGTGATTTTGACCTGGATGGCGCTCGGTTTCGCCGTGCTGCTGAGCTTGTTGGCCTGGTTCGCCACCCTTTCCGCGGAGGAACTGGCGAGCCAGTCCAGCCTGATCAGCAACCTGTTGATTGTGGCGCTCATCATGAGCTTTCTGCTGGCGGCGCAACGGCGTCAGGTCAATGTCTACGAGACCTTTGTCGAGGGGGCCAAGCGGGGTTTTCACACCGCCATCGAACTGATTCCCTTCCTGCTCGCCATGTTGGTGGCTATCGGCATGTTGCGCGCCAGCGGCGCCCTGGAAGGCCTTCTGGAAGTGCTGCGCTGGCTGGCCAACAGCGGTGGTATGGACACTGCCTGGGTGGACGCCATGCCCACGGCGCTGATGAAACCGCTGAGTGGTTCTGGCGCCCGCGCGATGATGATCGAAACCATCAATCAACACGGCGTGGATTCCTTCCAGGGACTGTTGGCGGCCACCATGCAGGGTTCCACCGAAACCACGTTTTACGTTTTGGCGGTGTATTTCGGCGCGGTGGGCATCCGCCATACACGCCATGCCGTAGCTTGTGGCATCAGCGCCGATGTTGCCGGTATCTGCGCGGCGATTGCCATCAGCTACTGGTTTTACGGCGTCTGATCGCAGCAACTGGAGGGCCGGCCAGGTAACACGGGTCCGCGCCGTCTCTGCGGTTGCGGGCGCGGCGGGCGGCCGATATGATCAGCCGGCGCTGCCGGGCTTCAAACAGTTGCTCTTGCTGGGGCAGGCCCGAAAAGCCGGCCATGCAAGAAGCCACCGGTGACTATGGGTGAGCATGAAAAAGATCAACTTGAACGATAAATATCTCGCGCAATCGGGCCGCGTCTATCTGAACGGCAGTCAGGCGCTGACCCGGCTGCCGATGATGCAACATCAACGGGACCGGGCCGCGGGTTTGAATACCGCAGGTTTCATTTCCGGTTATCGCGGTTCGCCTCTGGGTATCTATGATCTTACCCTGTGGCAGGCCCAGCCTTTTCTTGAGCAAAACCAAATCCATTTTGAGCCGGGAATCAACGAGGATATGGCCGCCACTGCCTGTTGGGGCAGCCAGCAGGTCAAGGTATTGGGCGAATCCGACTACGACGGGGTGTTCGCTCTTTGGTACGGCAAGGGGCCGGGGGTAGACCGTTCCGGTGACCCACTCAAACATGCCAACTATGCCGGTGTCGATGAACATGGCGGGGTGCTGGCGTTGTGCGGAGATGACCACGGCGCGCGCTCATCCACCACGGCGCACCAGAGTGACCATGCCCTGATTCATTTCGGCATGCCGATTCTCAACCCGTCCACGGTTCAGGAGTACCTGGACTACGGTCTGTACGGATTTGCCCTGTCCCGTTACGCCGGCTGTTGGGTGGGTTTCAAATGCGTAACGGATACGGTGGAAAGTTCCTCCTCGGTGGCCGTTGACCCGGCCAGAATCCGGATCGCCCTGCCGCGGGAAGATGGACGCCCGCAGCAGGGGCTCGGTATCCAGACCGCTTTCACTCCGCTCTTGGCGGAGCAATTGGTGATGCAGCGTCTGGACGCTGTCCGCGCTTTTGTCCGCGCCAACCGGCTGGACCGCAGCGTGCTTGGCGGGACCGGCGGCAGACTTGGCATCATCACCAGCGGCAAGGCCTACCTGGACGTGATTGAGGCCCTGGCGCAGTTGGGAATCGATCAAAACGCGGCGCAGCGCCTGGGTATTGCCGTGTACAAAGTGGCGCTGACCTGGCCCATCGAGCCTCATGGCATCCGCAACTTCGCCAGTGGCTGTGAGCAACTGCTGGTGATCGAGGAGAAACGCCCGGTCATGGAAGAACAAATCGCGGCCCTGCTCTACAACCTGCCCGCCGCACAGCGGCCGGTCCTGCTCGGCAAGCAGGATGCCGCGGGTAACGCTCTGGTCTCCTCTGTCGGCGAATTGAACTCTTCGGAGGTGGCTCTGCTGATCTCCTCTCAGCTATTGCTGCACAAGCCCGATGCCGCGCTTGCCCGGGCCAGGGAAGCTTTGCAGCAAACCCTGGAGGAGCGCGCCGGTGAAAATGTTCAGCACGGCGGCCTGCGGCGTGTTCCCTCTTTTTGCGCGGGTTGTCCCCACAATACCTCCACCCATGTGCCGGAAGGTTCCGTCGCCCTGGGTGGTATCGGTTGCCACGGTCTGGCCGTATGGATGCCCGAGCGCAACACACTCGGATTGAGTCACATGGGCGGGGAGGGCGCCACCTGGATCGGTCAACAACCTTTCATGAAGCGGGATCATGTGTTTCAGAATCTGGGTGACGGGACCTATTTTCACTCCGGCCTGATGGCTATCCGCGCCAATGTGGCCGCGAATCGCAACATCACCTACAAGATTTTGCTTAACGGGGCGATTTCCATGACCGGTGGGCAGCCCATAGAAGGCCAGAGTTTCGATGGCGGCATCACCGCGCCCAAGATAGCCCGGCAGGCCCATGCAGAAGGGGTCAAAAGAATCGCGCTGGTCACCGATGACTTGTTGCGCCATGGCGAACGGAGTCTTTTTCCCGGCATCACCACGTTCCATGATCGGGATGATCTGGATGCGGTACAACAGGAAATTCGCCGGCACCGCGGGGTCTCGGTATTGATTTACGAGCAGGCTTGCGCCACCGAGAGACGCCGCTTGCGCAAGCGCGGCGCTTACCCGGAAGCGTCCCGGCGCCTGTTTATCAATGAGGCCGTGTGTGAGGGCTGCGGGGATTGCGGTGTACAGTCCAACTGTATTGCCCTGGAGCCGCACGAAACCGTGTTCGGCCGCAAGCGCAAGATCAATCAAAGTATCTGTAATCAGGATTTTTCCTGCGTCAAGGGTTTTTGTCCGAGCTTTGTCTCGGTCTACGGTGGCGAGCCACGCCGGGACGAGCAGGCGCAACAGCAGCGCCTGGACCAATTGCTGTCGGCCGAGTTGCCGCAACCGGCCCAGGTAGCTAGCGCGCATTGCTACGACGTTCTTGTGGCCGGCATCGGCGGCAGCGGCATCATTACCCTGGGTGCGCTACTCGGCGCGGCTGCGCACATGGACGGAAAATCTTGCACAGTCCTGGATATTACCGGCCTGTCCCAGCGCAATGGCGCGGTTACCAGTCATGTCCGCTTTGTCGAGGGCGAAGACCTGGACAAGTCTACCCGCATTCCCGAAGCCGCAGCGGACCTGGTGCTGGCCGCCGACCTGGTGGTAGCGGCAGGGCATGAGGTGCTTTCCACCATGGCGGCACAGCGTTCAGCGGTGGTGTACAACCACTATGTGGCGCCCACCAGCGCCTTCGCCCGCAATGCGGACCTCAGTTTTGACAGCGAGGGAATGGAAGCTTCCCTGAAACGAAGAACCCGGAAGGAGCAGCTCCACGGCATACCCGCCAGCCGTATCGCCACTCACCTGCTGGGTCATGCCGTCGGCGCCAATTGCCTGCTGCTGGGTGTGGCCTGGCAGCAGGGTTTGATTCCCCTGTCTTGCGAATCCCTGGAATACGCCATCGAACTCAATGGCGTCGCGGTGGAGATGAACCTGCAAGCCTTCCGCCTGGGCCGCGTATGGGTAGCTTCCCCAATGCAACGGGAAGCCATGCTCGGCGATGAACAGGCAGTGGAACTGGTGCAGCTTGATACCCAGACCCTGGATGGATTGATCGAGCAGCGGGTTGGCTGGCTGACCGCCTACCAGAATGCGGACTATGCCGGCCGTTACCGGGAACTGGTGCAAAAAGTGAGGCGGGTGGAACTGGCCCGTATCGGCGCAGAAGGGGAACTCACCGAGGCCGCAGCCCGCTATTACGCCAAGTTGTTGGCCTACAAGGATGAGTATGAAGTTGCACGTTTGTACACCCGGCCAGAATTCATGCAAGGGTTGAAAGAACAATTCAGCGGCGATTTCCGCCTCGGTATCCATCTCGCTCCCCCCTTGCTGAGCCGCCGCGATCCACACAGCGGGCGCTATCGCAAAAAGGAGTTCGGGCAGGGCGCTTTGCGCCTGTTCGGCCTGCTCGCCCGGTTCAAGTTCCTGCGTGGCACCCCGCTGGATCCGTTTGGGTATTCGCCGCATCGCAGACTGGAGCGCCAACTCATCGCTGACTATGAAACACTGGCCGAGGAAGTGCTGGCCGGTCTTACCCTGGAAAATCATGCCCTGGCGGTGCAATTGTTGAACCTGCCGGAACAGGTTCGAGGTTATGATGTCGTCAAGGAGGCCCATATCGAGCGGGCCGATGCCCGCAAGGCGGAACTGCTGGTGGAGTTCAGGAAACCCGCCGTCGCGGCAGGCGCCGCAGGCGCGGCCCGTGAGTTCGCCTGAAATCGTGGCCGCGTTGCTGTGTATCCATTAGAGAGGTGAATATGGATTCCCGATGGTATTTTGTGTTCGGAGACTTGCTGGCCAACTTGCTGGCGGGGGCGGTGGCAGCCTGGTTCAGCGCCCTGGTGGTTGGCCCGGGCTGGCCCATGCTGGCCGCCATGCTGGTGGCCATGGCGCTTGGCATGCTGGTTAGTCTGTTTGTGTTTTTTCCTTGCTCCATCCTTTTTGGCGCCATGGAGGTGATGTTGCCCGCAATGTTTACCGGCATGGTCAGCGGCATGATCATCGGCATGTGGGCGGCCATGCACCCCCTGGATAGCGGCACCGCCCTGCTCGCCGGGGCCTGCTGTGGCCTGGTCTGCCTGTCGCTGATCTGGCTTTTGAACACGCGGTTGCGGGGAGTGCGCAGTTATGGATGAAAAAACACGGCGCAAGTGGGACCGGGCCTCACGCAGTTTCGACCTCATGGCCAGCCGCGGCGCAGAGCAGCGCTGGCAGCCGGCCAAGCGCGAACTCTTCGGTCACATGAGCGGGAACATCCTGTTTCTGGCCCTGGGCACCGGCCTGGATATAGCGGCTTTTCCGGCGCGGCAAAGGATCACCGCCATCGACATCAGCCCGAAAATGCTGGAGGTGGCGCAACCGCGTATCGACGCCTATGACGGTGAAATCAAGGCCGAAGTCATGGATGTCCACGAACTGGGCTATGCGGATGACAGCTTTGACCAGGTCTTCACTTCCTGCACTTTCTGCTCGGTACCCCGGCCGGTACAGGGGCTGGAGGCCTTGCGGCGGGTGTTGAAGCCGGGTGGGGAACTATTCATGTTCGAGCACACCGGTTCCCGCTATTACCCTTTCAAGCTGATGATGGACCTGATGACCCAGCTTTCCAGGCGCTTTGGCCCTGAAATGAATCGCCCCACCGTCGCCAATGTAGCGGCGGCGGGGTTTGAACTGCGGCAGGTGAACCACCTGTTTCTGGATGTGGTGAAAACCATCCGTGCGGTCAACCCCGCATAGTGGTGGTGGCGGCAGAGGAAGCAGAAGCCAGGTGCAATTTCGGGGTTATTGCTGGCCTTCGGCGTACCACGTTCTGAACTCGTCGTAACTCGGCATTTCTTCCGAATTCACGACCGGGTCGATCTCCACATGAATGACGGCGGTTTTGCCGCTGGCGTAGGCCCGTTCAATGGCGGGGCCGATATCCTTTTCATGTTGGATAAATTCACCGTAACAGCCAAAACCTTCAGCCATTTTATCCAGTCGCACATCCTTGCTCCAATGTACGCCGGTCTCGGCCGAGCCCTTGCCGAAGGTCCTTTTGTAAACACCCACTTCAAGCCCCCATTGATAATCCACACCAACGACGCAGACCAGTGGCAAGTTCAAGCGAGCAGCGGTTTCGAGTTCCGAAACGTGGAATAGAAAGGAAGAGTCGCTGGTCAGCAACATAACCGGGCGCTTTTTGCCGTCGGCGACGGAGGCGCCGATGGCGTAAGGGAGGCCGGTGCCGAGATGGCCGAAGTTCTGGTTCCAGATAATGTCGTTGGGTTTCACTTGCGAGTAGGTCCACTGGAAGATGAGAGCCGCACCGCCATCACGCACCATGATGCCACCCTTGGGGAAGGCCCTGGTCGCCTCGACCACAAAGCGTGCGGTGTGAATTGGCGTTCTGCCGGAGGGCGCCGTTTCCCCAAGCGCAGCCAAGCGCTTCTTTTCATTGTTTATCTGGGCTTCAAATTCCGCTGTAGGTGTACGTGGCTGTTCCCTGATTGCCTCGACCAGTTGCGGAACGATGGCGCGCAAGTCGCCAACCAGCGGCACATCGATGCGGCGATTTACGCCAATGGCTTTTGGGTTCGACTCAATGTAGAGCCACTTGCGATTCGCATCGTTCGCTTGCCAATGGCGGCCTCTGCCGAAGTGAAGCGGCTCGCCAAGCTCGGTGCCGATGGCGATGCACAGGTCGGATTTTACGACGGCATCGATCGCGTTTTCCGAAAATCCGTAGGGAAACGTACGATCTTCAATGCCCTTGATAAAGGAAGTGCCCCCCGATGTCTGGATCACCGGGCAAGCCAGGATGTCCGCCAGCGCCTTGACGGACTCACCCGCCCGTGCACAGTGTACGCCATGACCAACCAACAGGATTGGTTGCCTGGCCGCGCGCAGCAACTCGGTAGCCTTTTCAATCATCTGTGCGCTCGCGCCCTGATTGACCAGGCGGTAAGCTTCCGGCGGCAGGGCCTCAGGTACGTCCAGCTCTTCGAGAATCACATGGGACGGGTATTCTATGTAGGCCGGGCCCGGCGTTCCCGTCAGTGCGGCGCGCAAAGCCTCGCGAATGATTTCGTCCGTCTGATTGGCATATTCAATGCTCGCGCAATACTTCACCGAGGGTTCAACCAGGCGAGCCTGTTTTACGAACTGAATGCGGCCGCGCCGCACCCGCTGCTCGGTAATGCGCGCCCGCTGGCCGCCGAGAATAATGACGGGAGAATTCTCGACCTTTGCGCACATGATTGCCCCGGCGATATTCGCAATACCCGGTCCCAGGGTGGCGATGCACAGACCCGGCTTACCCGTCATGCGCGATGTCGCCTCCGCCATAAATCCGGCGGATTCCTCATGATGAGGCGCCACCACTTCCCAGCCGCGTTTCTCGGCCTCCAGGAACATGTGTACGAAGTTCGGGTCGGGGATACCGTAAAGCGTGTTTATCCCTTCGGCGGCAAACAGATCGAGGATGCGTTCATAAACTTTTACAGACATATTCGAGACTTCCTTGGATGCAAAATAATTTACTGTTTTATTTGTTCAGCAGACGCAGTGAGCCGGCGCCGATGATGTTCGCCAGGTTTCGATGAAAATTGGTGACTTTTTGCTCCTGGTGCGGGTTGGGAAGGGTGCCGCGAAAGCCGCGCGAGTGCATGCCTTTTTGCAGGGCGGCCATGTTCGAAAAATCCTGGGACAGTACCAGACCCCACGCTTCGGCGGTTGGTTCCGCGTAAACCCACTCGGTTTTCGGTTCCTCACCTTGCGGAAATCGTTCCATCGCGTAGGATTCGAAAATACACTTGTTCGGGTTATCGCCGTAGGGCCGGGTGCGATAGCACAGCGCGAAGCTAATGCCCTGCAGAACTGACATGTTTGGGAAGATATGCCAGGCCAGACCGGCCTTTGCCATCTGCTCCGGTGTGATTGTAGGCCAGATTACACCACGCGCTGCGTCATCGGCCCTGGCTGACGCCAGCCAATGTTTGATCACCTGATCTGCCGGAGTGCCTTCGGGCAGCTCATCAACCAGGCGTTTCGCGGCATTGACCAGCGTTTCCGTGGTGCTGGCGTTGTTAACCGTGGTATAGATTTCATTTTGAAGCTCATAGGTTGAAATGCGTGGGTCCTTGCCCTTGCCGGCGCGGGTGATCGTACTGCTTTGCTTCATCTGCAGTTCGGGATCACGCTGGTCGAAACCGCTGACACCGTGCAAGCCATAGGCTTCGCTGTAGGCGTAATAATCGCCGTGGTTGAGCATTTGCGTATGCGTACCTGCAACGTGATAGGGCTCCATGAATGCTTCGAGAGCTGTCTTCCAGTTACAGTCAAAAATCACCCACTGGCGCCACTTGTAGCGCATTTTCTCAAACTCAAACGGATCGAGAATACTGGCCGCGGGCTCCAGAAACTCACGCAGGGACACACAGTCCGGATCCATATTGATATAAATCCAGCCGCCCCAGGTATCTACCCGAACCTCGGAGAGGCAGGTGTGCTCCGCGGTCAACCCACCTTTCCAGTCCAGTTCTTCGTGAATGTAGATGTTTTTGCCGTTGAGGTCATACGTCCAACCATGGAAGCCACAGATGAACCTTCCATTGGCGCCACTGGCGTTATTACATCCTGCAGGAGTGTCGATCAGGCGGCGGCCGCGGTGTGAACAGACATTGTGAAAGGCCTTGATACTGCCGGGCGCGTTGCGGACCACGATGATGGAGTCTTCGCAAATATCGTAGGTAAAGTAATTTCCTACCTCGGGAATTTCCTCAACGCGACCCGCCATTTGCCACATTTTCGGCCACAGCAAATCGCGCTCGGCTTGCGCATATTCGGGTGAAATAAATGGCTCAACCGAATACGTCAGCGGCTCAAACAAATCTTCGACGCTGATATTGCCCGCGTGCTTCATAATGCCGTCGAGCTCAATTTGCCTGTTCATCACTTTCTCCAAACCGGGAGCCTGCGCCGTCAATTAAAGGGGTCAAAGCCCTTTACCTCATGAACGCTACCGGTCAGCCATGTCGAGAACAAAGGCGAGCAAGTCATTGCCAATGTTTACCGGCATCAGCCCGGGATTATAATCAACCCGGAGTTATAATCAACACAGGTGATTATTCTAGGTAAAGCTGTTGCTCTCGGCAAGCTTTTTGGTCATTGTGCTTCTCAGTCAAGGTATGCGATGGAGATTCAGAAATGGTCTTGCAACCCGGCCGCTATCGATACAACCCTGCTGGAAAGTACACCCTTGCCGAGGGCTGGCGGATTGAGCGTCTCACAAAACCCAGCCGGTTATTCGGCGCAAATGGCTTACGTACCGGCGCCGATGGACGTATCTATGTGGCGCAGGTGGCTGGCAGCCAAGTCAGTGCCGTGGATGCCGATAGCGGTGACATCGAAACGATCAGTCCCATAGGCGGCGACATTGTTGCGCCGGACGACCTGGTATTCGACAAACACGGTAATCTGTTCGCTACCGAAATTACCGAGGGGCGCGTCAGCATGCTCGGCCCCAATGGGCAAACGCATGTGGTTTGTGGCGACATGCCCTGCGCCAATCCCATCACCATGTATCAGGACCGGCTGTTTGCCGGTGAATGCCGGCCCGGCGGACGCATTATGGAACTCGACCTGCACGGCGGCGCCCCGCGCGTCTTGTTAAACGATGTGCCGATGCCCAATGCCATGGAAGTGGGTCCGGATGGCATGTTGTATTTCCCGGTCATGAGCGCCAATGAAATTTGGCGGGTTAACCCGGAAGGTGGTGCGCCGGAAGTCGTAGCGCGGGACCTGGGAGTGCCCGATGCGGTTAAGTTTGATCCGAAGGGGCATATTGTTTCCACCCAGGTGGCGAGTGGTCAAGTACTGCGCATCAATCCGCGAAATGGAAAAAAAACGGTTTTGGCCGAGATTGCGCCGGGTCTGGACAATCTGACGTTTGTCGGCAAACGCCTGTTCGTTTCGAGTATCAGCGGACAAATCAATGAGATTCTGGAATCCGGTAAAGTCCGGGCGCTGATCCCCGACGGCTTGCAATGGCCGCTGGGTTTGGCGGTTAATGAATCTGGTTCGCTGTTTGTTGCCGATGGGGGTTTTACCTATTTGCTGGAGCCCGGCGCTGAGCGGCAGCTTGCAGGCATGCTCTTTTCCCCGGGTTTTCCCGGCTACACTCGCGGTGTTGCCGCTGCCGGACCTCGGCATTGGATGGTGACAACTGCGAACGGCGATGTAGCCCGATTTTGGCCGGCGCAGCAGGCGAGCGAGGTGCTCGCAAGCGGTTTCGATCGGCTGATGGGTGTGGCAATCGCTGCGGGGGGAGCCGCGGTTTGCGCCGAGTACGGCAGTGGGAGAGTGCTCGCGGTCGAGACGGGCAGTGTGACTGAGATAGCCACGGGGCTGGACGGGCCCACGGGGGTGGCGATTGATGCGGAGGGCAACTGCCTGGTCGCGGAATCAGAACAGGGACGAGTGCTCAAGCTGCGCGGCAATCAAACGGACATCGTACTCGATGGCCTGCAGAATCCGCATGGCATAGTCATTCGTGATCAGCTTCTCCATATCGTCGACGCCGGCGCCGGGGAATTGCTGGAGGTCGACCTGGCAAGCTCTGCCCGGCGCGTGCTCGCATCCGGTCTGCCGGTGGGCGCCCCCCCTGGAGTTGTCCCCAAGCCGCTGGGTCCAATCGGGAATCTGGCGGGGCCCATGCTGCCGTTTTCCGGAATTACCGCTGCAGCGGACGGGACCCTGTATGTCTCGGCCGACGCCGAGGGCAGTGTGATAATGCTGGTGAAGAATTAAAGGGGTCAAAGCCCTTTAAACTGCAACCCTGCTGGAAAGTACACCCTTGCCGGCTTAAAGGGCTTTGACCCCTTTAATTCCTAACTTTTATCGGGATAGACCGAAAGGTCTCCACTGTAGGCGATACCGTCTGACCAAAAGCGTGTGCCACTGACTTTCCTGAAATAGTGCACCGTTCGGGCGGTCGATCCGGAAGAAGAACGCGGCTGCATCGCGATACCGCTGGGACTGACGCCCCTTGCCCGGGCGCTGAAATCCCGGATTGTGAACAGCAAGTCCTCGGTCTGTTGTGCGCATAAAATCAGTTGGTCACCTGGGCAGTAATGGCGTGGTTCTATTTGGGTGGAAGACAGTTCTCCGCGCTTCATGGCTACATGACCGGGAACCTCGGTAACCTCGACACTGTGCACTTCATCGTACCACTGGTGGTACTCCCGCGCTCTGCCGGGTACATAGTTGGCAAGGATGATACTCACGCCCGAAAACGGTTCTGATCGCTGCCAGTTCTGACTTCCCTTCCAATCCGAATACATGCGATACGTGTAAATTCGTTCTGTCTCATCAGCGGCTATCAGGCCATCGTCACGGGCGGAGGCAAGCAATGGACCCAGGGCCGGGATATCAATTTCCGGCGCCGGCATATCAAAATCGTACACGCTCAGGAATCGCCAGGGTTGTGGGATATCCGGCATAATCTGTTCATCGGTGACCTGGTAACGCTCGGCTGTTTGGAAACCCCTCAAATTCCGCAGGGCCGGACGGTGCGACTGCTCGAACCAAACAGCGTATTTTTCCTCGTTACCGGCGGCAACGTTATGCAGATGGATGCTTGTGTACAGGGCCATAATGTCCTTTCCGTGTTCTTGTTATTGAACACCATTGATGTATAATAACTGAACAGGAGAAGCTTGACCAGATTGGCTGTGGAGGCCGTTTCCGTTGCATCATTTTGGTCGTTATCGAGTTATTGTTCACCTGCGAATGCGCCCCTGGCAACGGATACTTTTATTCCAGAGACAAAGCAAGAGGAGAGCGAAATGGAAATGAACGATATGGTGCTCGTCAGTGTCGATGACCACATCTCCGAGCCGCCGGACATGTTTGAAAAACACCTGTCTGCAGCGCAACTGGCAACCGCACCGAAGTTCTGTACCGATGAAAACGGCAAAAGTTACTGGAGTTACCAGGGCATGTTCATGCCTTCCGTGGGGCTGAACGCGGTTGTAGGCCGAGTGCCCGAAGAATTCGGTATGGAACCGAACTCCCTGGAGGAAATGCGCAAGGGTGTATATAACGTCGACGCGCGTATCAATGACATGAATGCCAACGGTATTGCCGCATCGCTCAACTTTGGCACCTGTGTGGGTTTTGATGGCGGCCGTTTCCATAAGGCTAGCGACAAGGATTTGTCATTGATCCACTTGCGGGCGTATAACGATTGGCATATTGATGAGTGGTGCGCGGCATATCCCGGCCGGTTTATCCCCTGTGCGCTACTGCCTACCTGGGACATGGATGCGACCGTTGAGGAGATCAAACGTATTGAGGCCAAGGGCTGTACCGCGGTTTCGCTCAATGAGAATCCGACCTCACAGGGACTTCCCAGTGTGCATAATGAGTATTGGGAGCCGATGTGGAAAGCGATCACTGATTTCGATATCACCATGTGCTTGCACATTGGCGCCGGCAACCCGCAACCGCATGCGTCAGCGGAGACACCGATTGAGGCCTGGATTACCACAATGCCGATGTCCAGCGCTGTGGGCGCCGCGGATTGGCTTACGCTTTCAGCCCTGCAGCGCTATCCGAGCATGAAGATCGCTCTCTCCGAGTGTGGTCTGGGCTGGATACCCTATTTCATGGAGCGCGCCGATTTCAGTCATTCACGGCACAGGGCATGGACTCACTCCGACTACCAGGGTATGAAGCCGAGCGACATCTTTAAAAAGCACTTTATGATCTGCTTTATTGATGATGCCTTCGGACTGAAAAACCTCGATGCGGTCAACGAGGACATGGTTGCCTACGAGTGCGATTATCCGCACTCGGACACCCTGTGGCCGGAAGTCCCCGAACACCTGTGGAAGGCCATAAATCACCTTACTGAAGAGCAGATTAATAAAGTCACGCACAGGAATGCGATGCGCTGGTTTAACTTTGACTTGTTCAAGCATACCCCCAGGGAGGAACTGACCATTGGCGCCTTGCGCAACAAGGCCGCGGCGGATGGTGTAGACGTTACTCCACGATCCTTTGGAGGTGAGAAACCACTGACGGAAGGAGTGGCGGCGCGTGTGGTGACCTCCGGAGATCTGATGAGCATGTTTGCTCATCACGCCAAGCCAAAGGAAGCGCAGGCGAGCTAGGAACCCGCACCGTAGAAAATTACGATAGCGACAAGCCCGAAAATTACCGGCATATAGTCAACATTGTTGAGTGACATAAGCCGGGTGTGTGGTTTCGGCGAAACCAATCCAGTACTATCCTGCATCCACTTCGACCAAGGAAAGAGATATGTCCCAGGCATTAATTATCGACGCCGTACGTACGCCGCGAGGTATCGGCAAACCGGGCAAGGGCGCCTTGACCAGCCTGCATCCTCAACATGTAGCAGCCACGGTGTTAACTGCATTGCGAGAACGCAATACTATCGATACTGCCGAAGTTGACGATATCATTTGGGGCACCAGCGCCCAGAAAGGCATGCAGGGCGGTGATCTTGGGCGAATGGCTGCGCTGGATGCCGGTTATGATATTCGCGCCAGCGGGGTGACCCTGGACAGATTCTGTGGCAGCGGTATCACCGCAGTCACTCTTGCCGCCGGGCAGTTGATGGCCGGTTTGGAAGATCTCATCATTGCAGGTGGAACCGAAATGATGTCGATGCTCACCACCCAGGGCATGGAGGAAAGGCAGGCCGGACTGAAGCCGCTGAGTATTGGTTCAGGAAATGCTCGACTACAGGAGCGGCACCCGCAGTCACACCAGGGTTTGTGCGCCGATGCGATTGCGACCATCGAAGGAATTAGCCGGGAAGCTCTCGACGCGTTCGCCCTCGAAAGCCAGCAGCGCGCCCACCACGCGATTACCCAGGGTTATTTTGACCGGTCGATTGTTCCCGTGGTCGATGAAGACGGCGAAGTGGCTCTGGAGAAAGATGAATACCCCCGTCCGCAGACCACTTCCGCCGACCTGGCCGCGCTGGAGCCAAGTTTCGCGAAAATAGCCGATTTTCCGGCTGGCAGCAGCGGTTATACGTTTCGACAGCTCATCAATAAACGCTATCCCGATTTACAGATCGAACACTTCCATCACGCCGGCAGTTCTTCCGGTGTCGTGGACGGCGCGGCAGGACTGCTGCTGGTTTCGGAGCGCTTTGCCAGTGGGCACGGCTTGAAGCCGCGGGCGCGGGTGGTCGCAGCTGCCAACATCGGCGACGACCCGACATTGATGTTGAATGCACCGGGGCCAGCGGCACGCAAGGTTCTGCAGAAAGCCGGCTTGTCCGTGGAAGATATTGATTTATGGGAAGTCAATGAGGCCTTTGCCGTCGTAGTCGAGAAATTCATCCGCGACCTCGGTGTGGAGCGTGACAAAATCAATGTGAACGGTGGGGCTATCGCACTTGGACATCCTATTGGTGCGACCGGGGCGGTACTCATTGGTACTGTGCTGGACGAACTGGAACGGCGTGACCTCGAACGCGGATTGGTGACTATGTGCGCCGCCGGGGGCATGGCCCCGGCGATCATCATAGAACGCGTCTAGCAGCCTCCTGCTGCGGCCGCCGAATCAATAGCTGCGGCGGGGCGCAGTCCCTCAGGCGGCTAAGCCAGTTTGCCAATCACGTCGGAGCCAAAACGCCATGATCAATATTGGACGGCGGTTGCGCTAATCCACAGCCGCCGACAACTGTTCCCGCACATTGGCCTGTGCTGCCGCGATTCTGGCTACCGGCACCCGATAGGGGCTGCAACTCACGTAGTCCAGACCGATTTCATGACAGAACTGTATGGAGCGCGGGTCGCCGCCGTGCTCGCCGCAAATTCCGTACTTGATGCCTTTCTTGAGAGCGCGGCTGTCCTTCAGGGCCAGCTTCATCAGGCGGCCCACCGCGCGTTGGTCCAGGGTGATGAAGGGATCGTCCTCCACCAGTTTCCGGTCCAGATAGGCGGGCAGGAACTTGCCGGCATCATCACGGGAAAAGCCGTAGGTCATTTGGGTAAGGTCATTGGTGCCGAAACTCATGAATTCGACTGCCGGCGCCAGACGCCTGGCGCCCAGACAGGCGCGGGGAGTTTCCATCATGGTGCCGATCTTGTAGGGAATGGATACCTGCTGTTCTTCCATTACCTGAAGAATGCCCCGCTCGATCACTTCGGTGATGGCGCGAATTTCACGCACGTTCACTACCAGGGGAATCATGATTTCCGGGTAGGGGTGGTAGCCGGCCCGGTGCGCCGAAACCGCCGCCCCGATAATGGCCTGTACCTGCATTTCGGTGATCTCGGGATAAACCACCGACAGGCGGCAGCCGCGAAAACCCAACATGGGATTAACCTCCTGCAACTGTAGCGCCGCCTCCCGCACTTGCGCCAAAGGCTTGCCCATACGTTCCGCCAGTTCTTCCAGGTCGCTCGTGGAGTGGGGCAGGAACTCGTGCAGGGGCGGGGCCAGCAGGCGCACGGGGACCGGCAGGCCGTCCATGATCTCGAACAGGGCCCGCATATCTTCCTGTTGAAATACCTTGAGCTTGTCGAGATACAGGGCCCGTTCCGCGCTGGACTCCGCCAGGATCATGCCACGCATCAAATCGATGCGTTCAGCCTCAAAGAACATGTGCTCGGTACGGCACAGGCCGATACCCTCCGCCCCGAGTTGCCGGGCCTTGGCTGCATCCGCGGGGGTTTCCGCATTGGCGCGAACCTTGAGGCGGCGGTATTTGTCCGCCCAGGACAACAAGGTTTGAAAATCCTCACTGCTATTGGCTTCTTTCTTTGGTATGACACCCAGCATCACCTCTCCACTGGAGCCGTCCAGGGTAATGGTGTCACCGCGCTTGATCACCAGTCCGTCTGCTGTGGTGGCGCAGCCGGCGTCGCAGTCCACCATCAGCCCGGCGCAACCGGTAATTGCACATACGCCCATGCCCCTTGCGACCACAGCGGCATGGGAGGTCATGCCGCCGAGTTGCGTCAGAATGCCCTCGGCGACTTTCATGCCGTGTATGTCGTCCGGTGTGGTTTCTCGCCGCAGCAGAATGACGCTGCTGCCGCCGGCCTGGGCTGAGACCGCCTCGTCGGCTGAGAAAACCACTGTACCGCTAGCTCCGCCCGGGCTGGCGGGTAAACCCTGCGCCACCACATCCCGCTTGGCTGCGGGGTCTATCATGGGGTGCAGGAAAGTCTCCACGTGCTGCGGAGAAACCCGCAACAACGCTTCCTGTTGATTGATAAGCCCTTCGTTGACCATGTCCACGGCCATCTTCACCGCGGCCCGCCCGGTGCGCTTGCCGCTACGGGTCTGCAGCAGGTACAGCCGGCTTTCCTGGACGGTGAACTCCAGGTCCTGCATATCCCGATAATGCGTCTCCAGCATTGCCTGTGTGCGCTGCAATTGTGCGTAGACCTGGGGCATTTTTTCGGCCAGTGTCTCGATATCCCGAGGGGTACGAATACCCGCAACCACATCCTCGCCGGCGGCATTGGCCAGGTATTCGCCAAAAAAATATTTTTCACCGGTGGAGGGATTACGGGTAAAGGCCACCCCGGAACCCGAATCATCCCCAAAGTTGCCGAACACCATGGCCTGCACACAGACCGCCGTACCCAGAGCTTCCGGGATATTGTTCATCTCCCGGTAGATAATGGCGCGGGGCGTATTCCACGATAGAAACACTGCCTCGATGGCCTGCCGCAATTGCACACTGGGGTCCTGGGGAAAATTGACCAACTCCTTGTAGCGTTGAACGATGGCTTGCCAGTCTTCGGCCTGCATATCCACATCCTGGCGGCGGCCGTGTTGCTGCTTGTACTGTTCCAGGATTTCCCCGAACCGGGCGGCCTCGACTCCGAGCACCACGTCGGCATACATCTGAATGAAGCGGCGATAGCAATCGTAGGCGAAGCGGGGATTGCCGGTCTTGTGCGCCAGCCCGGCGGCGATGTCATCATTGATACCCAGGTTGAGAATGGTATTCATCATTCCGGGCATGGACACCGGCGCACCGCTGCGAACCGAAAACAACAAGGGGTTCTCCGGATCGCCGAAGTGCGCCCCCATTTTTGCCTCCACCAGCTTCATGGCCACGTTGTATTCGGTTTGCAAATGACGCGGCAAGCGGTTGCCCCCCTGAAAAAACTCCCGGCAGGTAGGGGTGGTAATGACAAAGCCAAAGGGTACCGGTAAACCCAGCCGGGTCATTTCACAAAGGTTGGCGCCCTTGCCGCCCAGCAGACCGCTATCTTCCTTGCGGCCCTCGTTAAACAGATATACCCGCTTGGCCATGGTTCATTCCTTTAGATTGATGGGGCTAGCCCGCATTTTGCACCAGTGGATGCGATGATCGCGCAGGATTTTACGTTGAGACGCGTCCTCGCGACCGAAAGCATAGTGGTGACTATGGTTGAGGGAGCATGGTCGCGTCTCGACGTAAAAGACCAGTGATGGCGCATCCAGCGCACTTTGCAACCGTGGCAAAGCTGAGAAAACAAGAGTAACTCGTTAATAGACATAGTAGTTCTCAACAACCTCAAGCGATCTGGTGCAAGATGCGGGCTAGTATGCGCAAGTTTACGAAATTGTCATAGTGAACCAAAAAGGCCTGGAGAAAAGCGCCGGCAGGCCGGAGCAGGCGCCGAGTTCCGCAACAGCGGGCAGGCTGTTAGTATTGCGCGCTTTGCAAAGGTGAATACATGTTGGCGAACAATATGCAGAAGGTCCGCGGACTGGCCTATCCCTATGGCCTCAAGGCCGACCCGAAGCCGGGTGTGCCGCAGGAAATTGCGGATGGTGTGTATTGGGTGCGTTTCAGCATGCCCATGGCGCTGGACCACATCAATGTCTGGTTGTTGAAGGACGGTGACGGCTGGACACTGGTGGATACCTGCCTGGATATTCCCTCGGCGCGCCAACAGTGGCAGGACCTGTTTGACAATTTTCTGGGGGATGCTCCGGTCAAGCGGGTAATCTGTACCCATATGCATCCCGACCACGTCGGGCTGGCCGGATGGATTACCCGGCATTTCGATGCGGAACTGTGGATGTCCAGGGAAGAATTTCTCATGTGCCGGTCACTGGCCAGCGACACCGGCCGCAAGACACCGGAAGTCGCTATCCGTTTTTACCGCGCCGCCGGTTTTAACGAGAAGCAGTTGGAAGATTACTGCAAGCGCTTTGGCGGATTCGGCCGTGCAATTTCCCCACTGCCCGACAGCTATCGCCGTTTGCTCAGCAACGAAACAATCCGCATCAATGACCGGTACTGGCAAATGGTAGTGGGAAGCGGACACTCACCCGAGCACATGTGCCTGTACTGCCCCTCGCTGAAATTATTGATTTCCGGTGACCAGGTATTGCCGCGAATCACTCCCAATGTCAGTGTTTTCCCGACCGAACCGAAAGGCGATACCCTGAAGGACTGGCTCCATTCCAATGCCCGAATCCGTGAGCAACTGCCCGACGACGTACTCGTGTTACCCTCCCATCAGGACCCTTTTTTCGGCCTCCATGTACGTTTGAACCAGTTGATTGAATCTCACGAGCGGGGGCTTGTGAAGCTCTACCGGCTGCTGGAGGAACCGCGGCGTGCAGTGGACTGTTTTCCCGCCCTGTTCGCCAGGGAAATTGATGACGGTGTCTTGCAAATGGCGACCGGCGAGACCCTGGCGCACCTGAATTGTCTGATTGGGCGGCGCATGGCGTTGCGCGAGCAGGATGATCATGGCGTCGATTGGTACCGGCAACAACCGGAGAGTACCGAGTGACTGACTCGGAGACCATATCCATCACCGGGCAGCGCCTGCAGGCCTTGCGTGAAAAAATGGCAGAGCGCGGGCTGAGCGCCCTGGTGGTGCCCAGGGCTGACCAATACCTGGGTGAGTATCTACCGCCCCATCACGAGCGCTTGCGCTGGTTGAGCGGTTTCACCGGCTCCTCGGGAATGCTGCTGGTATTGCCGGACCGGGCCGCAATATTTGTCGACGGGCGCTACACCGTGCAGGTGCGCCAGCAGGTGGACAGCGGCTGGATCGAGATACACAGCTTGACCGAGCAGCCACCGATGGACTGGCTATCCAGGCAAGCGGAGGTGAGCGGCCGGGTCGGTTACGACCCGCGCATGCATTCCTTCCGTTGGCGGCAGTCCAGCAATGCTGTGCTCGAAAATGCCGGCATGGAGTTGGTGGAACTGGAAGAAAACCTGGTTGACCTGTGC
Organism: Halieaceae bacterium; assembly: GCA_026710905.1. Classification (GTDB taxonomy): domain Bacteria; phylum Pseudomonadota; class Gammaproteobacteria; order Pseudomonadales; family Halieaceae; genus JAPOQD01. The sequence goes on from JAPOQD010000222.1 coordinate 35,400, forward strand.
TGGCGTGACCGCCCAAGGCCGGCGCCGCGGCAGGCGTTTCTGCTGGGCGCGGAATACTCGGGAAAGGACAGCACCGCCAAGCGGGCCGAAATCGGCAAACAGATTGTAGAGCGGGGTGCGGACGCGGCTTACCTGTTTGCGGCGGACTCCTGCAACTGGTTGCTCAACATTCGTGGCGCTGATGTCCCCAACCTGCCCATTATATTGGGCAGCGCCATCCTGCATGGCAATGGTGAGATGTTGTTCTTTACCGATCCTGACAAAATTCCCGACGGCTTCACGCCTCATGTCGGCGAAGGCGTAAGTGTCCGGCCCGAGATCGAACTGCCGCAGGCCTTTCGGCAACTGCGCGGCAAGACTGTCCTGTCGGACCCGGATACTGCCAACGCCTGGAGCCAACTGGCCCTGCAGCAGGCTGGAGTCGAGGTTTTGGCCGGCGCTGACCCGGTGATTTTGCCCAAGGCCTGCAAGAACCGGGTCGAGGTGCAGGGCATGCGCAATGCGCATGTTCGTGATGGCGCCGCCGTAGTGAAATTTCTGGCCTGGCTGGATGCCGAAGTTCTTGCCGGGCGCCTGCCTGACGAGGCCTCCGCCGCGGGACACCTGGGCGAGCTGCGAGCCGCCCAGGTGCATTTTCAGGAGCCCAGCTTCGATACTATTTCGGCGGCGGCGGCCAATGCCGCAATGTGCCATTACAACCATCTCAACGGTACGCCGGCCCGGCTTGAACAAAACAATGTATACCTGGTGGATAGCGGCGGACAGTATTTCGACGGCACTACCGATATCACCCGCACAGTCGCCATCGGCGAAGCCGGGGAAGAAGTGCGGGAACGTTTTACGCTGGTGCTGAAAGGCATGATCGCACTGGCCAGGGCGCACTTCCCCGCCGGCACTACGGGCACACAACTCGATGTGCTGGCGCGGCAGTTTTTGTGGGGGCGGGGCCTGGACTACAATCACGGTACAGGGCACGGAGTAGGCAGCTTCCTGTCGGTGCATGAAGGCCCCCAGCGCATAGCTACCACACCCACCGATGTGGCCTTGCAGCCAGGTATGGTAGTCAGTGACGAGCCGGGCTACTACAAGGACGATTGTTACGGTATCCGCTGCGAAAACCTGGTGCTGGTGACAGAAGTGGGTTCGATGCAGGACAACGGCAAGCAATTACTCGGGTTCGAAACCCTGACCATGGCGCCTTTTGACCGGCGTTTGCTGCTGCGGGAGTTATTGACCGTGGACGAGCAGCGATGGTTGGATGGCTACCACTCCCAGGTGCTGGAGCGAGTCGGCTCGCTATTGGAGGGCGCTGATCTATCCTGGTTGAAACAGGCCATCCGGCCGCTTTGAACAGCCGCCGGGGCAATCTGCCGGCAGGCTAGAAACTGACAGGAGTCTGTATGGCTGCAACAGCAACGAATCGCGTTTGGTCATCGCGCTTTGCCTTTCTCATGGCGTCCGTGGGCTTTGCCGTGGGTCTGGGCAATATCTGGCGTTTCCCCTACCAGGTTGGCGAAAATGGCGGCGCGGCGTTCGTATTGGTCTACCTGGCCTGTGCGGTTCTCATCGGGGCGCCGATTATGATGGCCGAAGTTCTGATTGGCCGGCGCGGCCAGTTGAGCCCACCAGAGGCAATGCGCAAAGTCGCACTTGAAGCGGGCCGCTCACAACAATGGAAGTGGGTTGGCGCGATGGGGCTGAGCGCCGCATTCTTGATCGAGATCGTGTATTCGGTGATTGTCGGCTGGGTGCTGTTTTATCTGTTCAAGGCGGTTAGCAGCGGTTTCTCCGGGGTTGATAGCGGCCTGGCGCAAGCCCAGTTCTCAGGCATGCTGGCAGACCCCGCCGGGCTGATACTGTGGACCGGTATCGGTTTGCTGGTCACCGGATACATTGTCTACTCAGGAGTGCAGGGAGGTATCGAAAAGGCCGTTACCCTGTTAATGCCGACCCTGTTCAGCTTGCTGTTGGTACTGGCCATTTACAATGTTTTTGCCGGGGGCATGGGCGCCGCGATACGCTGGCTGTTTACCCCGGATTTCAGCAAGATCAACGGCGGCGTGTTGCTGGCGGCGTTGGGGCAGTCCTTTTTTTCCATCGGCGTGGCCATGGGCGGGATGATGGCATTTGGTTCCTATCTGCCCAAACAGGTTTCCATCCCTCGCTCGGCCCTGATTATTGTGCTGGCGGATACACTGGTAGCTGTAGTCGCAGGCCTGGTGATCTTTCCGGCGGTGTTCAACAATGGCCTGGACCCGGCTGCCGGCCCGGGTCTGATTTTCCAGACCTTGCCGGTGGCCTTTGCCCAGATGCCCGGCGGCCGTTTCTTCGGCATCCTGTTTTTCCTGTTGTTGGCCGTAGCGGGAATTACCTCCATGGTGGGTTTGGTGGAATGCCTGGTGTGCTGGATAGAGGACCGCTTCGGAGTCAGCCGTCACCGGGCTGCCTGGCAGGTCATGAGTGTAATCGCGCTGCTGAGTATTCTCAGCGTGCTGTCCTACAACCTGTTGGCCGAATATCGGCTCGGGGGACGAGACCTCAATGCGCTGCTCGATTATGTTTCCAACCAGTTGCTGTTGCCCCTGGGTGGATTGTTAATCGCGGTATTCGCCGGTTGGGCCTTGTCGCGCAGTATGAGCAGTGACGAATTGGCCTTTGCCGGGACGCGCTGGTTCGGTATCTGGTATTTTCTGGTTCGCTATCTGGTGCCTCCCTCTGTGTTGATCATCTTTGTATTGGGCATCAGCGCATAGGTCGGAGCTAGCAGCCTGTCGGGCTTGGGCGTCCGTAGCGAGGGAAAGACCGTTTTGAGTCATTTTTTCTGCAATTCTGAGGCGAATAGTGGTTCTATTTAACGAAGGATTGCTGAAAAAAGGGCCAAAACGGCTTTTCCGCAGTAGGACAGTCCCAAGTCCGGCAGGCTGCTAGTGGAACAACTCA
>JAPOQD010000016.1 GCA_026710905.1 Halieaceae bacterium
CTCCTTACCGATAAGAACAGACAGCATGCAGGGAATTGGCCAGATTGGGGAGCGTGGGGTTAATTTTGCGCTTACACATGCTCTCCTTCAATGCGCCGCGGCTATCGCTTCCAAAGCAGTCTTGGCTCGACTCTTTGGTCTTTCCACGACGTCATCAAAAGCCGCAAAGGCGATTGCCTTTAGTAACTCCGTTTTGCTTCCGATTTCCTCGACTTCGCCTCTGATTTGGTCAATGACCTCATCACCATCGTCAATTCGTAGCGAAAGCCTTGTATTTGCTTTGCCAGCGAAGAGTGGGTCTTTGCGATATTTGCGAATGCGAGTCACCGGCGCACCATGCTCAGACCAGAGATGGATATAATAACGAAAGATTTGTTGTTCAAACCCTTCGCTTTGGTGCAGTTCACTAGCCACCAGGTTCAGCATATCCTGAAAGTGTGATGGTACCCGGGCTTCAACGGGTTTACGTTGCCGCTCAAGAACCCGCTTAACACGCGGAGTGGACTGTTGGGGCATCACCACAACACGATCACAGTTGTCACAGGCACCAACCATCACATCTTTTACTGTGTCGGAGCCGTCGCTTAGGGGCACGTCCCGGCGCATATAGGTCGTAGTCACCCGACCTTTGCAGTTGTCGCACAGGGCTGCGCCTTTATCACCCTCACGAAAAATACGCGTCTTCATTTCAAATCCTCCGGATGTACGCTGATAAATACCGAATCAGGCTCCAAAAAATACCACTTGATATACCAGTTCTGCCGCTTTACCACGTGCACCACAACGCTGCGGTCCAGGTGATGCTTGCTTTCACGGTGATCGTTTCCCAGAGCACGGCGAAGCATTTCTTCCACTTGCGAAACAGAAATCTGCCCGGTCGAGAGATGATTTTTAATATCAATGTCACCTCGATGTTCGTGCTGAATGCGCCCCTCCTTCAGACACTCGAGCACGAGTCGTTTAGCTTCATTCACGGCATAATGGTATTGTACGATACATATCGTACAAATCAAATGGGAATATTTATGTGCCGCAGATGACAGCTTGGCAGCTACGAAAACACGTCCATAATCGACAGCTCCTTTTTTGCAGGGCAGAGATGAGCATAAATTTGGGTAGTCTTAACGTATGTGGGTACAACCTTGAGACATGGGTTACACCTTATACCGGAGACATGGGTAACACCTTTGTGACGAAAGGGTTATCCGCCGGTTCTACCCGGTTTACGCAATTCGATAGCGGTGCAGCTGCGAGGAGAGCAGTTCGACTGTAAATTCAGTCCCGACCGCTAGTGATTACCATGATGCAATATGATGTTTTCCGCCACTTCATTGCCTCTGGCAACAGCAGCTTCTTGTGAGTTGCCGATGAAATCTCCACCGAGCTGAACCGGGTCATTTTCCTTTAGCTTGCCCAGAAAATCCCTTGCTGCGTGATACCCCGCTAAACACAACAGAACTTGCAAACCTGTCCGGCGTAGCTGTGGGCAGCTTGTATCAGTATTTTCCCAACATCCGGGCCTACTGCCCGCCATCCTCAAGATTTTCCTCGTAGCTGTTTGTCCCCATGCGGCGCATATAATCGATATCACCGCCTGTTGAGAAGTTCTTGCCCTCGCTGGCCAGGACCACGACGCGCACGGCCGGATCAATCGCGGCATTATCCAGGGCCTCTGTCAGTCTTGGCAGCTGGTGATCGTCGAAGACATTGTGGACTTCCGGGCGGTTCATGGTGAGGCGCAGTACGCCCCTGGAAGTTTGCTCATGCTGCTATTGCGTGTTGGACATGCTCAAGATGGAATACACCAGTGCTGGGTTTGCCAAAAGGTTACGTCAGTATGGCGTATGCTATATTAACATGTAAGCCCGTATTGGCTGCCGCAGGGGGCTGGGCAAGCAGAATGGATCTCGTCTTACGCCTGTTTGACCGCCCTCACCACGGACCACCACATCATGCCGATCCAGGCGAAGAAGCACAGTGCTATGATCCAGAATCCCAGAATGCCATCCCAGGCGAACGGGCCCGACTTGAAGAAGACAATGTAAATTCCGGGCATAAAGCCGAGAGCCATCCAGAAATTGGCGAAGCCAACCCAGCGTGGAAAGATTGGTGTCTCACTCTTGTCTGTGAGAATGCAGGTTCCAATTACCACATTCTGCAATACGCCGGGTGGGTAAAAGCCGACGAACGTCAGCCAGATGAAATCGTTGGCGAGTTGTACTGCTGAGGGCTCGATGTTGGGCCTGAAACATATAGCGAGCACCAGCCATACCTCCAACAGAATGATTACTGCCGTGCCCCCGGCGCAGGCAACCTGTATTCGAGTGAGGGGGTAGTGCGTGCCTTCTATGCGTCGCATATGCGTGGCGATGGCCCCGGCGAATACCCACCAGAGCGGTGCCGCAAAGCCGACAATGCTTACGCCTATAAGAATTCGGATACGATCCTGCTGGAACATATTACTAATGGCCTCGGAGTCCAGCTCGGGATCTACTACTGGGAGCCAGCCAGCTATGACGAACCATCCGGCCGTCAGTAGCGCTGCGAATAGGAGGATGCTATGAGCGCACGCCAGTTCTACCGACTTATTCATTTCTGATGGGCTAGTGTGCATGGTGGCCTCCGGTTAAAACGTTATTTGCTTGTATGTAGACTGTGCCATTAAAAATATAGCAAAAGATATAATGTCTAAGGTGTGCCCCATAGTCAAGACACCAATTGTAGCCACAAAAATATAAGGGTCGTCAGGGTGGGCATACGCGACAAACCCTAATACAACTGCTGTCTGCCGGGACAATCGGATATTTACTCGCAGGGAGCCCTTGCATCACAAATTAGCGCAACTGTCCAGGAGTATAACTATTGCCATTTTACTATCGCCTTGGCCCATGCATTACTACGTTGATTCCACACTTGCATAATATGTTCGCAAGCGTGTATTTATTACACTATGTAAATTTGTGATATGGCCAAGGAGCAAGACATGATTCCAGTTCAAAGTATCGCCGTCGACTCACTCGTTCCCGAGCCCAATCAATTCATTGCAGAAGTTGCCAGTTTGTTGGTGGCGGTTACTTCCGTAATTGCAGTACTGCGGTATTGTGGAAAAAATCAAATATGGTGGCCGCTCTGGATCATAGCCAGCGGTACCCTGGTGTTCCTGCACGAGCCACTCTACGATCACTTGATGGGGTTGTGGTTCCTCGTGGAAGGACAGAGGAACGCCGTTACTACCTACGGAATACACGTACCAATCTGGCTACCAATCATCTATGTCGCATACTATGGTTGCACGCCGATCTGGTACTGGAATAAATTCCAGCAGGGTATGAGCATGTCCACAGTGTTCGTCTATTTTACAATTTCGGTCGTACTCGCCGGTCTTGCCGAACTCTTCTATATCAATCTTGTGGGGCTCTATAACTACCAGGATCACCAGCCGCTCATGGTCTGGAATTATCCGGTCTTTGTGGCGATCGTCAATGGTGTGCCACCGTTCCTGGCCGCTATCATCCTGCATCGATTGGTACCTATTCTTAAAGGGTGGGAGCATATTCTGTTACTGGGTGTATTGCCTTTTGCCTTTGCGTCAAACACTTTCGGCACGGGTATACTGTATCTTGCTGCAAGGCATTTGAGTGAGACTCCGCCGATGTGGGTTCTCTCTTTACTGGCCTTGCAATTTGCGGCCGGGACTTACGCAACGATATGGATTGCTGCCAGATTGGCGGGTATTGATCGCACAGGCGAGGCCAGAAACCCTCAAGCTGCATAGATTTTACAGTGGGAGATCAGTGATCCACTGCAATGGAGGTAGGCGAAAATGGTGACGAAGTCTACTTTCTCCCCCAGAATTGCCATTTATGGGAGCGGATTTGTCGGTAGTTGTTTAACTCGCCTTGTTGTCGACAAGGGGTGGAAAATTGTCTCTGCCTATAACAGAGCGGGTAGTAAAATCGGACAGGATTCAGGTCAGTTGGCCGGACTTGATCGAAACCTCGATATCCCTATTCAGGATCGCAATAGCTCTTTATCGTTTAACAAAATCGAAAATTCCTTAACGGAGTCTGACGCATTGTAAAACTCTTCAGTCGGCCCCGGCGATGAGACGGCTAAAGTAATACACTTGGTTTTTCTGGACCAAGATTCATCAATTCCACAATACCGGGTTCTGCCGCAATCACATGTGGTATTCTGTTGAACAGACTGGAGGCCGAAGCGACACCGGAATCTTCACGTTTTACGGTTATTTCCATGCCAGGTAGTCCATTAACTCTCCAATGCATCAATTCTTCTTCATCTTCCCTGAATACACGCCATTCAACGCAGCTTGATGCCTTGACACCTTCTTGTGTGAATACATCAATCAATACCCTGAGGCCGACCGACACGCCTGCCACCAGTTCTTTGTCAAGTTCTGGACAATAGACGGGTTCGTCCCACAAGACGGGCTCTTGCCGTGTATCTACGTCCGTAACTGTGTAACCGTATTGTTGTAATACCGCGACCGAGGGTATTTGCAAGGTCTGGGAAAACGGTAGCGCCTTCCGTCCGAGTTTTTCGTCGAATTCTTCAACGGTCATACCTGCCCCCACCAAGGTTACAAACTGTGACCCCTGACGACCGATTTCCGTAGCGCTGTTATGCTCGATGGAATCGATCCTGACACAGGGTCCGGCACAGATGATGCCAGACCAAATTCGTGTCATGTCCCAGATACCGCTGCCAGTAAAAGTGACCTCATTCTTTTTGGCCAAGGCCTCTATTTTTTTAGCGACTTCCCGGTTCATCCATCGCGGATGATATGACTCCCCGCCATGGCACAATACATTGATACCCCTGCCCAGGAAGCGCTGATAAGCTGGAAAATTCTGCTCCAGAAAATCTGTAGAGGCGATCAACGCTACGTCAGCATCAAGACTTGAGTAATCGGCTGTATCACAATCCTGAACAGTTACGCCGAGGTCCTTGTCGAGACTGGCCAATCTACCAAGATCCTGACCGACTTTTTCACCTGCCCTGTTGTAGGCTGCAACAATGTCCCAGCCTTTCGCATGAGCGAGTCTTGTTAGCTCCTGGCCCACGAAACCGATCCCGTAGATTACCAGTTTTGGTGAGAACTCTTGACGCATATTCATTGTTCCACTACCTCCTCAAGAGGAAAAAAGGGTAAGACATCCTGACGCCAGTCATGGTTCTCGCTATGTTAAGCGGGGCGACGCTTCTAACCGGTTATCGGCTGCCGTGTTCCTCAATTCCAGTCACTGTTTACAGCCGATAATAAGCAGAAGTGTATTACACATAAAACAAATAGACAGACTATCTATCATAGTATAGACATGTAAGGTGGACCCCATAGTCAAGACACCAATCCCCCTATTTTAGATATAAGCCTCACCGAGTGGCTGGGGAAGGCCTAGAGCCCGTCCTCGTAGACGAATTGCAGTTAATCAGGGTCCACCGGATCCATCCCCAGGGCAATGCCCAGGGAGTAGAGTATGCAGTCCTTTTCACTGATGCTGTGTTCGATCGGGTCCGGTTGGAAGTTCAGTACTTTATCGAGAATCATCAGACCGGATCCCAGGTGAATACGTTTATGGAGCGATCCAGAGGGACCATGCTGCCCTTGAAGCCGGGCAGTACCCGGTCGATCACTGCCTCGGTAGTGATGCCACCCTCGTCACCGATATGCATGGTGCGGATGGGCCGTGGCTGGCTGAACAGGTAGACCTCGTTGGCGCGGGCGCCGAAGATCTGCCCGGTCACATCGGCAGAAGCATCGGAGAGCAGGGCGCAGACCAGGGGGGCGATGTTTTCCGGCTTCATGCGCTCAATCACGCGCCAGCGTTCCAGGTCTTCCTCGGTTTCTTTCGGTATACCGGCCATCACCATGGGGGTGTTGGCAAAGGGTGCGACGCAGTTGGAGCGCACATTGAAGCGGCTCATGTCCAGGGCAATGGACTTGGACAAACCCACGAGGCTCATCTTGCCGGCCGAGTAGTTGGCCTGGCCGAAATTGCCAATCAGGCCCGACGTAGAAGTCATGTGAACCATGGACCCACTTGCCTGCTCCTTGAACAGTTGGGCCACCGCGCGGGCGGAATTGAAACTGCCCTTGAGGTTAACCAGCAGGGACTGGTCCCATTCCTCCTCCGACATCTTGTGGAATATCTTATCCCGCAGGATACCGGCATTGTTGACCAGGCCGTCGACCCTGCCCCACTGGTCCACTGCGGTTTTGACCATTTTTTCCACACTGGCGCGGTCGGCAATGTTGTGTTGGGAGGTGAGTGCCTCGCCGCCGGCTGAGCGAATACCCTCGGCCACAATTTCGGCAGTGGCATTGCCGTCTTCGTCCTTGCCCACATCGTTGACCACCACGCGGGCGCCCTGGCGAGCGGCTTCTTCTACCAGGCACTGCCCGATGCCGCGACCTGAGCCGGTGACGATGACTACTTTGCCTTCCAGTACATTTGACATGTTTTTACTCCTTGATTCTCAATAGATCGTGTTCTGAATAATGCCCGCTTCCTCATAGGCCCTGGCCGCCGCGAAGCGGGTATCGCGCACATAGCTGCCGTCCCAGTCGGCGGTGGCGGATTCGCAACCGGCACTGAGCGACAGCTGCAGGGCCTTGATGGTGACGATATCGGTCTTGCCCAGGCTGCGGGCAATCTCCGGTGTTGTAACAATGGCCCAGGCTGCGCCGTCACTGACGCCACAGTAATCGAACAGGCCCAGGGGCTCGGCGATAATCGTCGCGTTCAAAATGGTGTCCATGCCCACCGGCTTGCGCCGGTGAGCTTTGGGGTTCCTGGCGCCATTCTGGTGGCTTTTCCAGGAAACACGGGCCAGGGCGCGCAGTGCAGGCATGGACCAGGAATGCGCCTGGGCCATTGATTTACGGCACATACGCAGGGCGGGTATATAGGCGCCGCAGGCGTTGATTCCCCGGTTTTTCATAGTTCGCGCACTGTTCAACCATTTTTGTAGTAAGCAAGCGTATCATGGTTGTTGCAACTATATCCAGAGATATTATTATGGTGAATAATTTTTTAAGTAGGGGTCAAATCACCGGAAAAAAAAGTAAGCTTACATATCATAAATTTCTATTCTCATTTAGCTCCTCGCGCCATAACCTGAAGACATCGTTTGATTTTGACTCCGTACATTGCAACAGAGAAAATGCTGGCAATTTTTAGTTGAGATGCGTCTCGAGGCCTGGGCCAGTTTGCCTGTGCCGGCATGAGTGAGTCGCTAGTAATCAACCAGGGAGGAAAGCGGTGCAGGAACAGTCGGCCAACACATGTCTGCCGGATCACCTGGCGGCCATCGAGGCGATCCGGCAGGCCAAGGCACGTTACTTTCGCGGCGTCGACACCAATAATGCCGACCTGGTGCGATCCGTTCTGGCTGAGGACTGCGAGCTCGACTACAGAGACTGCTTCGTCGATCCGGCAAGCGGGACAGACTACTTTCCGGAGATGAGCATTGTCGTGCGTACACGCAGCGGTTGGCCCAATCTCGGCCTGCGGTCGAGGGGTATTGTCTCCGTTCACCAGGGCCATCACGCCGACATCGAAGTTACCGACGACACTACGGCGACGGTTGTCTGGGCGATGACCGACCGCATTTTCATGCCTGCTGGGGCGCCGTACCGATTAATCATCGGTTATGGCCACTACCATGAGACTTATGAGAAAGTCAGAGGCGCGTGGTACATCAAGACCCTGCGCATCAGCCGGCTCCGGGTAGAAGCGCGCTGAAATCTGGCACCGTGCTCCTGATAAATTATACTTGAACCAAGCCGCCAGGCAGTGGCTACAGGGGAACGCCATGAAACAGGAGATAACTATAAGTTCATCAGCAGGCACAGAATTTTCTCGCTTTACGAGGCTTTGTCTTTTTGCTCTGGTCGCGGCGTTTGCTTTTCCTACTGCCCAGGCCACTACAATTGGCAACCAGATGCCTGACCCGAATGAATACCAGGGCCTTTCCCGCAAAGTATTACAGTACAGCGCGGTATTTGACGAAGTCATCGGGAAAATCAAGAAGCCCGGATTCACCGATGCTGATTGGGCACCGTTGGAGGCTCTGGTCGACACGGAGAATTTTGAGCGAACGGGTGTGTTTTTGAAACCTGAGGCTGAAATAATCGGATGGGATCAGTATAAGAAATACATTATCCAGTATGGCGGTGGGACAGCGTGGGAAGGTACCTTGCGGCGCATTACTGAAGTTCCCGGCCTGGTGATTCTTGAACTTGAAGAACGAAATACCAGAGATGACGTCACCGATGTTTCAAACACCGTTACGATTTATGAATTCAACGATGCGGCCAAGCTGATACGTCTTCATGTTTATGTCATGCCTTTGCCTGATTGATTGCCTGGATCAGCACTATCTTGAGTCAGCGCTGTGGCCCCTGGTATAAGCAGTGACTAATGGGCCCGGGGAAGGTCGGCTACTTACCCTGACGTTCACTGATCATAGCGACCTGAACCAGTGAAAATGCAAGCAGTACGAAACAGCCCAGATAGGCTCCAGTACCCGGCCGCCCGCGTCCCCGCCCGGGTTACCGTTTGCACCCCGAAGTGAACAATGGTGTTGACATAAGAAGTATGTACTGCCAATTGCGCCAATGATGACAGCCATCCCGGTCGTTTTAGTGTCGATCACGACTTAGCGGTTTTTCCTCGGTTTCAGGTTTCTGATAATGCTGATGTTCACGATTGGCACAGGAACACGAAATGCGGTTGTCACGAGTGAAACGCCGGTTTAAATCTAACAAGTCACTCTTACACGTAATTGCATTGATCCGGCACTAAAATAACTTGTAAATACGGAGTTTAAAACCTAAAATGCAAGGTATGTTGCAGCGCCAAATTGCTGAGAAACTTCAAGCAACGATCGCACAAGTACCTGCGGTCGTATTGCTCGGCGCTCGCCAGGTCGGCAAAACGACGCTTGCAAAAATCATTGCCAAAGACATCGACTCAATTTACCTTGATTTGGAAGCCCCCGAGGATTTACTGAAACTCAGCGATCCCACCAGTTTTTTGAGCGCTCATGCCGATAAACTGGTTGTACTGGATGAAATACAGCGCAGCCCGGAGTTGTTCCCGGTGCTGCGAGGCCTGATCGATACTAACCGGGAGCAGGGTCGTCGAGCCGGGCAGTTTTTACTGCTAGGATCGGCATCAATGGACTTGATGCGTCAGTCTTCGGAAAGCCTGGCGGGTCGGATCAGCTATATCGATATGAGTGGCCTGAATGTTGCTGAAATTAATGGTAAGAAAGACAGTCGGCAAAACCTTTGGCTGCGGGGAGGTTTTCCGGATAGCTATTTGGCAGCGGATGATGACTCGGCCATGGACTGGATTGAAAATCTGGTTCGCACTTATCTTGAGCGTGACGTCCCGCAAATGGGCTTCCGTGTTCCCGCAGCAAGATTGCGCCGACTGTGGACTATGTTGGCCCATTTGCAAGGTGAGACCGTTAACTATTCCAAGCTGGCGTCAAACCTTGAAGTCGATGCCAAGACGGTAACTAACTACATCGAAATTTTGACAGACCTTTTGCTGGTCAGGCGCCTCGAGCCCTGGCATACCAACGTCAAGAAGCGATTGGTGAAATCACCCCGCTACTACATTCGTGACAGCGGTATTCTGCACCGCTTGCTGGGAATCAACCGCTTCGATGCATTGCTCTCTAATCCGGTATTGGGGAAAAGCTGGGAGGGGTTTGTCGTGGAGAATATTCTTTCGATCCTGCCGAGTCGTGCAGAAACCTACTTTTATCGAACGTCTGCTGGCGCAGAGATCGATCTGGTTATCAAGATGCCATCGTCTGAAATCTGGGCAATAGAGATCAAATATGGTGTTGCCCCCAAAATCGGCAAGCACTATCGCAAAACCTGTGATGATGTTAGCGCAACACACAAGTACATCCTTTACGGTGGTGAGGATGAGTTTCCCGTGGGTAATGATATAAAAATCATTTCACTGCCAGGACTTATGGAACGAATTCATTCCGGTTGATTTTTAAAATTTTTGCCTCGTCAGAAAATTTTGTGGGCAGTTTCTGGTGCCGGTAATTCCCCAAGCGCATGATACAAGGCGATTTCAGGTGAAGTATCGAGATGTTGAGTTACCCGACCTTGTTGAAATTGTCAGCCACGCCGCGCTTGTGTGATTGAGCATCAGGGAAAATAGTATGGGTCTGTCCAGTTTAAGCGCAAAGCAGGAGTGGCAGGCTGGCTGGACACTGGTGATAGCCGCATCCCTTGGCTTCTCATTTTTTTCGGTGATGCTTGCCAGTACCGGCCTGTTCATGGGGCCCCTGGGTGATGAGTTCGGCTGGAGTCGCACGCTGCTTTCATCCGGCCCCTCAATCGCTACGGTGATGACGGCAGTGCTGGGCCCCTTTCTGGGAATGCTGATCGATCGGTTCGGCACTCGTCGGGTAGCACTGCCCGGGCTCGTGCTGACAACCGCAGCCATAAGCAGCTTTAGCCTGCTCAACGGATCGCAAGCCCAGTGGGTGGCGCTGTGGGTGGTATTTGGAATCATCTCCGTAAGTATCAAGTCAACCCCCTGGACCACGGCTGTGGTTGGTGTGTTTCAAAAATCGCGAGGTCTGGCTCTGGGCTTGACTCTGTCAGGCACCGCTGTGGCACAGAGCGTGGTGCCGCCGTTGGGCAATTTTCTGATTACCGAGTTTGGCTGGCGTGGAGGGGTCGTCTGGTTAGGTATGGGGTGGGGTGGCATTACTTTGCTGGTGTGCCTGCTGTTCTTCTTCGATGTTCGCGCTCGTGCCAGCAAACAACGTAAGGCGGATGAGCGCGCAGGAAAAGCACCGGCGGAAGCGGCGCCGGCCGCTGTTCTTTCCGGTCTTGCTATCCCCGAAGCATGGCGTGATTCGGCCCTATGGCGCCTTGCCATTGCAAATTTTATCGTCATGTTGTTGACAATGGGGCTGGCAGTTCACTTGTTCCCGATTCTCACGGAAGCGGGAGTAGACCGCTCCACGGCCGCCTGGCTGGTTGGCCTTTCGGGCATAGCGGGAATCATAGGTAAGTTGGTGACAGGAGTGTTGCTGGATCGCTTCCGTCCCAACTGGGTCGGCGGAATCACCCTGGGCGCTGCATCCCTGGCCTTCGCCCTGTTACTGGATGGCATTCGCTCCCCCACCCTGATCGTTATCGCTCTTGTGATTAACGGATATGCGGCGGGCACCAAGACGCATATCACCGGTTTCCTCACCGCAGGTTATGCCGGGATGAAGAATTTTGGCGCCATTTACGGTTTTATGTCGTCCCTGATGGCGCTTGCGGCGGGAATGGGGCCAATGCTGGGAGGTCTGGTTTATGATGGTTTCGGGGACTACCGTTACTTATTGATAGCGGGCACATTGGGCTGCGCATTGGGTGGTTTATTGATTCTAAGCATGCCGGCCTACCCTGAGTGGGACAAACCGGAGTAGGGCCATCGCCACCCGGGTATTCCTCCCAGCTGCCCTGCACTGCCCTGCTCGTGGGGTTTGACACCAATTATGCGTATACGGACAGTACTATGCTGAATGCCGCAGAGATAGTTTCAGAAGCCGAACAACAGGTGGGCATCTCAGACTCGGAGTCTTTTGTCCGGAGAAATCTGGAACGACTGGTAGAGGCGATACACCATGAATCGTTTATGTCAGCCGAGGGCATGGCCAGCGCGCATACAACACTAATAAACGATATGGTAAACAGGCTGGAGGGTCTGAAATGGTTTCAGCAACATCCGGAGATTGCCGACGAGGTTATTGAAAAACCCGTTTTTCTGATGGGATTGCCGCGCTCGGGAACCACGTATTTTCAGTATCTGTTTGATTGCGACCAACGCTTCCGGTTGATCAGAACCTGGGAGGCGATGACGCCTTCTCCGCCACCGGGCTTTGACCCGGAATCAGCAGAGCAGCGTCGTATGAGCTGGGTTGAGCGCCGGCGGATGATGTTCCCCACCGTTGAGGGTTTTGCTGCGCTACACCTCCATGACGAGGATGGTTCTGAGGAGTGTCACGCTTTTATCGAGCAAAGCTTTGGAGCTGCAGGCCTCAATAATCTCTACCGTGTCCCCTCTTTCTTTGACTATCTATTGGATGAGGCTGATCTTGAGGCCAGCTATCGAGTCCACAAGCGGCAACTACAATTGCTGCAATGGCGCACACCGGAAAAACCCTGGGCGCTAAAATATCCCAACCATCTGCTTGCCGTGCCAGAGATTATCAAGGTCTATCCCGATGCCCGTTTTGTGATGACACACCGTGATCCGATCCAGACCCTTGCATCAATTTGCAAAATGTCCTACAAGCTGCGCAGTGCCCGATCCGATGAGCCCATCGACAAAATTGATGTCGGCCGTTATATGACGCATTTCGTGCAACGGCATATTGACCGGATTATGGAATCGGCCAATGGACCCCATGCCCGACGGGTAGTTCACGTCGACTATTATGCGCTGGTGAACGACCCGGTAGCAGAAATGTTAGCCGTCCACAAAGAACTGGGGATCGATACCCCCGAGGAAGTTTGTCATGCGGTTGCCGCCTGGCGGAAAGCCAACCCCAAGAACGCCAGGGGCGCTAACGACTATAGCCTTGAAGAATATGGGCTTGAGGAATCCAGGCTGGAAAAGCAATTCAGTGAATATACGCATTATTTCCAAATTCCCCGTGAACAGGAAGGCCTGAGTAGAGGCTCAGAGGAGTAACCCATGTCAAACGGCTGGGACCAATTACATAGCGCCATCCAGGCCCTCACTCGGGAAATTCGTCAGGTCGCACCCGATGCGGCCACTGCTGATGAAGGTGAAGCCTATGTCGCGAGAGTACTGACGGCTTGCCTGAACGATTGTTTTCCAGCAGCCTGTCGGGCTTGGGCGTCAGCCGCCTGTCGCAGTACTGCAAGGTTCTCTGAAAATACAAGCCCTGACCCGAATGGCACTTACTTAGTAAAAGGGGTCGGAGTCATGACTCCGACCCCTTTTACTCGGAAGCCTACAACTGGGCCAGTCTCTTTTCCGATTTATTTCAAGTGCTTATCCCTTAAGTAAGTGCCATTCAGCCCTGACCCCATCGATATTCGCAATCAGTAGTCCAGCCACCCCGAGGTTCTGCACGTTTTGCCAAAAATTTCATGTGTAATCCTGCTGCTGGTTTTAGGCGCTAATCCAGCCATGGCCACGACGGTATATCTGCAAACTCAGTTGCCGGGTGCTCAGACGGGCTATGCGCTTGAAGTCTTGCGAGTTGCGCTGGCCGCAGAGGACTACGAGCTTACCTCGTCACCGGAGCAGCATGATTTCGCGGTCAATCTGAGTGTAAGCACTGATTCCGGGCCGGAGGCTTTTTTCATGGCGACCTCCGAAAACCGCCTCAGCATTCGTGGAGGGGATAAGCGGGGTATAATTTACGGCGCACTGGCGGTTGCGGAGCAGCTGCGTAACGGCGTGGATCTTGAATCGATTCAGTCGCTGCGGGAAGCGCCAGCGCTGCCTTTCAGGGCTATCAAGCACAACCTGCCCTGGGATTCCTACCGTTCCAGTTCCGCCCTGGACCTGCACTACGAAACTGTCCGGGATGTGAAGTACTGGGAGGCGTTTCTCGACATGATGGCCGAGAATCGCTTCAATGCCCTGACCTTGTGGAACCTGCACCCGTTCCCCTACATGATCAAACCGGCGAATTTCCCGGAGGCCACCCGTTTTTCCAATGCCGAGCTGGCGCAGTGGCGCAAACTGTACAAGGCCATTTTCGCCATGGCCAGGGAACGAGGTATCGACACCTACCTCGTCAACTGGAACGTGCTGGTGAGCAGAGAATTCGCTGATGCTCATGAACTTGAGGGAACCAACTATTTTCCCTTCTACAAGGGCAGTGCGGACAGCAGGGGAGAGACGCAAACCAGCGATATCGTCAAGCGCTATACCCGGGAGAGCGTTACCCAGGTATTGGAAGAGTATCCCAACCTCACCGGTTTCGGCTTTTCATTCGGCGAACAGATGGGCGGTATGACACCCGAAGAACGACAGCAGTGGATTGATGAAACCATTATCGCCGGTATGCGTGAGGCGGACCGTCCGTCAAAGATGATTTTCCGCGCGCCGTTTTCCGCGGGTCTGGGGCAGGGGGGATCAACGGACAAGGCGACCGAGGAACTCACCCGCGAGGCGATCGAAGAACTGGGCAATGAGTTCAATGGACCAATATGGATGGAAATCAAGTTCAACTGGTCTCACGCCCATTCCACCCCGGAACTGGTCAAGGTCCACGGTGGTGAGTTGAAGGATACCTATTTCAATCCTGTGCCGAAAAACTACCGGGTTGCCTGGATGGTTCGCAACGAGGACTTTTTCGCCCTGCGCTGGGGTCACCCCGGGTTTATCCGTGAGCACCTGGAACTGAATGCGCATCATGAATACGTGGGCGGCTACTTTGTTGGTTCGGAAAGTTACATACCGGCCAGGGATTACTTTACTGCTGTTGTAGAGTCGGTGGACTGGACCTACGCCTTCGAGCGACAGTGGCTGTTCTACAAGCTGTGGGGGCGTCTGCTCTACAACCCGGATACACCTGACAGTGTGTTCGAGGCAGAGTTTGTGCGTCGCTACGGTGAGTCCGCCCGGCCACTGCTGCAAGCCTATGCGCTGGCCTCTGAAACCCTGCTCAACTTTGCCTCTTCCATTGATTTTTCCTGGGACTTCACCATCTATGGTGAGGGCATGCTGGTGCTCTCGGAAAATGGTGTGCAGCCAATGTCCGTGGACCGATTAATACTGCAACCGACTCTGAAAGACAATTGGCTGTCTGTAAAAGATTTTGTCGCCAGACGCACTGCGGCTGAAACTCTGCCGCCCGGCGCAGTCACTCCACTGATGCTGGCTGACCGTATGGAAGCAGACGGGAAAGCAGCACTGCATCAGGTGAAGGGGATTGAGACGGTCGATGACAGTGCCTTGATGTATGAAGTAGCCGATATAAAAACCTGGGCTAACCTGGGGCTTTACTATGCTGAAAAGCTGCGCGGCGCCGTGGCCCTGCAGATCTTTCTCACTACAGGTAACAGTTTGGAAAAACGCGCAGCTGTAAAGCATCTGCAAAAATCGCTGTATTTCTGGGATGAGGTGATCACCATTACCCGCCCCATATACCATAATATGCCGCTGACTCATTACAATCGCCCCGACAACCAGCGCGTGGAGGAAAATCTATTCCATTGGGCGCTGATCCGGGAGTTGGTGGCGGCTGATATTGAAAGGGCAAAAGCTGCGCAGGTAGAGGATTAAGTAAAGCATTTTTATTCGATTACAGCGCTTGTGTTAATGCGGGGAGGCCTCATAATCCTGTTGATCAGTACAACGTTACTATTCCGTGCCAACGCCGGAACGCGTATTTCCATTGTTACAAGGTAACTACTCACGCCCCCACAGGCTGTAGGGGCGGCGCATGAATTCTCAACCCTGGACGGAGCAGGGGGAGCGAGTCGTTACGTTACAAGGTGAATTTAATGTCAGATATCCATACTGGTTCAAACCGAGAAGTCAATCGAGTGGCCCAATGGGCGGCCGGTCGTATTGGTCGAAGCGCGATGCGTGCGGTTATTCGTCACCCGAACATGGAACTGGTGGGCTTGCATGTGCATTCAGCGGACAAGGTTGGGCAAGACGCCGGTGAGCTATGTGGATTATCACCAGTGGGTATTACGGCAACATGCAGCATCGATGACCTGATCCAAACCCGTCCTGATTGCGTGCTGTATATGCCGGAGGGCTACGATATTGACGCTCTGGATAAACTGCTCAATGCGGGCATCAACATCGTTACCACTCGCAGTGAATTCTTCTATCCGCAAGGAATGGAACCCGGGCTGCGGCAACGGATTGAAACAGCATGCAAAAATGGCGCGGCAACGCTATTCGCCACGGGCATTAGCCCGGGCTTCTCTACAGTCGTTCTACCGTTGGCATTATCCTATATCTCGCGCCAGATCGACTGCATTACAATCGATGAATTCGCCAATATCCCCGCATCCACAACGCCCAAAATGATCACTGACGTTATGGGCTTTGGCAGCCCGGCTAAAGAGAAGTTTGACCCGGCACGGCTCGATCATGTTGCCACCGGTTTTTCCCAGTCCCTGGAGATCGTTACCTCGGCTATGGATATCTCACTCGATGGGTTCAAATCCGAGGGAGAGTTTGCTCTTGCAGAGGAACCGGTTGAATTGCCCAATGGCTATATTATCCAGCCGGGTACCGTGGCTGGTCAAAGAATCACCGTTGCCGCCATGAGCAACCAGAAGCCCGTGTTACAGTTTCGCGCCAACTGGTATTGCACCCACGCTCTCGACAAGAATTGGGAGTTGGGCGATTCCGGCTGGCGTGTGCAAGTGGAAGGGGATACCCCGATGGATGTGAATATCAGTTTCCCGAAGTCTGGTGAGAGCTACGCCGACCAGATGTCGGGCTTGACCGCTCATCCAGCTGTCAATGCAGTGCCTTACGTTTGCAAGGCTGCCCCCGGTATTGTTACTAATGCAGGGCTGCCCGTTATTGCACCAATAATCGGCTGACAGAAGATACCCATGCCGAGAATTTCTATCCAATGACTGAAACCGGATCCTCAACCAAACGCACCCACTGTAAAATCTGCACCGCCCAGTGCGGCCTGCTGGTCGAAGTCGAGAACAATAGGATTACCAGGGTTAAAGGTGATCCGGAGCACCCGCTGAGCAAGGGCTATACCTGTCCAAAGGGTCGCGCCCTGGGACGACTGCATCACCAGCCCGACGCTCTTTCACAGCCGCTGATTCGCCAGGGCGAGAAATTGGTGGTGACCGATTGGAACAACTGCCTGGATGACATCGCTGCTCGTTTACGAGCGATTATTGACGGGCACGGTACGAACTCCGTTGCCTTCTTTTTTGGCAGTGGCCTGGGTATGGACGCTGCAGGCTACCGTACTGCTGAAGCGTTTCATCAATCTCTTGGGGCTCCACCCAGGTTTTCACCAATGACAATCGACGGCGCCAACAAGGTGCTGGTATCCAGCCTGATGGGAGGCTTCCCTGGTCTTAACGGCAAAACCGACAACGAGCATGTAGATATGCTGGTCTATGTCGGCGTGAATCCTGTGGTGAGCCACGGTCACAATACCGGCATGTTTAATCCGGCCAGAACGATACGAAATATTGCAGAGCGTGGCCAGGTCTGGACCATCGATCCGTTGCGTACCGAAACGGCTAAATTCTCCACTGAACATATCGCGCCTTATCCCGGTAAGGATTACATAATACTGGCCTGGCTGGTAAGTGAAATTCTTGCCGATGGCCCGGTTGAACCCGCTCAGCCGGTTACCGGGATGGAGGTACTGTCTGCAGCCCTGTCGGATCTGGACGCTGCCACTGCAGCGGCTATTGCCGGTGTTCCCGAGGCGCAACTGCACACATTGCTTGCGGCCATTCGGCAGAGCAGTGGCGTAGTAGTGGAAACCGGCACGGGGGCGTCGATGAGCGTGAGCGCCAATCTCACACAGTGGTTTGCCTGGGTATTAATGATTCTTACAGGCACCATGAACCAGAAAGGCGGTTGCTGGTTCCACCCGGGTTTTATCACCCGGTTCGACAGCTTTGAACTGCCTCTATTGGATAATCCTTTCACCCCGGGTGCTCCCAGTATGCCACAGGTTTCCGGTTTGGTAGGTGAGTGGCCGTGCGCAGCCCTGGCGGGAGAGATTGACGCTGGCAACATTCGCGCACTGATCAACCTGGGAGGCAGCATGTTACGCTCTTTCCCCGATGCCAACAGATTGAAGCCAGCATTGGAAAAGTTGGCATTAAACGTAACTTTTGAGGTGGTGGCCAATGAAACCACTGCAGTGTCAAGCCATGTGTTGCCCACCAAAGATCAGACGGAACGCCCCGAAATCTCTTTCTGGGATACGCTTTGCGGCAGCGTTTCACTGTTTTATAACGAAGCGCTGCTTGAACCGCTGGGGGAGCGACGTTCCGCCTGGTGGGCGATCAGCCAACTGATGCAACGGTTGAACCTGGCTACGCCAGAACATGTGCCGGAACAAGACGACCACGCCGCAGACAATGCCATGCTGGCAGCCCAGATGCAGGGCGCGCGCTGCAGTTTTGATGAGTTGACCAAGGCAGGGCTGGTAAACCGACCGCTGCAGCTACCCGGAGACTGGGTAAACCGGCACATCGAACGAATTGGTGGCTGGCGCCTGGCGCCACAACCTCTGCTGCAGCAGTGGCAGGAAATATTCCTTGCGGACCAGGCGGAACTCGGGGCCGCCAGGCCGCTGTGTTTCATCCCGCGCCGTCAGCGTCGCAAGCTGAATGCTTCACTGAGTTTTCTGGGTAGCCCGGCCGACATTGTTTTACACCCACAAGATGCGCTGGAGCACGGTATTATGCACGGTCAAAGTATCAGTGTTGAAACCGAAAGTGGCCGCATTGAGCTGAAAGCCAATGTTAGTGACGAGGTTCGCCGTGGCGTTGCTTCCATCCCGCATGGGCACGAAACCGCCAATGTCAATCTGCTCACCAGTGCAGAGCAGGTAGACCGTCTTACCGGGATGGTGCGGTATACGGGTATCCCTTTCAGCATCTGCAACGCAAGCTAAGTCGGTAACAGCATTGGCGGCAAATCCGTAATCCAGGACTTCGGATAATCGATGAGCGCCGCCTGAATTAGCTGTGCTCGTTTATGTTTGTGCAATAACCCGGGTTTCAGCCGCTCGATTTGTATGCGAAGTAGGAGAACGACAAGGGTTTGATGACGCAGATAAGATGTTTCAGTCGCTACCTGGTTATACTGATCGGTATTCTGGCCGCAGGCCCAAATGCCGCAGGTGAAGAGTTCAGGGGAAAAATCGGGCGCACGGAAGCGGAATCAAAGCCTTACTGGCCCAAGGTCGCCGAGTCGCTTGCCAACAACTGCTTTCACATGGCGCTTATAATGCTCGCGCATCCTGCTGCCGCTGCAGCGACTGCTCCTGTGTCGGTCTTCCCGCTCTGCGGTAATTGTTAGTGGATATCTTTGCCATTATGGGTTGCCCGCAGCTCGGAACATTTGCGTCTTTCGTGAATCGCCTGCCCTGGAATACAGCGTATACCCAAGCCATCATTGAAGCGGTCTTTCGTCTATGGGAGGTTTTAAAAATAATGCTAGCAGGACTGACAGGGCAGCTGCACAGATAAATACATAAAACGCAGGGACATAGCTGCCTGCGGCATCGTAGATCTCGCCCACCATACGCACACCGACGATGGCCATACCCTTGGTGATGATGGTCATTAAGCCCATCACCGTGCCATAGCTCCCGGTGCCGAAAAGCCAGGCGAGCAGGGTGCTCCATGCGGGGAATACACCGCCGATGGCGACGCCAAGCAAGGTAGCGAAAATAAGTAATACCCAGTATGTGGGCTGCAAAATATACAAGACCTGCAAGGCTATATGGGCCAGTGCAATGCCGATAAAGACAAAGCGCAGGTCAACCCGGTCGGCGAGGTAACCGACTAACAGTTTGCCGCAGATTGCGGAGGCAGTCATACAGGAGATAATGAGTGCAGCGGCTGAAAGGTCGATGCCTATATCCTGGAAGTAAGGTACCTGGGCCGTGACCATGGCCTGGTCACAAAACAGCATCAGGCCGATTGCCAGTGTCAGCAACCAGAAATTTCGGTTTGTAATCAGCTCGCGATACGTCCAGTTTTTTTCGTCGTTGGGGGGATTCTGACCTGCGGCAGACGAATTTTCGGGCGAGGTCTGGAACTCCCTGTCGAAGCCTGCTTCCGAGCCAAGTGGGCGATTTCGCACCAGCAGCAGTGTCATCAGGGTAATAGCGAGGAGCACTATCGCACTATTGATCAGCAGTGCATTACGCCAGTCGAAATTTTCGATCATGGTAGCTGTAAACGGCGCCATCAAAAAGCCGCCGGTGGATGTCGAAACCGCCATGATTCCCAGCGCCGTACCCCGCCGGCGCCGAAACCAGCGTACGATCACGGTGTTAATTGCGAGCGTGCCACAGGCGGTATAGCCATAGGCAACAGGAATAAAAATAATCAGTAACAGCAGCCAGTTTGAGTCGGTAAGAGTGAGAGCGAAAAGCCCACCCGAGTAGGTCACGCCACCTGACAATATCACCAGACGAGCCGATACTTTATCCAGCAGGCGACCTACCAGGGGTGACAGCAGTGCAACACCCAGTAATAGAGCGATGTATCCATTGCTGATCGTCGCGCGACTCATGCCGAGTTCGTCGGTCACCGGTACCACAAAAAGCCCGAACGTGTACGATGATGAACCCACTACCACTGCCGCGCAGATGAACAGGCCGGCATGTACCCACCAGCCGCGGTACAATCGCTTTGAACTATCTGTCACGGTCCATCTTCAGTTGGCATTGGGTAAGTTCTCCTCATTCTGGAAAGGTGATGCTTTCGAAAACAAGCCAATTCATTGAACCAGGAATGGAGCGACCAGCTTTTCACTCTCCCGCCGGAGTTTTACAGCTTCTTTACCAATACCGGAACTGGCGCCGCCAATGACCGCAACGTATTCTGTTGAAGCTTGCATTTTTGCTATCCCGCTTGCGTAAATTTCTTATTCAGTTTTCGACCACACCGTCCTTGAGCGCTATCCAGTGGACAAAGAAAGGGGCGGAAACAGGCGAACCGTTTTGTTCTGTACTCATGACACACCTCGTACATACGCATCTACAGTCCCCGCGCAACCGATCTTGTCGTCCCCTTCCAGGTCGGAGAAGCGCGCGATGTTGTCGCGGATGGATGGGCTCTTTGCACCGCAGGGGCAGGGGCTGAAGTCGATGGAAACCTTGTCGCCGGAGATCACGCCGCCCCAGCGACCGTCGAGGGAGAGATCGAAAAAGGCGGCGCGGCCTTCATATTCACTGTCCAAAATCGGCAACAGCTTATCGCCGGACTTATCGAGAATCAGGGGCACTACCCAGGGTGGCAAGTGATAACGCTGGCCTTTCTGGCAACGCGGCATGGCGGACATGAGTTCCTGCATGCTGTAATTCTGGTAATTGCGCTGCGGGGCAATATTGAAAGTTTCGTAGACGAACTCGCGATAGTTCTCCGGTAGTTGCGCACCCTTGAGTCCGCCGCCCACATAACAGGAGTTCTCCGGGTTGAAGTCCCTGCCGCTGTAGCCCTTATCCCGGACCAACCTGGCAATGTTATAGAGGCTCGCCCACATGCCGGAGACATGCAATTTCTCATGGCGCGCCCCAATGATGGCGCCGGCGGAAATTTCCAAGGCGTCATCCAGGTGTTTTTGTCGTTCGGCGGAGGTTTTTTCATAGTCCTGTAGATCGCTGGGTGTGGCAGTACCATCGGCAATTTTCTTGCGCAGCACCACCATTTTGGTGAGACCGCCCACGGTCATGGGGGGCGCCGGGTAATTGAAGGGTTCGGAACCGGGGGCCTGCAGGGCGTCAATGTACGCTCCACCAGTGACGCGGTTTCTGGCCACGCTGGCGACAGGCGCGAGCCCGAAGATACGGCGGTCATTAGCCGGAGTGACGCCAGAACCCCAGGCATAGGCAGCCACTGTCTCGACTTTGCACCACTTCATGTCTTTTGCTGAAGCCACCAGCATGGCGGATTTGCCAGTGGTGCCGCTGGAGCAGGAAACAAAAATTCCGTGCTGCTGCAACTTGTCGATCCAGTCGTCGATATCAGTAACCGTTGCAGGATCAATTTCAGGAATCGGCATGGATGAGACTGTGCCAAGCCACTTGCCGAGTTTGTCCCATTTTTCTCCCAGCAAAAAACTTTCCGGATAGCTTTTGTACGCGGTATGGGGGAAAAGCACGTGAACCATGTCTTCCAGGGAGCGGATTTCAGTCAGCCCCGCATCGTTGGCACGCTTGGCCAGAAGTTTGATTTTCTCTTTGCGACCCTGAAAACACTCGTTGACGGCTTCAATCTGTGTCGCCTTGATCTCGGCGTACGGAATGTTGTACTTGTTTTGGTCGTTAACGAGGCTGGTAAGCTTCTCTATGGCTGAACTCATGGGCATTCCCTCCCGAACGGTTGTGTAGCGGTGCGCTTAATGAAACTATGCCGTATGGAGGTGGGAGCCGAAAAAAGGGCTCTGACCCCTTTTTTGCTGACCCCTTTTTTGCGACCAAATTCGATAATCACCACTACATATTCCGGCAAGCAGGCAAAAAAAACGGGACAGTGAAATCACTGCCCCGGTTCAAAACAAGGGAAGCCGGATTAGAAGAATGTGTATGTTAAGCCAATCTTGTAAGTCCGACCCAGTGTATAATGGCTATAGGCCACGTTTGAGGCAGGCCGACGATACTCGGGGGGATCTTCGTCGAACAGATTGCCCACATTAAAGCGTAAAGACAATCCATCAGCGATACCGCCGCTACCCTTGAAGTCATATCCGAGGAACAGGTCCGTCACCAGGAAACTGTCGACTGACCCTTGCATGTTGGCCGAGTCGGCATTGAAGCCATCGGAGTACTTCAGCGTCACCTTGGCGCGAAGGTTGTCCCGGGTCCAGCCAACAATGCCTTGTACACCGAGATCCGAATTGAACTCAAGCTGATCAACCACCGTACCGCCCTGATTCAGGTCGAATTCCGTCTGGTAGTTGCCGGACACGCCATAGGTCATGCTGCCAATATTGGTATCGTGGGTATAGCTCACCACAAAGTCGACACCATTCATCTGAGCTTCGGAGAAGTTAGTGGTTACCCTGTCGTAGATATAAGCTATATCCTGGTTGGGGTTTGCTGGATCTACAACGCCGTCGAATACCTCGGGGTTCTGGATCTGATTCAAAATAGCTGCCCACTCGCCTGTCGTTACGGTCCAGATAAACTTATCGGGATTATTGAGGCGAACGGTCGGGTCGGGTACTGCCAACTGCCCGAGAATGTTGACGAAATCAATATCATAGTAATTGGCGCTGATTTTCAGTCCGTCGAGCGGAAACAAATCGAAGCCCAGAGCCCAGATTTCAGCGGTCTGCGGTTCCAGGTTAGCTGCTGCGCCCTCCAGAATTGGAATTATGAGACCTTCATCGTCGTACTCACCATAAACGTCAGTCTCTTCACCGGCTACTGAGGCCAGGGACCCCACTGCGAAACGGCCGTTTGAAATTGCCAGGGTATCCAGTGCAGTTGGTGCGTTAAATGCCTCGCCCCAGTGACCGTAGATAGAGATCCATTCTGCGGGTGTAAAATTAAACCCGATTTGTGGATTGGAGGTGTCGCCAAAATCACTGTAGTCGTCGTATCGCACCTGAAGGGACAAGTCCAGCGTGTCGAGCACAGGAACTGCCAGTTCCATAAATGCCGCCGTGTTATCCCGACTCGCCTTTTTGTAGCCTATACTTGATAGGCTGCCATTCGGGCCGGTGTTCGAGCGGGTGCGGACGCTATCCTCATACCACTCAAGGCCGACAGCCATTCGCAATGCACCCGCTGGCAATTCGAAAACGGGACCATCCGCCACTGCGCGGGTGAGGAACAGTTCGTGCTCGGTTTCGTTCTCGCTCTCCCAATCCAGGATATCATTTATGACTGACGCATCGGCCGAAGCGATATCCAGCGGGTTAAGCTGCCCGGAGGTAACGTAGCCTGCCATTGCAACCTCGTTTGTCTCTGGACGGAGATTGCTATTTTCGGATTCACCGTAGTAGAGCGTTGCGCGCAACTGCCAATCACCGGCCATCGCTACAGTCAACTCCGGTGCAATACCCCAGGTTGACATTTCAATTTCCTGGTCACGACCCCTGTAGTCTGGATGAGCGCCATAGGAAAAGCCCGCGCCATTGGGGTAGTCGTAAACACTACCGGTGCCGAAGTCACCCGGATCCGGAAGCCCGAATTGATCAATGGTTTCCTGGTCAAGGTCCGCGGGACTGGTGTTGGCAACATCAAAGGGTGCGGGGGCCACGCTTCCCAGGGGGTAGGCGTTATAGGTGTTGGTGCGATCCGAGTAATAGGCTTTAACACCGAAGTTAATGCTCTCATTGATGTCCTGTTTATAAGCGAGGAACGCTCCATCCCTCTGCTGCTCGGGTAACAACTGAGCCTGCGAGAACTGGTCACACCCTGGGTCTCCGGCCGATTTAGGGCCGGCTCCCGGGGCGCGCGGATTGTTTGTCCACCCTGCGCCGTAGTTGAACCAACCGTACACCGTACGAACCGGATCGAGACAGGTGGTCGCTACTTCAGGAGTAAACTCACCGGTGTCGTCATCATAAAAGCCGGTTTTGGCCCAATCCCGATCACCGTTCAGGAGTTCATCCCGATCGGTGTGAATGAACGCTGCATAGATCGACCCACCATCCCAACTGGTTCCACCGATCAGATTGACGCTGGTGCTGTCATAGTCATCAGCTGCGCCATAGTCCAGGTCAATCTGAACACCATCGAACTCGTCCTTAGTGACGAAGTTGATGACACCGGCAACCGCGTCGGCGCCGTACAGGGCTGATCCGCCATCGGTCACGATGTCAACACTTCGAATCGTATTGTTAAGAAAGACATCCGCGTCAATTGCTGCCTCGTTTACACCCACCGGTGCTATGCGATGACCGTCCATCAACAGCAGTGTTACTGAGCCGGAGGCCGAATTGAAGCCCGGCATATTACGCAGATTAGGGCGCGACATGGTAATGCTGTCGGACCCGCGGGGATTCCCTTCCGGCCTGCTGTTGAAATAGTTAGTAACCTGCGGCACGGTTGCGAGAATCTCGTTGGTGGTGACAGCGCCAAGTTCAAGGATGTCCTGGGTGCTGATGCCGATGGTCTGGGAACCGGTTACCTCTGTGCCCCGGATCAGGGTGCCGGTAACAACAACTTCCTCAAGCTTGTCTCCCTCCTGCTCCTGTTGCCCCTGAACGGCTGCGGCGCCCAGGGTTGCGAGCAACACTCCCGACATGGTCCGAACGGATTTTTTCAGGGCAAAACCGGGTAACGGTCTGTTTCGATTAGAGTAAGGCATCTGTATATTCCTCTTACGATGATGAAAAGCAACTATCTACGGATGTTGGTTAATCTTATTACTTTTGTCTAGCAGAGCGATGTGCCTGGTTCTGCACACCCTCCGCCCGGGAGCTCCCGGACTGACAACACTGTCTACCTAAACGCTAAGCTACCTAGCTTGATTTGGATTTTTCCAATGTACCCATAGGCCCAATCTATTAGCCATGTAAAATGCAATATATCAACAGCAATTATGAAAGTCCACAGTTGCCCAACACTGTTGTTCAACAGGCGGTGAAGACCGCACAGACCTTGAGAACCGCGAACTCATCTACCAGGTTTTTTCCCTACTCCGAACAAAGGGTGATTTTATGAGCAATTCCATCTGCCTCGTTCTCGATATGATGAACAATCTGGTGCACCCCGATCGACCCAACGGTTTCTGGCCGGTTAATGGTAGACAGCAGGACCTGACTTGAGGTACGGATTCATGAAACAGAACAAAGTGTATCTGACTGTGGCAGCGGTGCTGAGCTGTATTTCGCTGGGCACGGTTCAGGCGGCGTCCTCGACGCCAGAACCCAGGCGCCTCAACGTCGAAAGCATGCCGCTGGTCCGCACTATCGACGAGCGGTT
Organism: Halieaceae bacterium; assembly: GCA_026710905.1. Lineage (GTDB taxonomy): Bacteria > Pseudomonadota > Gammaproteobacteria > Pseudomonadales > Halieaceae > JAPOQD01. Next base: position 25,672 of record JAPOQD010000016.1, read on the forward strand.
CCAGTCCTTTCAGATTGGCATGTCGCATCTGACGGGTGGAGATACCTGGATTTCGTATGCTGCCATGGGCAAGGGGGATACCCAACGCGACTACGCTGGTGATCTGACGCCCATCCGGGAGCCGCGCGCGCCTGCCGATCTGACCAATGCGCGGCTTCGAACCCTGGCCGCCGCGCTCGGTCCCTTCTATGTCCGCTACGGGGGTACGACGACTAATTCCGTCTATTTCCAGGACAACGACGAACCCCGCCTGGAGGAAATCCCGGAAGGGTACGGGAAACTGCTGACACGTAAAGCCTGGAAAGGGGCTCTCGAGTTCGCCGAGGCTGTCGACGCCAGAGTGGTGACAGGGTTCACCATCAGCGAAGGCGTGCGCGATGAATTCGGTATCTGGACTCCCACCCATGCTGCGCCCTGGCTGGCCTATACACAGTCTATCAGCGGTGAAATCTACGCAGCCGAGATGTTCAACGAACCGAATATGGCGGCCTATGACAAGATGCTGAAGGACTATGATGCGGCCCGATTTGCGAAAGACTTTGCCGCATTCCACGCCTTCATGAACAAAGCTGCGCCGAACCTGAAAGTTGCCGGACCCGGCGATGTTGAAGTCGGCCTGTACAAGGAGGGCATGCCTGGCAGCCTCACTGCTGAGGACTATCTGAGTGCGAACTCGAAGCCGCAATTCGACATTCTTAGCTATCATTATTACGGCGCCCTTTCAGAGCGTTGTGCTCCGCCGGATTCCGAGCGGGGTATCAGTGCCGAAAAGGCCCTGTCGGAGGACTGGCTGGCCCGCCAGGATAGATCTCTCCAGAGGCGAGTGGCGCTGCGCGACCAGTATGCGCCCGGTGCGCCGATCTGGAACACGGAAACCGGCTCGGCCGCCTGCGGCGGTACCCGCTGGGCGCCGACCTTTCTCGATATCTTCCGCTATCTGGATACCAACGCCCGCCTGGCCGGGCAGGGCCTGGACGCGATTTTTACCCATGCATTGATCAGTGGCAGCAACGGGGTAATCGACGAAAAAACGTTCATGCCCAACCCCAATTACTGGGCGGCGCTGATGTGGCAGCGCCTAATGGGGACCAGGATTCTGGACACCGGCCCTTTGACGCCCGGCTTGCATCTTTATGCACACTGCCAGCGGGGTAATCCCGAGGGCGTGACGGTCCTGGCTATAAATCTCAAGGATAAAATGGCGCAACTGAACCTTCCGGGGACCGCCGACGTCTATGCGTTGACGGCTCCGGAATTACAGAGCAGAGGCGTTTTACTGAACGGTAAACCGCTGGCGCTCGGTTCGGACGATACGCTTCCAGAGATCACACCGGCGAAGGTTGATGGAAGCCATATCACCCTGGCGCCCACGAGCGCGAATTTTTTGGTTGTTCCCAATACCGGCAACCCGGAATGCTCTAAATAAACGCTCCGGTGTCTCAGCAACAGGAGGATAACAATATGTATGTCAATGTACGGAACAAGATAGTAGCGCCAGTATTGACGGCGTTGACCCTGGCCGCGGGTGCTCTGACTGGTTATGCCCAGTCGTCTCCGTCACAGACAAAGGCGACGGTCACGGTCGATTTCAACGAGTCTCGCGGGGATTTTCTGCATCCGGAACGCTACAACAATTTCACTCGCTGGAACCGCTGGCAGCCGCAGCGCGATGCCGACATTCGTTTCTTCAACGAGCAGGGCCTGCATGGCGAGATCTACAAGGTGTGGGTCGATGCTGAGCGTATCCACGATCCGGAAACGGACACCTATGATTACGCGGGGCTTGACGATTACCTCGCCGATGCAAGCCTCGTCTCGGACGAGTTGCTGATGGTCATGGATACGCGCGTATCGGTGCGCGACATGGATCGCAGTCCGGCCGATATCAAACCGATCATCAAGCGCATCATGACCGATTTGAAGCGGCGTTACCCGCGAATTCGCTATGTCGAGGCGTTCAACGAGCCGGATCACAATCTGGCGAAGAACTTGACGCCCGCTGGCTTGTATGACTATTACAAGGTCTATTACGAGGCGGTTAACGAGATCAATCGCGAGCTGCAGCCGCTGGTGCCGCTTGAGATCGGCGGACCCGGCTACATGCAGTACAACGAAACCTGGATGTACGCCTTCCTCGATCGCTATGCGGATGATCCCTCGCCCGACAAGAAACTCGACTTTCTTTCGTGGCACGCTTACGGCAGGTTTCCCGAGGGAACCGGCGACAGTAGCGGACCGCGTGCTTTCCATTTCTACAAGGGTAATCCCAGCGAAATCGCCGGTGAGCGCGAACTGTTGAATGCCGCACTGAGCAGGCGCGGGCTGGACACGGAAATTCCCGCGTTCATAACCGAGACCGGCATCTATCCCGGTCCCTCCTATGACCATAAGGACGACCCTCGGCCGGACTACCTTATCGGCGCGGCGGGGGTACCTTCGCTGCATTACTGGTACATGGAGCAGCCCGACACCTACCCGTTTAACTGGGTCGTCCGCCACTTCAGCGAAGAGCGCAAGGACCAGTTGATATCCCGCGCTCGCGACGGCGAACACATCGCGGTCAAGGGTACCGAGAATGTCGAGGACTTGCCCACCAACATCTTCACGCCCTACGGTAACGCGCTGAAGATGATGGTCATGCTAAAGAGAGAGCGTGTGGCAGCGCAGTCCGATGCGCTGGACGAGGGTAAAGGCATCTACAGCATCGCCACCAGGGATGAATATGGCGTCGCGGTGATGGTGTGGAATTATCAGCACATCGAACAGCAGACCTTTGCGGTGACGATCGACATGGGTGAACTGCCCGCCAACCTGCGCGGTCGTCCCGTACGCCAGCAGATGTTCCGCATCGACGATCAGGTCAGCAATTACTGGGCAGACCCGGCGCGCGCGAACCTGCAGATGATCTCGGAGTCTGTTCTTGAACCGAGTGAAAACCACAGCGTGTCGATCGATCTGACGCCGAATGCGCTACAGTCGATTGTTCTTGAACCCGTAAAGTAACAGGGAGAAAGGCGGCCGCTGGAACACCTGCGAAATCAAAGCCGTAGGCCCACAGCTAATTCTGAAACTGAACGGCGAGATCACAGTCGACGTGGAGGATTCCCGGCTCGGTCAGGGATACATTGGCCTGCAATGGGGCGAGGGAACCGGCATGTTCCGCGAAGTAAAGATCAAGCAACTTAAGGAGATGGAGAGTGGGAGCCATCCATGATTTCCTGCTGGTGTTTGGTTACTACGCTCTTTTCACGGGTGCTATCGGATATGGCATTATTGCCGCCACCAATGGCAGCCTGTTCAATACCGGCTTTATTATTGCGGCCATGATTGTCCTCGGCGCGATTGCCATCATTGTGAAATATGGTGTCGGCCACGCCCGGCGCCATATAAAATAGCTGTTTCTCTGGACATCGATTCGACAGCTTCCGATCAATAGGAAAAGGTGGAAATTGCACACCCTCAAGAATAAAACCACGTTTTTTCAATATTACGCCCCTCTTTTCTTGTTGAGTTGGCGAGCCGCAATGGTAACGGTAGTTCTCGCGCTGCTAATGGTGAGCGGCACTGTCCTCGCGCAGTATGTCTATATCGCTCACGATGCCACCCTTGCAGAGGCTGAGTATGCCTCGCGCAAGCTTACGAATGCGCTGGAGTCACAGGGCTATTCCGTAGTGGGCTCGGCACGCGACTATGATTACCTGATCAGCGTTTCTGTGGGCGGCTATCGATTGGAGAAAGAGGCGTTCACCATCATACCCGAGGGGCGCATCCTGTCCGTGTATGGCGGTGACGGGCGGGGCATGATCTACGGTGTGCTGGGGGATCAAGTTATCGATGTTACCAGGCCCATCTATCGCGATATGCTGCTGACACACATGATCGGGAGCAGCAAGAATTTGAATCCTGACGGGCTATTCCACTGGGAAATGATCCGACCGCAGGTCGCGAAAGATGTACGAGTGGTACGCAATGCGGTGAGTGGGGTCAGGGAATAGAAAAAAGCCATGCCGTAACCACTCGCACCCCTGCTCCTTCCGGGGTTGGGAATTGATACGCCGGCAGGCGGGTGCGTACGTGCGTGAGTAGTTACGCCATACCCTTAATTGACGCACTGACTATCCTGCTGGTTTTCCAATTGGTGGCAGCATGTTCCGGATTGGCCATGGCCAACAGTACGATTGTGACTGCGCTGATGCTGCCCAGGCTGGTCAAACAATTGATTTAGGCCCTTGGCGCAGTGGGTGAGTTTGTTTGGCTTTACATCCTGGCTGCCAGTGGTGGATAGAGTACAGAGAGTCGGCCTGTAAACTGGTTCGCTCAGGAGTAACTATGAATATGTGGTGGCAGGAACCGCAAAGAATTGTCCAGACCAATCTTCGTCTGGTGGATGCAACACTCGATCCCAGGTTGCTCGCACAGCAGCTGCGAGATTTTGGGGCCACGGCGATGTTGTTCAATGTGGGCGGCATTTTCTCCTGGTACCCGTCCGGGCTGGAACTGCAGGCGCCCAATCCACTTCTGGATGGCGACCGCGATCTGGTGGGGGAGATGGTGGAAGCTGCTCATGCAGCCGGTATCAAGGTCATAGGTCGTTACGATCTTTCCAAGGGCACCAGGACGGCATTCGATAAACACCCGGACTGGTTTTGTCGGGGGCTGGATGGCAAGCCCTTCGTGTATCACGGCACCTACCAGGCCTGTGTCAACGGCGGCTGGTACCGTGCTCAGTCCCTGGAGGTTATGCGTGAGACGCTGTCGCGTTATCCGCTCGATGGCCTGTTTTTCAATAGGTTTGGTTATCTGCGCACTGACTATAGTTTTAATAAGTACGATGTCTGTCGCTGTGATAACTGTCTTCGCGCGTTCAAAGCGTTTTCGGGGATGGACTTGCCAATGACTTATGATCCCTCTGAACCGGCGCTGAGCGACTATTTGCGCTTTCAGGACGTCACCAGCCATGAACTGCGTACGGAGTTTCGCACCCTGATCAAAAGCATCAGGCCCGATATCGCCATTTCCAACAACGGCAAGCACAGTGACTTCTTCCGCGGCGAGGTAAACCGTCGACTGGACAGAAATAAAGAGTGGATTTACCACTCCGGCGAACAGGCCCGCACCTATCGGTCCATGGGCTCGAACAGGATTCGTTACTCCAGCGCACTGACCCACTTTGTCGACTTCCCCTGGCGCTACGCTTCTGAATCGGGGTCGCTACAATCACTGCGTCTGGCGCAGCAGTTGGCGAATGGCGCCGATCCGCATTACTACTTTATGGGGGAGCCTTTACAGCCTGATCGCGAGCCTCTGGATGAGGTCAAAAAAATCTTCGATCTCCATGCCAAGTACGAAAGCCGGTACGCCGACCTCGAGTCTGCGGCCTCTGTCGCTCTGTACCAATCCGCAAAATCCGCTCGCTTCGGTAGTTCTCAAAGTACGTGTGCTTTTCGCGGTGCTTACCAGGCTTTGATGGATGCAGGCATCGGCTTTGATGTCGTGCACGACTCGCGTGCAGTGGACGCTGATTTTGTCGCTTGGCACCAGTGTTATGACCTGATTGTTTTACCCGGTACCGACTGTATGAGCGAGAGGGAAGCGCAAGCCCTCGACGTATACGTTGAGGCGGGTGGCTCTCTGCTGGTGATTGGCGACGTCGGTTGCCGCGATGAGAATGGTGGGGAGCTCTCCGCTTTTCGTCTCAAGAGCCTGCCGGTTGCGGGTGAATTCAGCCGCCGCGAAAGTATGCGCGGGGGCTACATGAGGGTGGATGCCAGCAATCTGCTCAGCATCGATACCGATGTCGTATTGATGGACGGCCCCTATTATGAAGCAACTCCGAAAGCCGGTGCCAAAACTACCCACACCGTCCAGTTGCCTCAGCGCTTTGGTCCACCCGAGCTCTGCTACGCGGATCCTGAGTGTGATTCATCACTTCCAGGCATGATCAGCTGGTCATTTGGCAAGGGGCAGGTAAGCTATCTCCCATGGCAGGTTGACGCGCTCTATTTCGCTCACTGTTTGTCACCTCACCGGGAACTGATTGCGGGGCAGGTGAAAGCGATGAGCGGCCCTGCCATCGCAGAACTGTCGGGCGCCAGTCGCGTGGAAATGACCGTGCAGCGCCAGACTACAACCGGCGATATACTGATTCACATCATTAATTATTCCGGCCAGAGTGGAAATGGTTGTCTTGAACCCGTAACCATTCATGGCGCTACGTTGAACCTGCGCAACTTCGAAGGTATGTCCGGCAAAGCCCTGGTAGCCGATAGGCCGGTAGCATTGGAGGCGAATGGCGAGGACGGAATCTTCGTAGCAACGCTACCCCCAATTGGCACTTTTGAAGTGCTGTGGTTTACCGCGGGCGCCGAGGTATCTTGAGATGAGTTGCCGCGATCATTGGTCACTCGCCCGACTTCGTGGCCAGTGGGGATGGGTGAAAGCGCTCGGCATCTGCCTGACTGTCAGCCTCGTACTGTCATTCCAGGTAGTTGAGGCGGGGGAGGGGGAGGCTCCGATGCTGGCCAGGCAGGTGGAAGCAGGCGCCTTGCCCCCGCTGCATGAGCGCTTGCCCACCAATCCCCTTGTGGTCGAGCCGGTGGAGCGTGTGGGCGATTATGGCGGCGGCTGGCGGTCAGCGTTGCTCGGGGGGAAGGACGACCCCTGGATCAGGCGCACGCTCGGCTACGAGAACCTTATGCGCTGGACGCCGGACTGGAGCGGTGTTATACCCAACATTGCCGAGTCGGTGGACGTCAACGACAATGCGACCCAATTTACGTTCCACTTGCGCAAGGGCATGAAGTGGTCGGACGGTACGGCATTTACTGCCGATGATATTCGATTCTGGTACGAGGACTTATTGCTCAACCCGGATTTCACCCCGACTCCCGCGGAACCGTTCATTAACGCCGATGGATCCCCGGTGCGCTTCGAGATGCTCGACGAAGTGACCTTTGTTTTCAGCTTCAAAGAGCCAAAAAGTCTTTTCCTGTATTACCTGGCGACGATTCGGAACCTGGACCATGCGCCGATCCGCTATCCGCGACACTATTTCGAGCAGTTTCATCCGCAATACAACCCCGAAATTCAGAATGAGATCGACGCTGCGGGCCAGAGCAACTGGGTTGGCCTGGTGGTGGACAAATCGGAGTTTTGGGCGAACCCGGAAGTGCCGACTCTACACGCCTGGATTTTTACCCGGGGCTATGGGCCGAGCACTTCGGCTAAAGCCGAGCGTAACCCCTACTACTGGAAGGTAGATACGGCGGGTAACCAGCTTCCCTATATCGACGCCCGCCATTTTGATGTGCTGTCGGATCTACAGGTGCTGGTCGCCAAGACTCTCGCCGGAGAAATTGACTTCCAGGATCGCCACCTGGCGGTGCCAACCAACAAGCCATTGCTCTACCACGGAAGGGAGCAGGGCGGCTACGAGTTCTTCGATGAAACACCTACCAGCCCTAACTACATGGTGTTGATGCTCAATCTGAACCACCCCGAGAAGGCATTGCGCGATATTTTCCAGGACAAGAATTTTCGTGTCGGGCTTTCGCATGCTGTAAATCGCCAGGCTCTTCTCGACGTACTCTGGTACGGGCAGGGCGAAGTCGCGCAGACCTCTGTACAGCCAAGTTCCATCTATTACAACGAGCGCCTCGCCAAACAGTACACGGAATACAATCTCGAACTCGCCAACCAGTATCTCGACAAGGTGCTGCTCCAGCGAGGTTCCGATGGCATGCGCAGGCGCCCAGACGGCAAACCTTTCTCATTCACTTTCACGTACAGCGCCGCTATCCCCGTGTTCGGCGATGCACTCCTGCTGATCGCATCGGAGTGGCGCAAGGTGGGCATTGACATGCGCCCGATTGCGCTCGACCGTACGCTTGTCGCAGTGCGCAAGAACGCCGGCGTGCTCGATGGGGTGGTCTGGCAGCGCGGCGGCGGCGCCGGGCAGGAGGTCGTGCTCGATCCGCGCTGGTGGTTCCCGTTTAATATAGAGAGCTATTACTGGGCGCCGGCCTGGACTGCCTGGTATCTCAATGCAGATCCGGCAACGGCCCAGGTGCAGCCCGAGAAGCCCCCTGCACCGGCTATGAAACAGATGGAGCTGTACGACCAGTTACTGGCCACCCCCGACTTCGATGGTCAGGTTCGCATCTTCAAGCAGATCCTGGATATAGCAGCAGAGGAGTTCTGGACCATGGGGATAGCCTGGCCGGGCAAGAGTTACGGGGTCAAGAAGACCAATTTCAGGAATGTCCCGGAAAACATGCCGGCTTCATGGCTGTATCCCACACCCGGGCCGACCAACCCTGAACAGTACTTTATAGAACAGGAAAAAATGTCGCTGCACTGATCGTCCCTTACCCGCGTAGCCTATAGGTAATTTATGGCAAATCGACTGTTTTTTGTTGCAAGCGATCTTCCCTTCGAAGCAGACCACTGGCGCCGCCTCGAAGAGGCGATTGCGCCGGACCGTATGCTGGTCGTCGACCCGAAGGACAACGACGCCGTCAGCAGCGCTCTTGAGGGAGCTGAAGCTGCCATTCTTGCCGGTGACCTAGACGAACGCTTTATCGCAGCGCCTGCATTGAAGTGGGTTCACTGCAATCATGCCGGGCTAACCCGTTCCGCCAAACCCGAAGTCTTTGAGCGGGGCTTGATCATCACGGGCTCGGCGGGACGCTCGGGGGCAGCGCTGGCGGAGCACGTGATGATGTTTTGTCTGCTATTGTGCTCCCGGTACCCCGATTTCTATGAAGCGCAGAAACGCCACGAATGGCGGCGTGCTCCCGGTATGGCGGATTTGCGTGCGCTTTATGGGAGGACCATCGGGATCCTCGGCATGGGGCATACTGGCGAGGAACTCGCCAAACGGGCAAAGGCTTTCGAGATGACGGTGCTGGGATACCGTCGGCGGGATCTGCCAGCGCCAGAGGGGGTCGATCGCATGTATTGCAGCGACCTGGGCGAGGGCATCGATGACATTCTGCAACAGGCGGATATCCTCGCCCTTGTCCTGAACCTCTCAGATGCGACCTATCACCTGATTGGCCAGGAACAGATCGCCCGCATGAAGTCTTCCGCCATCATCGTGAACCTGTCCCGGGGCGGCGTCGTCGACCAGAACGCTCTGATTACGGCACTCGACGAAGGAAGGCTAGCTGGCGCAGGCCTCGACGTCACCGACCCCGAACCGCTGCCCGCCGGGCACCCGTTGTGGGACACAGCCAACGTGCTCCTCACGCCCCATTTTACGCCGACGCTCCCTGACAAAACAGTGCGTTCACTAGATACCATTATCGAGAATATCCGCCGCTATCAAGACGGGCGGGAAATGCTCAACCGGCTGAGAGAGGAGGACCTGTGGAGCAAAATCTGACTGCGGCAACTCGCACCCCCTGTTCCCGGGAGCAGAGACCATGCTGACTTATGTGCTAAAACGCGTGCTTTTCATGATTCCCACGCTGATCGCGGTTTCGATCGTGGCTTTTGTGCTGATTCAGCTGCCACCCGGCGACTTTGTGACAACTCTCGCCGCGCAAATGTCCCAGATGGGCGACACCATCGACCCGACAACACTGGCGATGTTGCGTGAGCAGTACGGGCTCAACGAGCCAGTGTGGAAGCAATACTTCATCTGGATATCCAATATTCTTTTGCATGGTGATTTTGGTCGTTCATTTGACTGGGGTGTGCCCGTCTCGGAACTGATCTGGGATCGGCTGGGACTGACACTGGTGTTATCCATGACTGCTCTGATTTTCACCTGGGTGGTCGCCCTGCCTATCGGCATCTACTCTGCGGTCAAAAAGTATTCGGTGGGCGATTATGTGGCCAGTTTCATGGCTTTTATTGGCCTGGCCATACCCAACTTCCTGCTGGCGCTGATTCTCATGTATCTCTCCTACCGGTTCCTTGGTATCAGCATTGACGGCCTGTTCTCCCGGGAATACGCCGACGCGCCCTGGAGCTGGGGCAAGGCGCTCGACCTGGGCCAGCACCTCATTGTTCCCGTTATTGTACTGGGCACCTCCGGCACCGCCGCGCTGGTGCGCATCATGCGCGCCAACCTGTTGGACGAACTCTACAAACCCTATGTGACCACCGCTCGCGCAAAAGGCCTGTCGGAGTGGCGACTGATTTTCCGCTATCCGGTGCGGTCGGCCATGAACCCCTTCGTCTCGACCATAGGCTGGACGCTTCCAGAGCTGGTATCCGGGGCCACGGTGACCGCCATCGTGCTGAACCTCCCCACTACCGGTCCGCTGTTGCTGAGATCCCTGATCGCACAGGACGTTTACCTGGCGGGGGCGATGATCCTGATGCTATCGGTACTCACCATTATCGGCACTTTGATTTCGGATCTATTACTTGCCTGGCTCGATCCCCGTGTCCGCTATCAATAAGTAGTAACTATGGGCCAAGCAACGACAACTGCCCCACATCCCCACGCATCTCCTGATAAAAGCGTTACTGACGGGCGCCTGCAGGGCCTGGAGCGTGCAGGCGCCTGGAGGCTGTTCTGGTGGAAGTTCAAAAAGCATCGCCTCGCGGTGGGCAGCGGGATCCTGATAATCCTGATATACCTGATATCGATGTTCGCCGAGTTTCTCGCGCCCTATGCGCCGGGGGACTACGGAGCCCGCTACACCTACGCTCCGCCCCAGGGTCTCCACATCTGGGATGGGGAAAACTTCAGCCTCCATGTCCTCGGCTACGATGTTGAATTCAACCCCGAAAGTTACGAGCGGGAATTTATTGTAGATCCCGAACAAAAGGTTCCCCTCGGCTTCTTCGTCAAGGGTTCGCCCTATAAGATGTGGGGCCTGTTTGCATCTGATATTCACTTTCTTGGCCCTCTTGATCCCTCCCAGCCGATGTATCTATTGGGCGCCGACCGCCTGGGCCGGGACATGCTTAGCCGGATCATTTACGGCACTCGTGTTTCTATGACGGTAGGTCTGGTGGGGGTCAGTCTCAGCCTGTTCCTGGGTGTATTGCTCGGCGGTATTTCCGGCTATTTCGGTGGCCATATCGACAACGCCATCCAGCGGCTTATCGAGTTTTTGCTGGCGATACCCACCATCCCGCTGTGGATGGGCCTCGCCGCAGCGATCCCACCGACGCTGCCACCGCTTCAGGTCTATTTCATGATTACTATCATCCTCTCCCTGGTGGGGTGGACAGGTCTCGCCCGGGTGGTGCGGGGCCGCTTTCTGGCAATGCGCAACGAGGATTTCGTTACCGCAGCGCGTCTCGATGGAGCTGGCGAAGTGGGCCTTATCCTGCGACACATGCTGCCGTCATTCTCCAGCCATATTATCGCCGCGGTCACCCTGGCCATTCCGGTTATGATCCTCAGCGAAACGGCGCTGTCGTTTCTTGGTATCGGCCTCCGTCCGCCGGTGGTGAGCTGGGGCGTGCTTTTACAAGAAGCGCAGAACATTCGCTCGGTGGCCACCGCACCCTGGTTACTGACTCCTGGTTTGGCTGTTGTGATCACGGTCCTTGCCCTGAACTTTCTCGGCGATGGCCTGCGCGACGCCGCTGATCCTTATGCCGACTGACCTGGAAACGCTGCAATGACAGAAACAAGTAACGATAATTCCACAGTCCTTTCCGTAACTGGCCTCTCGGTCGATTTCCCCTTGCAGAGGGGTGTGGTGCATGCGGTGCGCAACGTCAGCTTCGATCTCAAGCGAGGCAGAACTCTCGCCCTTGTTGGCGAAAGTGGCTCGGGCAAATCAGTCAGCGCCCGCTCGCTGATTCAGTTGGTGGAAAGCCCGGGCCGCATTGTCGCTGGCGAGGTCCGCTTGCTTACCGGCGACACGCCGGTGGAAATCACCAGGTTGGGCCCCAAGAGTCCGCTGATCCGGGCCATCCGGGGTCGGCGTATCGGGTTGATATTCCAGGAGCCGATGTCGGCGCTGTCGCCGCTGCATACAATCGGCGACCAGATTGACGAGGCTATCCAGTTACATTTGCACGTGGAAAAAGCGGAGGCGCGCAAGCGTACTATCGAACTAATGCGCCAGGTAGAGATTCCTGCGCCGGAACAGATTGTCGACCGCTATTCCTTCGAGTATTCCGGCGGCATGCGCCAGCGGGTCTGTATCGCCATGGCCCTGGCCTGTGATCCGGAAATCCTGATCGCAGACGAACCCACCACGGCGCTGGATGTCACCACCCAGGCGGAAATCCTCGACCTTATCAAACGCCTTCAACAACAGCTTGGAATGGCGGTACTGCTGATCACCCACGACATGGGCATCGTAGCGGAAGTCGCGGAGGAAGTGGCAGTGATGTGCCAGGGTGAGATCGTCGAGAGCGGGAATGTGGACAATATCTTTCACGCTCCCCAGCACCCCTACACTCAGCGCCTGCTGGGGGCTACCCTCAAGTTGGAGCAGGCTTCCGAGCTGAGATTGGACACAGCAACCGGGAGCGGGTCGAAACTCATTCTATCAGTACGTAACCTGTGCAAACATTTCGAGCAGGGCGGTGGCTGGTTCAGGAAGAAAACCCCTGTAGTGAAAGCCGTTGAAGATGTGAGTTTCGACCTCCATCGGGGCGAGAACCTGGGTATCGTCGGGGAGAGCGGCTCGGGCAAAACGACTGTCGGCCGCATGATCATGCGTATCCTTGAGCCCACCTCCGGCGCAGTCCGGTACACCGGCGATGACGGAGCGGGTGATAGCGATGTGCTGAAACTCACGAAGAGTGAGCTGAAACGCTACCACGCCGCAGTGCGGCTTGTATTCCAGGACCCCTTCGCCTCGCTGAATCCCCGCATGACGGTGAAGCAGATCGTCGGTGACCCGCTGATGATCAACAAAATTTCCCGCGGTCGGCCGTTGCAAGAGCGGGTAGCGGAACTGCTGGAAATGGTGGGGCTTTCGGCCGACATGATGGACCGTTATCCCCACGCATTTGCGGGCGGGCAGCGGCAGCGTGTCGGCATTGCCCGGGCGTTGGCGCTGGAGCCCCGGGTGATCATTGCCGATGAGGCGACATCTGCTCTCGATGTCTCGGTCCGCTCGCAGATTCTCGACCTGTTGCTGGATCTGCAGAAGCGGCTCGACCTGAGTTTTATCTTCATCGCTCACGACATATCCGTCGTGCGCTATTTTTGCGACCGGGTACTGGTGATGCGCCAGGGCCGGGTAGTAGAGGTCGGTGATGCGGAAACTATCTGTACGGCGCCGGCGGAGCCCTATACACAGGCGCTGATTTCGGCGGTTCCCAATCCCGACCCGAGAAACAAGCGCATGCTGCATAGAACCCGTTTTAATTCGGTCCTGGCCGGCAAGGCTAGCGCGGCGCCAATCAACTAACGAGATACAAATTTATCGAAATCATGCGCAGCGAGGCGCAACCAGGTTAACTTAGTGAAAGGAGAAAAGGTTATGAATATCGGTTTTATTGGCTTGGGTGTTATGGGTCGGCCCATGGCGCAACATCTTATTGAGGGCGGTCACACTGTCCTGCTGAATCGGGTTAAGGATGTGTCCCAGCATCTGGTAGAAAAAGGCGGCCAGGCTGTCGCTACCGCCAGGGAGGTCGCCGAGGCTTCCGATATCATTATCTTGATGCTACCCGATACACCTGATGTTGAGGCTATTCTGTTCGGTTCAGATGGTGTCGCGGAAGGCCTTTCCAGCGGCAAGACCATTGTGGATATGAGCTCTATTTCCCCGGTTGCCACCAAGGAACTTGCCAGCAAAATTAACCAACTGGGCTGCGGCTATCTGGACGCACCGGTTTCGGGTGGTGAAGGTGGTGCAATTGCCGGCACACTGTCGATTATGGTGGGCGGTGAGCAGTCCGACTTCGACAAGGTTTTGTCGGTATTTGAACTGATGGGTAAGAACATCACTCTGGTCGGTGGAGTGGGGGATGGCCAGACCGCCAAAGTTGCCAACCAAATTATTGTGGGCCTGACGATCGGTGCCGTTGCTGAAGGCCTGCTGTTTGCCTCAAGGGCGGGTGCCGATCCGGCGAAAGTACGCGAGGCCCTGATGGGTGGTTTCGCCTCATCCAAAATTCTGGAAGTTCACGGCGAACGCATGATCAAGCGTACTTTTGATCCGGGTTTTCGAATTTCACTGCACCAGAAGGATCTGAATAACGCCCTGTCCGCCGGCCGCAGCCTGAACCTGCCGCTGCCGGCGACAGCGCAGTGCCAGGAGCTGTTCAATACCTGTGCCGCGCAGGGCGATGGTGAACTGGATCACTCTGGATTGGTGAAGGCTCTCGAGACCATGGCGGCACACAAAACCGCCGGAGAGGCGTAGTCTGTTCCGCGGCTGGCGGCTGGCGGCTGGCGGCTCGCCGGCCCGCCTCAACCCGACCCGGGAAATTGCAGGTTGAAGCGGGCGGGTGCGAACATCGCGCAAACTGGAATTCAACAGCCAGAGGCCGTTTCTATGCCCTATATTGCCGTCAGTCCATCTCCCGCATCCCGATAAACGCCACACACAGCCCCGCTGCGAACGCCGGAAGCGCGAAATAGAAAAACAGTGACGGCATCGAGAATCCGGCCGCCATCATCACGCCAGCCAGCGAGGGGCTCAATACCGCCCCCGTCCTGCCGAGACCCGCCGCCCAGCCGAGTCCGGTGCCGCGCACCTGTACCGGGTAGACAATCATCGCCACGTTATACAGGTTTCCGAAGGCGCCGAACATCGCGCTGCCGGTTACCAGCAGCATCAGCCAGATCAGGTAGAAAGGCATACTGGCAAGCGATTGATGAACGCCGCTGAGTGTTGCCATGCAGATGCCGCCGATGATAAATGCGCCGATAAGGATGCGCTTGAGCGGCCACCAGGTGGCGAGCCAGCCGATGAGAATATTGCCGAAAATCGCACCGGCAGGCAGTGCGGTGGTGCCCTGGATCGCCGCCTGCTGGGAGAGCCCAGCCCCGGTGAGCACCTTGGGCATCCAGCTGCTGATAAAATAAACGGTGAGAAAGGCGAGAAAAAACGCGCTCCACAGCAGCAGTGTGGTCCTGCCCCGGCCGTGAGTCAGCAGGGATTTTACCGTGGCGGGTTCCCGCTTTCGCGCCTCTGCAACCTGCGGTAATTCCGCCACTGCGCTCTGGCCGACATAGGCCAGCGTGCGGTTCACCTTTGCCAGCACCCTCTCCCTCCCGCGCTGGATAACGAAGGCTATGGATTCAGGGACGAGGAACTGCACCACTACCGCGGTGGCAATGGTCAATCCTCCGGTGTACATGAAGATCGCGCGCCAGCCCGCATCGACGATAATCTCCGCGACGATCAAACCGCCGGCAAAGCCGCCGAAGTTCGCCGCGGCGAGCAAAACCGCTATCACCAGGGTGCGGTACTTGAGTGGGCTGAATTCCCCTACCAGCGCCGGCAGGGTGGCGATCAGCGCACCGAGGGCGAGCCCCGCGGTTACACGCCAGACCACCAGTTGCGTCACGGAAGCGCTGTAGGCCACGGCGAGAGTGCCCAGCCCCGCAATCAACAGGGCGGTGCTGACCACAGTTTTGCGGCCGAACTTGTCTGAGAGCCCGCCGAGCAACATCGCCCCGAAGGCCATGCCGAACAACCCGGCGCTGAACACAATACCCAACTCGCTCGGCGACACCGCGAGGTCCTCGCTGATCGCCGGTGCGGTGTAGGAAATAATGACGATATCGAAGCCTTCGATCATGCTGGCGACCATGCAGAGGAAAAGGATCAGCCACTGCATGGGTGAGATTTTCGTCGGATGCAAAAGGTCGTCCGGCGAGGCGGGCTTGTTGCTCATGTGGTCCTCTTGAGTCAGGTTTTAGCTTTTTCCTGGATTTAGGTCGCATCTTAGCAAAGCAGACGCCATACCGGGATGGGACGACACAGGTAGCGTTCGAACCCGTTGATTTCATAATTATCAGTGCCCGTGGCGGCGTGCCTACTGGGGGCGACCAGTGCCGAAGGGATGCACAAAGTAATAAAAATCGAATAATCCCCCGAGTAATCGTAGAGCGCGCCGGCGAGCATCGGACCGACACCACCGGCGGCAGTTTGCAGAACCTCACTGATGAAGAGCTGGAGTTGATGCTAGGGGTGAACCTGCGCGGCCCACTGTATGTTGCCAGTGAGGCGGCGAAGCGCCTGGGTGACGGTGGCAGGGTGATCAATATCGGCGAGGCCGGGGAGATAGCCAGCGTAGTCACCTTCCTGGCCTCGCCCGAAGCGAGCTGGGTTTCCGGGGCCCACATACTCGCCAACGGTGCGGCCAATGCTTGACTGTATATCGATTTAGGGTAGCGGTTGCTATGATAAAATCGGTCCGAAATCGCCATTACTACTGAAGGTAGACCTTTGCAAGTAACAGACATAAAACCTGACATTGGCACCTGGGTTGAGGCCTCAAAGGAAGTTCTGCTCAGTGGAGGACACGCAACTGAATTACGGGCGCTGCTAGAGCAGCGGGGAGTACTGGTTTTCCCCGAACTGCATTTCACCAATGAAGAACTGGTGGCCTTCACCCAGACCCTGGGCACACTGGCGCCGGAAATACGAGGCGAGATTACCTACAAGATCACCATGGATGAAAAAGAAAATGCCAGGGCGGATTACCTGAAGGGAGCCTTCTACTGGCACATCGACGGCACCATGTCGAAGATGCCGATCCTCGCCTCCCTGTTATCGGCCGAGGCGCTGTCAAAAGAGGGCGGGGATACCGGCTTTTGCAATACCTACGCGGCCTATGACCACCTGTCCGAAGAACGCAAAGCCGAGTTGGACGGTCTGCGCGTACATCATTCGTTCTGGAATTCGCAGTTGTATCACCAGCCGGAGCCCACATTGGCCAAACTGGAGGAGTGGATGTCCCTGGGCAGCAACGAACTACCCCTGGTATGGAAACATGCCTCCGGTCGCAAGTCCCTGGTGCTAGGGAGCACCGCCCAATACGTTGTGGGTATGGAGCCCCAGGACAGTGCAAAACTGCTCCATGGCTTGCGCGATTGGGCTACCGGCGAACCCTTCCACTATCGCCACAAGTGGTCGCTTGGTGACCTGGTGATCTGGGACAACACCGGCACCATGCACCGGGCAACGCCTTACACTGCGGACAGTGGCCGGATGATGATACGCACCAAACTGGAAGGCGAGGAGCCTTTCGCAGCCTGATCCATGGGCTGCGCCAGGAACTGTTCAACACCTGTGCCGCGCAGGGCGATGGTGAACTGGATCACTCCGGATTGGTGAAGGCCCTCGAGACCATGGCGGCACACAAAACCGCCGGGGAGGAATAGCAGGGTGTCAGTCCGAGACCGACTGCTTGAGCAATATCATTCTATAGGTTGCAAAATGCGTTTGACGAAATTTACCCACCTCACAGATTTCGGTAAGGCATGTCTCCTTGCCGCAGTTTTGGGAGAAGTATCCAACTCTGTCCAGGCAAACGATATGGGCTTCGTAGTCTCCCACATTGAATTCGCTCTCGCCAACGGAGTTGACACGGCCACGGCATGCCCTGATGGCATGAGTCAAAGCTATCAGAACATCGGCGAGGGCTATATAGACATGCCCAAAATTCAGCAACGACCCAGCGAAAGTAATCGGGAATTTTATGATCGTTTTAGAAAATTGACCGAAAGCAATGGGGTCAGGAATCTCTGCCAGAACCCCGAACTGGGTGGTCCCAACCCGACATTTCGCACTGTGAGTGGAGATGGAACGCCTGTCTATGGGATTAATATAGACGGGGATAACTCGAAGGATTCCGGCGCCTGCTTCCACTCTGATTTCACCGGGGTGAATGGCGAGGCGGGCATAGACAATCAGTTCTATCGCGTATTTGGTTGTGTCAATGGGTTCCAACCATCAGGACAGGCAAATGATTTTGCCACCGAGATGCTGACCGGCTCATGGGGAATTCTAATCAAAATTACCGACGTGGAAGACGCCTACAACGACGAGTCAGTTGGAGTTGGTATCTACGCCAATGGTGACCCCATAAAGTTAAGTCCCTCCAGAGTACCTCTGCGCTACGCCTCTTATTCTATTCACCACGCTCCACGTTTTCATGCAGAAACTACAGGTGAAATCGTCGACGGCGTGCTGACCACAGCGCCTGTAGATGTTCGATTTCCCTGGGTAGTCAATGCAATGCACGTGGATCGTTACCTGCGCGACGCGAGGTTGCAAGCTACTATCGGAGAGGACGGTAGGCTCGACGGCTACCTCGCTGGTTATTCCCCGGTAGAGATCGTCTACGATGTCAATGTCGGCTTCCGGAACGCAATAGATACCGAGGGAGAACCCAGTCCACAACGACGAATAGTCGGCTCTGCCTTCGGTAAAGCGAACGTGATGGGGTACACCTGCGAGGGGGTTTATCACGCACTGTATGCGAACGCCGATGGCCACCCTGATCCAGAGACCGGAAAATGCAATTCCATTTCAACTCAGTTCCGGATTCAGGCGTTACCCGCATTCGTAATAGATTCAGAACTATAATATTACGATCCGGCGGTCGTAGTTGGCACTGGCCAACCACCGTCAGGCCATTCGCACAGAAATTGTCAAGACAGCGAAGGAGTTTCGCCGTATACAGATTGAGGCGGTTGAGCAATTGCTGGTGGAGCGTGGTGTAGATACGAGTCTAACGCCCGCAGCTGCCGTTGTTACAATTACCGGCGCGCTTTCTCGCGCCATGGCCCAGGATTGTGCCCTGGGGGTGGATGAGGGGTATGACCAGGCCGTGGCAGTGGTGGAACGGGGTTTGGAGTGGCTGGGCAAGCAGGAATAATTGCCGGACAGTCTGGCGGAACCACCAAGTAGCGGCCCGGGATCCCTTTCTTTGCCTTCGGCGAATTACTATTTGCTAACAAGTAGTTCAGCTTTGAACGTGATTTTGTTCGGGTTCGGTAATGAGGCCCTTACGATCACGAGATAAAGCCCCAAGGGTACATACCCGACAAATGGGTTGCCCGGGAATCCTGGAAGTACCGGGAGGACAGGTCCGCCGCAGAAGAAGCCTGGTGAGATATGCGGGCCAGTCCAGGTCAATCATCAAGGAATCCTCCACACACTGTATTTCCACGGTATGGAAGGGCTATCGCAACAGTTGTTGTTCGAGTTCGTGTAGCACGCGGTAACAGGGCAGCACCTGCGCCACGCTGGAATTCGGTACACGGCCTTCCTGGATGGCTGAAAAAAACTCCCGGTCCTGCAACTCGATACCATTCATGGAGACAGCGACTTTCGATACGTCCACAGGCTCCTCCTTTCCATTCACAAGGTCGTCATAGCGGGCAAGATAAGTGCCGTTGTCGCAAATATAGCGAAAGAAGCTTCCCAGAGGGCCATCGTTATTGAAAGACAGGGACAGGGTGCAGATCGCACCGCTGCTCGATGTAAGTTGAACAGACATGTCCATGGCGATGCCCAGCTCCGGGTGCAGCGGACCCTGAACCGCATTCGCCAGCATGATCTCTCCGCCCGCCTGGTACGCAAACAGATCCACAGTATGTGCAGCGTGGTGCCACAACAGGTGATCGGTCCAGGAGCGCGCCTCACCCTTGGCATTGATGTTCTTGCGGCGGAAGAAATAGGTTTGCACATCCATCTGCTGCAGGTTCAGTTCTCCTTCAACGACACGCTGGTGAATCCATTGGTGCGAGGGATTAAAGCGGCGCGTGTGACCCACCATGCAGACCAAACCAGTGTCCTGTTGCACTCGGTCAACGGCGTCTGCATCTTCCCAGCTATCCGCCAGCGGAATCTCTGTTTGCACATGCACACCGGCCCGCATGCACTGAATTGCCTCTGCAGAGTGCTGCTGGGTCGGCGTGCAGAGAATTGCGGCGTCGATGCCAGGCTGCGCCAGGGCATCGGCAAGATCAGTTGTCACATGGGGGATGCCGTATTCATCGGCTACCGCCTGGGTCTTGTCCAAGGTGCGCCCGACCAGCGACAGGACCTCCACGTTGTCGATGTTGCGAATGCCGTCCAGGTGCTTGATGCCGAACGCCCCGGGGCCCGCGAGTATTACTTTCATGCTGTTCTCCGAATCTGCGTAGTGGTGACTTACCCGTTTTCCAAAACCTGGTGACCGACAGCCGTGTTCGACGCCGGTACATGGTAGAAGCGGTGCCGCTCGGTCACTTGCTCGTTCAGGGCGCCACGCATAATCATCCACATCACCAGTTCGATGCCCTCGGATCCGGCTTTTCGAACGTATTCGATATGTGGCATCCGCGACAACTCATCCGGGCTGTTGACCAGTCGCTCCAGGAAATCATTATCGAATTCCCTATTGATCAGGCCGGCCCGCGGACCCTGCAATTGATGGCTCATACCGCCCGTACCCCAAACCTGGACGTTCAGGTCCGCATCGAACGACTCCACCGCCCGGCGCACTGCCTTGCCCAATTCATAGCAGCGTCGCCCCGACGGCGGTGGGTACAGCACCACGTTTACGGCGAGGGGGATTACCAGGCAGGGCCAGCCCTCGGGTTGGCCGAACAGCAGCGACAGTGGCACGGTTAGACCGTGGTCCACGTCCATTTTGTTGACGATGGTGAGGTCGAAATCATCATGGATAACCGACTGCGCAATATGTGCCGCCAACTCCGGGTGGCCCTTGACCACCGGCACCGGTCGCGGCCCCCAGCCCTCATCCGCCGGCTTGAATTCGCCGGCGCAACCGATCGCGAAAGTCGGCACCATATCCAGACTGAAGGCCGTCGCGTGGTCGTTATAAACGAGAATAACCACATCCGGCTTCTGCTCCGCTATCCATTTTTTGGAGAATTCGTAGCCTGCAAACAGCGGCGCCCAGTAAGGCTCGGCTGTCTTGCCCTGATCAATCGCTGCACCGATCGCCGGCACGTGGGAGGTGCTGACACCCGCAGTAATTTTAGCCATTGCCGCCGTCCTCCCCGGTCACGTGATTGCCTTCGGGCGAACGCCCGCCGTTGATCATCATTTGCGCGTATTCCTCCTGGGTCATGCCGGTCATACTGGCGGCGGCCTGCTGGAAGCTGATGCCGTCACTGGAAAATATCTTGGCAAGAAAATAGATGTTACCGCCGAGGGAAATCATGCGGTTGTAGTCCCGGTCCAACACCGCCAGTTTCTGCGCCTCGGACATCGGCCACTCATTCAGGTATGCACGTTCATCCGACTTGAAGCGCTCGCGGTTCGGCGCCTGCATCAGCGACATACAAAACTGGTTCAGGTGGTAGCCGATATGTGCCATATCGGTGTCGAAAATCGTCGTGCCGGGGATATCCTGGTAGGGTTTCTTCTGGGCCATGGCGCGCTTCCTCAATCGGACCAGTACAGGCGCATCGGGTTGTCCACCAGCAGTTTTTGCCGCAACTCCGGCGTTGCTGCAATGCCTGGGATAAAGTCCACCAGCTTGCCGTCGTCCGGCATGTGGTTTTTCATGTTGGGGTGCGGCCAGTCGGTGCCCCACAGCACCCGATCCGGGAAAGTTTCCACGATCCGGCGCGCAAACGGCGCCACATCCTCATAGCCGGGCGGGCCTCCCAGAGACAGCCTCTCCGGGCAGCTCACCTTGCACCAGATGCGCGGGTGCTCGGCCAACATTTTCACAAACAACTCAAATTCCGGGCCATTCACGGCCATGCTGACATCGGGCCTTCCCATATGGTCGACTACCAGAATGACTGGCAACGAAGTAAAAAAATCATACAACTCCGGCAACTCACTTGCCTCGAAGTAAATCACAATATGCCAACCCAGCTTCTCTACCCGGGTGGCGATCTCCTGCAACGAATCAAACGGTAAAGCATCCACCAGACGCTTGACAAAATTAAAGCGTACGCCGCGCACACCGGCCGTATGGAGTTCGGCAAGCTCTGCATCGGTGACCTCAGGTTTTACTGCGGCAACCCCACGTGCCATGGCGTTTGAATGAGCCAACGCGTCTACGAGGGCGCGATTGTCGGCACCGTGGCAGCTCGCCTGCACGATCACATTACGGGAAAAACCCAGATGATCTCGCAGTGCCCACAACTTTTCTTTCGGCGCATCACAGGGCGTGTACTTGCGTTCGGGCGTGAATGGGAATACGGCGCCCGGGCCGAAGACATGGCAGTGCGCGTCTACCGCACCCGGTGGCGGTACAAAACCAGGAGTTGCAGGCGCCGGGTGAAATGGCAGCCAGTCGGCGTCCATCCTGAAAGCGCTCACTGTCCTCGCTCCTTCAATAGTGCATCCAGGCGCGGGTAGACACGGCGGGCGTTACCCTCGTACACCTTGTAGCGATCGTCGTCGGACAACCGCAGCGCGTCGATATAGCGCTTGGTGTCGTCAAAGTACTGCCCGGTTTCCGGATCTATGCCGCGTACCGCCCCCACCATTTCGGAGCCGAATAAAATATTGTTGATGTCGATCACCCGGAACAGCAGGTCGATACCCGGCTGGTGATAAACGCAGGTATCGAAAAACACGTTTTTCATCACGTGTTCCGCCAGGGGCGGACGCTTCAGCATATCGGCAAGGCCGCGATAACGGCCCCAATGGTAGGGTACGGCACCGCCACCGTGGGGGATGATAAAGCGCAACGCGGGAAAATCGCGGAACAGATCGCCCTCGATAAATTGCATAAACGCCGTGGTGTCTGCATTGATGTAGTGGGCGCCGGTGGCGTGAAAATTGGCATTGCAAGAGCCCGATACGTGGACCATCGCCGGCACGTCCAGTTCTACCATTTTCTCGAACAAAGGATACCAGTTACGGTCGGTGAGGGGCGCCGAGGTCCAGTGGCCACCGGAAGGGTCGGGGTTCAGGTTACAACCGACGAAACCGAGTTGATTGACGCAGCGCTCCAGCTCGGCCACCGAATTGGCGATGGAAACCCCCGGTGACTGAGGTAATTGGCAGACGCCGATAAACGTTTCGGGATAGAGGTCAACCACGCGCTTGATCAGGTTGTTACAGGCCGCCGTCCATTGGCCGGACACCGCCTCGTCGCCGGCGTGATGCGCCATCGCCGAAGCGCGCGGCGAGAAAATGGTCATGTCGGCGCCGCGTTCCCGCAGCAGCCGCAACTGGTTTTGTTCGATACTTTCACGGATCTCTTCGTCGCTGATCGTTTTCGGCGCGGGAAGCGGTTGACCCGCCGTGTGGGCGGCAAGCTGTGCTTCGCGATACGCCTGGTGCGGTGCGGGCGCGGTAGTGTAATGCCCGTGGCAATCAATGATCATCGGCTGTTTTTCTCAATGGGAGTATCTGCCGCCAGCGCACGAATTGCATCCAGCATTGCCGTCAGCTCCCGGTTTTCCAGCGCCGCGGCGAAGCGTGGCGCCCAGGCCTGGCGCAATACCGTTGCCGCGCTCATATGCGGCTCGATGCCAGCGTCGGCCACTGTGCGGGCGGCCTCCTCCATTTCCTCGGCGCGCCGGACGCCGTGCAGCAGAGTACGAGAGATCATATAGCGCGCGTGCCCGGCCCAGTCCGGCCGGGGAAACAGGACGCTGAGGGAATCGACCACGGCCGTTTCTACCCCGTAGTGACGCGCTGCCAGCAGGGATTCACTCAATAAAGCCTCGGCGCCCTTGACTATCACACTGCGGCACATTTTGGTGGCGGCCGCTGCACCTAACTGCCCGGCGCAAAAGCGCATACCACTAAAGCCCAATGCAACGCCCTCGGGAAGAAACGCTTCGGCATGCGGCCCACCGATAAGGATGGGTGAGGCAATACCCTGCGGTGCAATTGGTGACATGATCACCGCCTCAATGTAGCGGCCACCGGCTTGGGTCACTAGCTCCGACACCGCGCATTTGGCGCCGGGGGAGACCGAATTGAGATCGAGAAACCTGGCCTCGGGCTGCAGCCCGGATAGCACTGACTCCACCGCTGGCAGATTCCGGGCGGCAGTGACCGCCGAAATAACCAGATCACAATCCTGCACGCTGGCCACGGCGCAGTCGGCCGCCTTGAGATGCGGCAACTCATGCAGGGTCTGGGATGGTTTGCTGTTCGGGTCGTCAAACAGCGGGTCGTAGGTTTTGATGACCAGGTCGGGGAATCCTGCAAGGCCGGCAGCCAGCGTGGCGCCGACTTCGCCCAGGCCCATCAGGCAAACAGTTCGCCGCGAAGTCATGGCCCGCTCCACACTGCAGCAGGAATCATGACCGTACCTCGCATCAACGAACGGCTGGTGCGCAACAGGGCAGCGCGTTTGACTTCCATGCCATCAGCGCCGGTGGCGACTTCAACGTCGACCGTGAAGAAACCTGTTGGATGTTCGACCTCGAGACGTTGCGACCCGCCGTTAGCGTTCAGCCCGCAAACTTGCTGGGCGACGGACCCCGGTAACAGGCAACCTGTGGCTACGCTGACAGCGCCAAGCACGCCAATTGCCTCGTGCACCCGGTGTGGAATAAAAATACGGGTGCAAATCACGCCGCCGTCCCGGGCCGGGGCGACCAGGCTCATCTTCGGTACGGTCTTGCCGGAGACGTTACCCAGGTTCATCCGTTCGCCCAGCGCCAAACGGATGGATTCTACCCGGGCTTTAAGTTTGCTGTCGGCTTCCAGTTCGGCGGGGCTTTCGTAACCGGTTTTGCCTACGCTCGCCGCATTGAGCAACACCACCGGCATGCCGTTGTCGATACAGGTCACGTTGACGCCGTTCACCTCGTCGACGACGTTCCCGGTTGGCAGCAAGGCACCGCAACTGGAGCCGGCGATATCGAGAAATTCCAATGTCACCGCTGCAGCCGTACCGGGCACGCCATCAATGTGCGCATTGCCCCCATATTCCACGCTACCGCCGGGTGTGTGAATCCGCGCCACGGCGATGCCGCCGGTATTGACCATATGGATGCGAACATCGGTGAATTCATCCCCGGCTGGCACCAGGCCGCACTCGATCGCAAAAGGACCGACGCCCGCCAGTATATTGCCGCAGTTCTGGCTGGCAGAGACCTCGGCCCTGTCGACCATCACCTGCAGGAACAGGTAATCCACATCGGCCTCGTCTTTCGATGAAGGGCTGACCACGGCAATCTTGCTGGTCAGCGGATGAGCGCCGCCCAAGCCGTCAATTTGGCGCTCATCCGGCGAGCCCATCGCCGCGAGCAGCACCTGGTCGCGTTGAACACTGTTCACGGGCAGTTCGCTGGCGAGGAAATAGAGCCCCTTTGAGGTGCCGCCACGCATGACGCTGCAGGGGATGGCTGTTTGCATTTCAGGCATCGCCCAGCGATTCGACGTATTTCAAGCCCTTCGCTGCGAGCCGCTCGCGCATCCTGTACAGGTCGAGGCCCAATACGCCGCTGGCGAGCATGTCGCGCTTTTCGCTCTCTTTCGCCTCGCGCTCGTTCGCTCTGGCCAACACCGCATCGACCTCCAGCCTTGAAACCGCGACTACACCGTCGTCGTCGGCCACAATCAGGTCTCCAGGATTGACCAGAGTCCCCGCGCATACTACCGGCAGGTTGACGTTGCCCAGGGTTTCCTTAACCGTGCCCTGGGCAAACACGGCCTTTGACCAAACCGGAAACTGCATTTCTGTCAGGGTGGCTATATCGCGCACTCCGGCGTCGATAATCAGGCCGCGCACACCCCGCGCCCTGAGGGATTCCGCCAGCAGATCGCCGAAGTAGCCGTCCTCGCAGGGGCTGGTGGGCGCCACCACCAGTATGTCTCCAGGCTGGCATTGCTCGACGGCGACGTGCAGCATCCAGTTGTCACCCGGGGCCACCTCGCAGGTGACCGCCGTGCCGGCCTCGTGGATTGGCCGATAGATGGGACGCATATAGGAAGCCAACAGACCACGCCGGTGGTAGGACTCGTGCACGGTTGCCACGCCCAGCCCGGTAAATTTATCAACGACGCTGGCGTCGACCCGTTCAACGCTGGTGACCACTATCGACACGGCGACTTTCCCCTTCAGTTCGGCAGTTAGCTCTGTGCTGGATAGTAGTCGGTGGGGGTCCGGGAAACCAATGGTATCGGCTTTTGTACCCATGAGAAATAGTTAACAAGTCGAGGAGAGCCTTGACGTTCTGAATTAAAGAAAGACTAATCCGTAAAAACTATTTTTATTATAATTTAAATTATTATCAATTATTTCAATATGTTATAAAATATATATTAGATGGGCCTGAACTGGAACGGTTGCTTGCGGGTTGTAAACCCCATGAATATTCAACTACAGTGCCAAGGAAGACTCGATTCGGAAGTCCCCCATGAAAGGCCAACAGGCGTCCGTGGACAGCTTGCATTCCCTCAGCCTCAGGCACCTGAAGGCTGTTCGCTCCATTGCCGATCACGGTAGCGTCACCGGCGCCGCCAATAGCCTCAATCGCTCTCAATCCGCGCTGTCCAAGGCGCTCAGAGAACTGGAGGAGCAGTTGGCCACCCGTCTGTTCGACCGCTCTCCCCGGGGTGTGGTCCCAACCCCCCGGGGTCATGCATTTATCGAGCGTATTCGCGAAGCTGAGGCCCGGTTTGCCGAGGCTGAGGTGAGCTACAGGGCATTCGCCCGTGGCAAGCAAGTGACCCGCCATAATCCGGTTTTCACGCTTGATGTCAGCCAGAAGCGGCTCGCGGCCTTTCTCGCCCTGTATGAAACGCGGGATGTGCAGGCCGCGGCAGACAAGCTCGGCCAAACCCGCGCTGCCGTGTACGGCTCCATCCGGTATCTGGAGGGGCTACTGGAACTGGCGCTGTTCGAACATGCCGGGCCCCACATTACCAGCTCGGTGTTTGCTGATGTACTCGCAAATCACGCAAAGCTCGCCTTCGCGCTGATTCGCCATGGGATCGATGAACTGCGCTGCGTCGGTGGGGTGACGGAAGGTTCGGTGGCGATCGGTACGCTGCCCTATTCCCGCACCGAGTTGACACCTCGCACCATCCATCGCGTACTTGAAGAACACCCACAGCTTAGGATTTCGACCCGGGAAGGTCCCTACACGATTCTGGAAGCTGCACTGCGCAATGGCGACCTGGATCTGATTATCGGAGCAACCCGCAATATCGAAACCGGATCGAAGCTGGCCAAGGAGGTTTTGTTCGAGGACGAATTGTCGGTTATTTCTGGCCGACATCATCCATTGGCGAAAGCGAACAAGGTGACGCTGTCCGAATTGCTGGCTTATGGCTGGGTGCTGCCAGTGCGGCAAACGCCCGCCCGGGCCTTGTTCGATGAATTTCTGGCACGGCAGGGCGCCCCCTCACCCAACCAAATTGTCGAAACCAGTTCCCTATCGACAATCCGCGGCCTGCTACTTGCCAGCGACCGGCTCGCTCTTCTTTCGCGCCACCAGGTTCACTACGAAGAGGCGGCCGGTCTGCTGGCTGCCCTGCCCATCAGGCTGAAGGGAACACGGCGGCCCATCGGAATTACCCTGCGGGCGCATACGACCCCCTCGCCCGCGGCCAGCTTGTTCATAAGTGAACTGCGAAACATGACGCCTCGGTTCAAACAATCCGGTCTCTGGAAAAACCGCGGCGGTTCAGGCGCACAAGGCTGACTACAAGCATCAATTGACGTGTTATAGTTTCGCATTGGTTTTTACTTTCCTTTCTGCGCAACAAACAATCTGATGACTGCCACGAAAAACAAACCACGTCGCAAACGCAACCCGAAATCCACTCGAATTGCAATCCTCGAGGCGGCCAAGTCTGTCCTTGCGCGCGATGGCGCCGAAGGTCTCAGCGTCTCCAGCGTAGCTAACCTGGCCGGTGTGAATCGTGGCACCGCGTATCAACACTTTCGGGTTAAGGAGGATTTGATTCGCGCCACGCTCGATTGGGTTAGCCACCAATTGCTGGAGGCTGTGTTCGAGGGCGGCGATCAGGGTGGCGTTCCGCCGGAAGACTGGTTGGAACCTGATCTGGAGCACCTTCCCGAAGTGATCAATCGAATGGCGGCGTTTAATTTGCGGCTGGCCGAGTACGCTATCGAGAATCCTGATATTGGCCGGATTTGGTTGTACGACGTGTTATCCAGAGAGCACCCCAAGGAAGACGTGTTCTACAAACGCTTCGCACAGGCGATGCAAAGTCTGGCTGACAGCGATGCCAGCGTGGACGATATGGATGTCGAAGTTCAAGCCGTGTTGATGCTGACCGGTTACTTCCTGTGGCCTGTCTGGGTGCGTTCTCATGCACGGAGCAAAAAAGCCAGAAAACTAATGGCCAAACGATTTGCCGGTGAAGTGCTGAGATTTTCCATGCACGGTGTTCTGCGTGCAGACAGCCATACCATCCTTCAAGCGTATCTGAAGAGCAATCTGCCGTCTTCCTGAAACCCGGGAATTTCTCCCTGCTGGGTTGCGTCGTGGTAAGGCGCGTCTTGCCGGTGGCTGTGAAGACTACCCGGCGTGTCTCTTACGGCCGGTTGCAGACTCCGACCGTCTGCTCCGAAGTCAAGTTCTGCAAGGTTTCTTGCGCAGGGCCCAATAGTCCGCACAAACTGATATTGCTGATTACCGGGCCCTGATCGGACATGCTCACCCAGGCGATATGATCGAAGCTGCGGTTGCCTTCGGTTAGCCAGATACCGCCGGTTGTCCCCATTGTAATGTGATCACGGTCCAGGCGCCGGCTGTAGTTATAATAATGCTCGTGACCGGCAATAACCGTATAGGGTCTATCCTGTAACAGTGTTTCAATGCGCTTGAACGCGGGGTTGTCATATTCCCAGGCGGGCTTGTGCATTAACACAATGGTCCAGCGAACATCCGGGTGTGAGTCAAGTACGTCTTCGAGCCAATCCACCTGCGCATTGCTGATTGCCACTGCGCCGGGCAGCTTTGGCGGCTTGCCTTGGGCGCCTGTGTTTGACCCGCGCTCGCGCAGTAGCAGCCGAACTTTTTCCGGGTCCTGTTGCATCATCTGCTCCAGCCATTTTTGCCTGGCCAGAATGTCTTCCGGCAGCGCGATCGGTGGGTCTTCGGTGTTCAATGAAATGAACAGCACATTTTGGTACAGGAAGCTGTAGTAGTCGCGGCCAAACCGTTTGCGCCATAGCTCACGCATGACGTCATTGCCCATGTCGTGGTTGCCCACGGTATAGAAGAAGGGCATGTCGAGCTGGTTGACAATGGCATCGAATTCGTCCCATTCGTGTTTTAGCGCTTGCTCGTCTTCCTTGTAGCCTTCAATCAGGTCGCCCACTCCGACAACAAATTCGGGTTGCAGTTGATTGATTCGCTCCATGGCATGGCGAAATACGCCGGGTCTGTGGCCGCCTGTCCGATCGCCTACAATGACAAACTGAAAGTTGTCAGGCCGGTTGGCAAAAGCTTTGTCAGAGCGTGGGACGTCATCGGCCACCACTGTATTTTTAGGTGCGCAAGCGCAAACCCAGACCAGACAAAGACCAAGTATCAGTGCCGAGTGGAACCTGGAGAAGGATATGTTGGCTGAAATATTCAAAAGTTTGTTACCGAACCAGACCAAACGAGGTACATGGTAAAGCAAAGTGAACGCGCCTGGTAGTTTGTTTATAGACAGCAGTGTTGATTGCTAAAAAGAATCACGCTAGTCTGTCCGGCGAGCGGCAACGATGCTTCAGGGGTGTATCCATGGACAAAACAGCGGGCGAAAACTGGCCGTCGAGTTGGCAAACTTTGCCACATGGGATCCGCAGTGGCCGTTATACCGACCCGGAATTCGCCAAGCTTGAATACGAACAACTGTGGAGCCGGGCATGGCAAATGGCGGCCCGCCTGGATGAAGTCCCTGAGCCTGGAGACTTCACAGTTTATGAGATAGGCCGTCAATCGGTCATTATCGTCCGGGTTGATGCGGACACAATCAAGGCGTTCAACAACTCTTGTCCGCACCGGGGAACCGCCCTGGCGCAAGACTCCGGAACCTTCAAGAAATGCCGAATCATCTGTCCATTCCACGGTTGGCGCTGGGGCGTTGACGGCGTTAACCAATATGTACTAGAGCGCCAACAATTTCGCGGCGGACAACTGGTCGCCAGCGATGTCGCCCTGCACGAAATACAGCTGGAGATCTTCGCCGGTTTCGTGTTCATTAATTTTGCGGCCGACCCCCAGGCGTTTGACGAATTCATGGCTCCGGTTCGCAACCTGATTGAGAACCTGGCTATTGGCGACATGCACCATATTTGGTGGAAATCGGTGCCCGTACCGGCCAATTGGAAGGTGGCTGTCGAGGCCTTTCTCGAAGGCTACCATGTACCGGCTACACACCCGCAACTGGAGAAGGATTCGGCCAAATTCATTTATGGCAATGATGTGTCGGGAGAAATTCACTTCAGCCACCACGATCACCTGTATGAGACCTTTGCCAACGGTCATGGCCGGTTTCTGGGCGGGCAGAAAACGCCGATGGCTGGGCACACCCTTCAAGCTGGTGATCCGGTGGATATCATGGCGGATCGGCTGGACCTGTTGGTCGAAGGTATGGACGCCATGATTCTGAAAGAAGATGTTGAACTTGTTCGTTCCTTAAAAGGGAAACCGATTCCGGAAGATTCGACGCTGGGTGGCGAATACGTCAAAGCCATGTACACAAAGGCGGCAGCAGAACAGCGCCCCATGCCGCCACTTGACAAGGAGGTTATCGATCAATGGGGTGGTGAAATATTTATTTTCCCGAATTTAATGGTTCTGCCGCAGGCTGGTAACACAATGATGTATCGGGTAAGACCTGATGGATTCGATCCTGATTCCTGTGTGTTTGAGATTTACTCGGCCAAAACCTATCCAGCGGCGGAGCCAGTTCCCAGAGCCGTGGTGCAAAAAATGACCGATAGCAATGATCCTGAACAATTTTTGCGAATTCCACGACAGGACTTTTCCAACATCCCGAGAATACAGCGGGGCTTGAACACCAGCGGTTGCAAACAAATTTTGTTGGCTGAGTACTACGAGAAGATGATCCTGAACCTGCATCAAGAGTTGGATCGCTACTTGATGGTGCAGGGATAGAGCTGACCGCGATGTTGCACCGGCTAACGCCTCATTCCTGCACACCGGCGATGGTTGTGCGGCCGCCTTTCAGCCAGGGACAGTAGTCAACTTGCGCTCAACGGTCTTGCTTGTTCAACTTTCAATAATCAACACAGATGATTATAAAGCACTTCATTTCCGTTTGCCGTCACGCTAAAGTGCTCACACTGAGATAAGGAATGGAGACGAATATGGAGGTTGCGATTGTGACCGGCGCGGGCAGCGGTATAGGTCTTGCCACCGCAAAGCAGCTCAACGCGATGGGTATGGCGATTGTAGGCGTCGGCAGAGACCCTGAAAAGCTCTCGTTGCTGGAAACTGAGATCGATGATGCCGACCGGGTGGCGAGCCTGGCTGTTGATATTGCAACGGATGAAGCGCCCAAGGCCATAGTTGGCCTGTGTCTGGAACGCTTCGGCCAGATTAATTACTTAATCAACAATGCAGGTCTGGGCAGCCCGAAGCCATTGCACGAAACAGACGATAAAACCCTGGATTATTTTCTTGGCGTCATGCTTCGCGCTCCCTTCAGGCTGGCTCGGGATGTCATCCCCCACATGCCATCCGGTTCGGGCATCGTTAACGTGACCTCAACATTTGCCGTTGTTGGCGGCAGAAGGGGGGGCGCCTATTCAGCGGCCAAGGGCGGCTTGACAGCGTTGACGCTGCACATGGCCTGCGAATATGGGGCGCAGGGCATACGCGCAAACTGCGTAGCTCCAGGCGTTACCCTCACGGAGATGGTGAAAGGCCGATTGAACGACCGGGGTTTTCGCCGGATGAACACTGAAATGACTCCGGCGCCCAGGCTTGGCACCGTGGAAGATGTTGCCAGCACGATTGCCTTTCTTTGTTCTCCCGGCGCGGCACACATTAACGGCCAGACGATTGTCGTTGACGGCGGGTGGTCAACAACGAAGTATCTTTCGCCCGAGGCAATGAATGCCGAGTGGCTGGATACTTCACCAGAATAGGGCCAATGGTGTGTCTGAATTACGTGATGGTGTGAAATGAAACAGGATCTTTTCGGGTTTGATGGTCGAATTGTGATAATCGCCGGCGCCGGTGGAGGAGGCTTGGGCACCACGATCTCAAAACTGCTGGCTGAGCAAGGTGCGCGCGTTATCGCTGTCGATCGCACCCAGGCAAAAATTGACGCCGACATCACACCCCTGATAGCCGACGGATTGCCAATTACGCCTCTCGTGGCCGATGTGCAAACGGCTGAAGGCGTGGACTCGGCCATTGCCACGGCCAGAAGGGCGGAAGGTGAATTGTATGGTCTGGTTGCGATGGCGGGCGGAGGGCCGCCGCATACCTGGGCGCCGGCTACACGAATATCGCGTGATGTCTGGCGGGAAATGTTCTCCAAGAATCTCGATTCGATGTTTTTTATGAGCCAGGCAGTTGCCGCTGAACTGAAGGGCCAGCAACGGCCGGGTTCGCTGGTGAGCATTTCATCGATCAGTGGATTGGCGGCGGGGCCCTATCATCTTGCCTATGCGGCTGCGAAAGGCGCGATATTGCCAGTAGTTCGCACCATGGCGCTTGAGCTTGCAGCGTGTGAGATTCGCGTGAACGCGGTTGCGCCAGCAGCCATGATTGGTCCTAAATCGCTACTGCCATCCAACCCGGAACTGGAGTCCAGGGCGATCCCGATGGGCCGGCAGGCCCAGCACCGGGAAGTTGCGGCCAGTATTGTTTTTCTGCTATCGGACATGGCGACCTACATAACCGGGCAATGCTTGACCATTGATGGTGGGATCGGTCTTAAGGGGCCGCACCTGGCCGAGGACAACACGCCGGTGATGATCACCAATCAAGAATTTTTAAATGCAATGAAGGGCGGGTAAAGCCGTCATTGAGTTGGTAAATGAAACACTCACACAGGATTGATACATGAATGACAAAACACTGGACTGTTCCGACATAGACCAATACCTCGGCAAAAAAATTGCGCCCGCGCGCATGAAGGAACCCCTGCACAACAACGACTTTCGTCGCTGGGTACAGGCGATGCACTACCCGAATCTATTGCACTATGATCATGATTTTGCCGCCGAGAGCCGCTACGGCCGCCTGCTGGCGCCGCAATCGTTTGCTGTCTCGAACGATGATGGACACGGCGCCGGGCCGGCCTGTGTGGGATTCGTCCCGGATTCGCACCTGATCTTCGGCGGCGACGAATGGTGGTTCTATGGGCCGCGGATATTTGGCGGCGACGAAATCCTAAACGAAAAATATCCCTACGATTATGTTGTCAAGCAAACGGGTTTTGCCGGCCCGACCTGTTTTCAGCGTGGTGATAACAAGTACTACAATCAGGATGGCGACTATATCGCGAAACAACGTTCAACCAGTATTCGCTATCGTCGCGACCTCGCCGTAGAGATGGGGTCCCTGGACGCCACAGAGGACCCAGACTGGTCCGATGAGGAAATGGCTGAGATTCAAGGCAAAAAGTACGAATACATCAAGATGATGCACGACCTTGGTCACGGCAAGCGCTATTGGGAGAGTATTAACGTGGGCGATGAATTGCCGGCAAGGGTGATCGGTCCGCACAGCATCGCCAGCTTGGCGACCGAATGGCGTGCCTATCTGTTCACGATTTGGGGGGGCACCCATCGTCCCGGCATGGTTATGGCGGATTTTGGCTTTACCGAAGACTTCGCCGGCCATGAAAACGATCCGGTCATGGAGAGAGACAACCCTGAGTTGACCGACGGCGCGTATTTCGGCCCATCACGCGGCCACTTGTTCCCCAAATGGGCGCGCCGCATCGGTATGCCGAGAGCATACGGGTACGGCGCTTCCATGGGCGCCTGGGTGCTGGATTATCTGGCAGGTTGGGCGGGTGAATGGGGTATGGTGGTGCATTCCAATGCCAACTATCGCGCTCCTGCTTTTGCTGGCGACGCCACCTTTCTCACTGCGACCGTGATTGACAAGCTGGTCGATGATGAGCAGCGCAATGTTGTTCAGGTGGATTGCAAAATGAAGAATCAATTGGGCGGCACAATGGCGACTGCCAGGGCAGAGATCGAACTACCGACCAGGGAAAGTTAGCCCGCATATCTCACCAAGGTTCCTCGCCAGAGCGTTGCGGCTTCGCTGTGGCGTGGCGCATAAACGGAAAGACGCTGAAAGCATAGTTGACACCATGTCGATGCAGGGGTCGCACATGTGCGACCCGCGGGCCGTGTGCCCGAAGGGTGCCGTGTGCCCGAAGGGTGCCGTGTGCCCGAAGGGTGCCGTGTGCCCGAAGGGTGCTCGCTATGGCGCACCCTTCGGGCACAGGGCAACTACGCCTTGCGGCGGGTTACCGTAGGTTCATCGTCGGGAGGCATGCCGGGAGGAGGGCCGAATTCGGGACTTTCGACCAATTCGCCAGAAAAGTCGATGGGCCCCCGATAGTGCAATCCAAAGTGCCGCTGTTGGAATCGCCAACGGTCTGTTTGCTGAACATAACGATCATAATAGACCCCCACGGTCATCACTGAGCTGCCATCGGCCATTTGCGTCAGTTCAGTAACCAGTACGCGGCCGCTGGCCCCACCCTCGTCAAGTTCCAGTATCGGTGCGCCATGAATCAAGACGATTCTCGCGCAGGCACTCAATAACTGAGTAAACGCCCCGCCAATTTCGTCGTGGCCACGCAGGTGGATACCGGCAAGCTTCCATTCTGCGCTGTCGGTAAAGCAGTCAATTCCCGATTGAGCATCCTGGCGCCAAACGGCGTCTGTGAACCGGGCGTACAGTTGTCGGGTGCCGACATCGGCGATTATCAGGTCAGTCATGGTTGGAGGTTTCATTCAATTGGTTGGTTGTCAGCCTCAATCCTTGTTTTCGAGTAGGCGTTTCGCCGCCAGCTCACGCAGTTTCTCGGTCTTGACTTTAGCGCTGCCAGTCAATTCAATCTCACTCTCATCGAAAAACAATACCTGGCGCGGCGCTTTGTAACTGGCCAATGTTTGCCTGGCGAATTCACGTACCCCGTTTGCGGTCAGCTCCGCGCCTTCACGCGCAACGATACAGCTAACAACCAATTCGCCAAGTAGTTCATCGGCTACGCCAATGGTTTGTGTGATCTTGACACCGGGACAAGTGGCAATAACTGCATCAACTTCCAATGGCGATACATTGGCGCCGCCGGTTTTAATGATGTTGTTCAAGCGCCCTTGCCAATGCAGTCGTCCCTGCTCATCGATAAAACCACCATCACCTGTATGGAAAAAGCCTTCCTCATCCAGCGTTTCCTGCAGTGGAATGCCAACATAACCCAACATCAGATTGGCGCCTTTCTGCGCAATTTCGCCAGATTCGCCCCTGACCAGGGTGTGGCCTTCAAAGGGTTCGACGATTTTGATGCTTGAACCGGGTACGGGCAGGCCGTGGCTGCCGCCGTGGACTTCGCTGGGGGTGTTCGCCGGAAATACCGAGATCAACGTGAAGGCTTCGGTATTGCCATAGGCGCTGGAAGGTTCGAGCCAGGTGGTGCGCACTGTCGGGTGCCCGGTAATTGGACAATTGGCATCTACGTACTTCAGTGATGACAGATCCACATCCAGCCAATTTTTCGCACCGGTTAATTGCGCCCACTGATGAGGCCAGGCAAACGGGTAGGTGACACGTTCTGCGTCCATCAGCTCGAGTGCTTCCTCGGACAGAAAGGTACGTTGCAGAACCAGTGAGCCGCCGGATGCCAACGCGCCACCTATGGCCATGGCGAAATTTCCCGACCAGAAGAAACCATTGGCGGACCAGCAACGAACATCGTCGCCGAACTCGTACCACTGCGGCCAGCGCCAAAGCTGTAAACAGGCACCGCGATGAGCGCTTAAAATCCCCTTGGGCTTACCGGTAGAGCCTGAAGAGAAAAACAGCACACCAGGGTCCGCCGGGGTCACGCTGTCAGCAGTGGCGTCAATGTATTCAGCGGCCACGGTGGCGCCGCGATCAAGAAATGCAGGCCAGGATTCTATAGCTCCTCTGGACTGCTCAGCATCTACCATGGCCAAATGCCGCAGGAAGGGAAAGCGTAGCGAATACAATGAACCGGGACTTGCATCGGCAATTCGGGGTTCGAGCTGTTTCAGCATTTCGGCGAAGTCCTTGCTGAGCACATTGCCTTCTATCAAGAGTACACTGCAGGCGGAGTTCTTCAGCAGAACATCCAGTTCAGCCGCGGTTGAGAAGGTGCTCATGGGGGTGGCCACGCCACCCGCCAGTGCGGCGCCAAAAAAGCTGGACAGGAATTCCAACCGGTTGGTCATTAAAATACCCACCCGGGCGCCTTTGCCAATGCCACAGGCGATCAATGCACGGGCGACACCTGTCGAGCGCGCCCATAGTTCATGGTAGGTCCAGCGTTCAACCTTCGACCCCTCGCGTAATACGGCGGCTTCCCTGGGGCCAAAATGTTCCGTGACATCACGCAAATAACCACCCAGCGTCAGAGCGCCAATACCGGTTTCTTCGCTTAACGGGACGCCATGAACGAGTGACAGATCTTGCATGTTGGGGCCCGGATTCTTCACTCAGTCTTTCGATGCCATGCCGAAACTGTAGAGAATATGGTCCAATTGCCCCGATGGCGCGGGTTTGAATATGACAGGATCATCGGTACTTCGTATGGCGTCGATGTGTTCCGCAATGTTTTCAATCGTCCATGACGGTTGATAAATACCCCGTGATTCGGCGATATAGGCGCGCGCCACGCGGCCTGCGATCGACACCAACATTTCACCACTTATTGAACAGGATTCGTGCGCGAGCCAACCGACCGTGGGCGCCACCAGCTCTGGCTGCATCGGTGGATAGGCGCTGGTATCCAGGCCTTCGGCCATACGGGTTAACGCGGCGGGCAAGATGACGTTGCACTTTATGTTGTATTCGGCGCCTTCCAGGGCAACAACATTTGACAGGCCGATCATTCCGGTCTTGGATACGCTATAGCCTACAACCTCGCTGTTGCCATACAGGCCACTGATGGAACCAGTGAGAACGATACGGCCGTAGTTGGCCTTGCACATTTCAGCGAAAGCCGGGCGCACTACATGGAAGCCTCCCATCAGGTGTACATCGAGCACAGAGCGAAACTCTTCGTAGCTGATGTCTTTCAGAGGTGAGCGGCGCACGATACCCGCATTGTGGATAACAATGTCAACCGCGCCGAAGTGGTCCAGTGCGCAATTCACAATCGCCTGACCGCCCTCGCGGGACGCAACGGAATCGAAATTGGCTACAGCCTCACCGCCTGCAGCCTTGATTTCCTGAACCACTTCTTCCGCTGGGCAAGCGTCAGTAGTCTCGCCTGTCATGCTGACACCAGGGTCATTGACCACGACGTTTGCGCCTCTGGCGGCCAGTAACAGCGCATAGGCTCTTCCAAGGCCGCGGCCAGCGCCGGTTACCACGGCTACGCGCTTGTCAAATCCGAGTTCCGGCATCAATGATGACCCCGACAAACCAAGGCCTCATTGTACATGTTTTTTGGCGGGTAACAGCCAGGAGTAACCGGATAAAACAACAATGTTGTTTGGTTGAATCCGGGTATTTTCCGCCGCTGTCAGCATGCAGGTCAGTGCACTCAAGGGTGATGTTCAAGGGGTCTCGACCGCCACCGAGCAGTTCCCAAAAGGTGAGAAATACGAAAATCACACGGGTGGAACCTGGGGAGTGGACCGCTTGCCGCTGGAATGGGATCTGTGATCCTGACCCGAGCCCACCCACATTACAGCTTGCTGGGAGACCCGGTCTCCATGTACCTGGCCAGGTTGCGATGCAAATTTGCGGTGCTACGCTCCATATAGGGGTTGGGTTTTGGGCCTTTAAAACCGGTTGACTTCATACCTTGCTGCACAGCGGCCATATTGGAAAAATCCTGTGACAAGACATAACACCAGGCTTCTTCCGTGGGCGGGCAGAATTCCCACTCGGTAGCGGGTTCTTCGCCTTCCGGGTATAACTCATACACCGCAGCTTCAAAGATGCACTGGCAGGGGTCGTAGCCATTGGGCCGGGCGCTGTAGCACAGCATATTATTCACCGAATGTCCGATCTGGAAGTTCGGGAAAATTTGCCAGGCGGTGCCACTTTTGCCGACGTGCTCAGGGTCAACGCTGGGCCAAACGACTCCACGCGCTTCGTCATCTGCGCGCGCGGACGCGAGCCAATGTTGCAGTACCTCCCCAGGGGGTGTGCCTTCCGGCAATTCATCTACCAGGCGGCGAGCTGCGTTGACCAGTGTCTGCGTTGTGTTGGTGTTGGCCTTCTCCCAGGTGTACTCCTGCATTTGGGCAGTCGAAATCCTGGGGTCGGCATTGGTGCCAAGGCGCAGCTTGGCGGACTGGTTTTTGTCCATGTCCCTGGCGGCCTCATAGCCGATGTTGCTGTGTAGGCCGTGCACTTTGGCCCAGCCTCGAAATTCACCATACTGGTTAAATTCGGGGTGTGTGGTCGATACATGGTAGGTTTCGTTGAACGCTTCCATTGCCACTTTCCAGTTGCAATCAAACACGCCCCATTTGCGCCAGCGGCAGCGCATATTCTGTAATTCAAACGGGTCTAGCATCTCAACGGCCGGCGCCAGATAGTCTTGCAGGGGCTCGCATTGCGAATCCAGATTAATCCATATCCAGCCTCCCCAACAATCGACATTGACGCTGCTCAAGCTCACACAGTCCTCACCGAGAGCGCCCTGCCAGTCGTCCTTGTGCGGAATGTGGGTGTTTCTGCCTTCAAGGTCATAGCGCCAGCCATGGAACCCACAGATGAACTGCGATTTCCTGCCACGCACATTTCGTCTGCCTTTTGGGACGTCCACCAAACGGCGGCCACGGTGAGAGCACACGTTATGAAAGGCGCGAACTGAATCGTCCGCGGAACGGACGATAATCACCGAATCATCCAACACATCAAAAGTTAGAAAGTTGCCCGGCTCGGGGATGTCCTCAACGCGGCCTGCCTGCAGCCACACCTTGCGCCACAGTTTGTCGCGCTCTGCTTGCGCGTATACCCGGCAGGTATACGCCTCGGTTGGATAGGTAATCGCCTGCTCCAAATCTCCGGCTGATTCGACTCGTTTTCCCGAATTGGACATCAAGGATATTCCTGCCTTTTGCTCAGAGAAATCTGCTATGCGAAAGCCTCTTCACCTTCGAGTTTTGTTCTGTGCATCAATCGGCCAGAGCCTGGGTCGTAGGGTAAGGCGCGGTGCATTGTTCCGGTATTATCCCAGATAACCGTATCGCCCACCGACCATTTATGGCGGTATACATATTCCGGACGGGTTGCCCAGTCACGCAGTTTAACCAGCAAACGAATACTTTCCTTGTGCTCGAAGTCAACAATTTGATAAGCCGTGCAGCCCAATACCAGCGACTTTCGCCCTGAGCGGTGTTTCCACACCAGCGGCAATTCATTCTCTCCAATTGCCATCATTTGATCCAGCATATCGAAACCGGTCTCAGGTTCGTAGTAGAACAGGGTGTTCCAGGCAGAATGCATGACCTTGAGATGGTCGTATTCCTCCTGTTCACTTTCAGGCAGCGCTGCGTAGGCAGCGTAGGTGTTGCAGAATTCGGTATCACCACCGGTTGGCGTGAGCACTTTCGCGGACAGGATCGACGCCAGAATAGGCACTTCGTTCATGGTGCCATCAAGGTGCCAGTACATTGACCCTCTGAGATAATCGGCGCTGGCGGACTGCGATTTATCGAGGCTTATTCTGTGCACCGATTCGCCGCCGCCATCCAGCATTTCGGGTGCAAACTGACCCAGGGTTTTTGTGAAAGCCACTTGCTCGTCGTCGCTAAAATTGATCTCGGGAAAAACCAGTACGCCCCGTTGCTCGAGTAGATCTCGAAGCTGGCCACCATATTCGCCGCTGAGTAAATCCTGTTTCGTGGCAATAATTTCACTGCCGATCGTTGGTTTCAATTCCCGAATTTCCAATTCCATCCGTTTTCTCCTCGCATTGATGGGTAATGCAAGTGACGTATCAGCTACAAGATGACACGGCCGCCATTGACGCCTATCGTCTGGCCGGTAACGTAGCCGGCATCATCCGATACCAAATAGGCGCAGGCGGCGGCAATATCATCAGGTCTGCCCGGCCGGCCCATGGGTGAGTTTTCGGATTGCATGTCAACGTCTACAGGGGAAGCGCGCAGCATGGGCGTATCTATGAATCCAGGTGGTATGTTGTTGACCGTGATGCCAGCGCCCGCGAACTCCTTGGCCAAAGACTTGGTGAACGTGATGATGGCGCCCTTGGAAGCCGAATAGTGAGTCATGGCTATCGAACCCGTCTGCGCCGATGACGATGAAATATTGACAATTCGTCCCCAGCCGGCCTCCAACATGTCCGGGATGATGGCTTGGGTGCAATAGAAGGGACCCTTGACGTTTACGTCCAGAATTCGACTCAGATTTTCCGCTGTAATGTCCTGGAAGCGGCAGAAATCGCTGATGCCGGCGTTATTAACCAAAATCTGGATGCAGCCAAGAGCGTCACGGGTGGTCTCGGCATTGCTGGCGATTTGCTCCGCCGCCGATGCATCTCCCACGCAGCAAATTGCGCGGCTACCCGCGTCTTCAATCATACCTGCGGTTTCGCTGGCAGCTTCGCCGTTCAAATCCCAAATCGAAACGGCGGCGCCATCCCTGGCCAATCGCACACATATGGCGCGGCCGATACCGCTGCCACCTCCGGTGACTACTGCTACTTTTCCCGATAGCGACATTCCGCACCTCATAGTTGATGGATCAGGCCTGTTGTATAGCCCCAGCAAGCTACTGGAAGATTCGTTTTTAGTCAACAATGCTGTATATTAACATAAGATCAATGTGGAATTCGGCTTTGCACATAACGGAAGGGCACTAAAGGGGCACTAAAGGGATCAAAGCCCTTTAAGCACTCGGGTGACCTGAGGGCACTAAAGGGGTCAAAGCCCTTTAGTAGGGGGGCGAGAGTTGCGTCAAGAAAATCTTTTCACCGGGTTTCACGGACTCTATCCTTGGTATACAGGCCGGAGTAAAAACAAATGAATTTTGGTCTCAGTGAAGATCAGCGTCTGATGCGTGAATCCTTCGCGCGCTTTCTGGATGAACACAGCAGCATGGTTCAGGTTCGCGCCGCCGCAGAGCAAAACGGCTTTGACCCGGAACTGTGGAAAGGCCTGGGTGAACTCGGAGCGTTCTCGATACGCATACCCGAAGAGCACGGCGGCCTGGGTCTGGGCGCGATGGATGCCGCCGTATTGATGGAGGAGGCCGGGCGAATGCTGGCATCCGGCCCATTGGCGGAAACATTGGTTTCGGCCCGGCTGTTGGCGTTGCTGGCCGATGAACAACAATCAGATTTGTTGGAATCAGTGTTATGCGGTGAGGTCGTTATCAGCCTGGCGTTTCAGAACATCTCCGACAAACCGCTGCAATGGATTGCCGGCGGCGCTGTCGCAACGGCCGTAGTGGCGCGCAAGTCAGACCAGGTGGTTCTGGTTCGGCCTGCTACCGGGGAGCGAGGCGAACCGAACCTGGCATCAACGCCGATTGTCGAAATTGATTTGGCTGGCGCTGAGCAGGTAGTGCTGGCCAGCGGTGATGTGGCGCAGCGGCAGTTCGATCAGGCGATCGAAGAGTGGAAGTTGCTGCTGGCGATGGCTCTGTCTGGCCTGTCCCGCAAAGCGGTGCGAATGGCTGCCGAATACGCCTGTGAGCGGCACGCATTCGGCCAGGCGATCGGCGCTTACCAGGGAATATCACACCCGCTGGCAGACCTGATCACCGATATTGACGGGGGCAAATACCTTATCTGGAAAACCATTCATGACATTCATCACGGCCTGGACGAAGCGGGGGCGCAAACGTCGTTGGCCTTGTGGTGGGCAACCGATACCGCGGCGCGCGCATCCGCGCATGCGCTGCACATATTTGGCGGTTACGGCCTGACAACGGAATACGATATTCATCTGTACAACCTTCGCGCCAAGGCCTGGCCATTGGTATGGGGAGACCCGGCTCAACTACTTGAAGAAGCGGGAAGGCGGTTGTATGCCGGTGAGGAGACCCTTTTACCCGATGTGGGCGATGTGCAGATTGACTTTGATCTGGGTGAAGACGCACACGCAATGGCGAAGGAACTGGATGATCTTCTGAACGCAATTCTCACGCCGGAGCTTAGAGCCAAAGCCCATTACTCCTTCGATGGCTTTGATCGGGAAGTACACAGGAAACTGGCGCAGGCCAAACTGCTGTTTCCGTCCTGGCCGAAAGAATACGGTGGGCGCGAAGCACCGCCCTACGTTGTTAACGCCCTGAGCAAAGTATGGGAAGACCAGGGTTGGAGTACACACGCAACCAGCACCACGATGATGGTTGGCGCGATGATCCGGCTGTTCGGCACCGATGAATTGAAACAGGAAGTGCTACCCAGAATAGTATCTGGCGACGCAATATGCAGCCTGGGTTATAGCGAACCTGGATGCGGTTCGGATGTGTTTGCCGCACAGACACGGGCCATCCGCGATGGTGCGGGCTGGCGCATTGATGGTTCGAAAATGTTTACCAGTGGGGCGAATATTGCTCAGTACGTACTGCTGCTGACTCGCACAAATCCCGATGTTGCCAAGCACAGGGGGCTGACCATGTTTATTGTGCCCCTTGATAGCGAGGGTATTGAAATACAGCCTGTTTATACCTTTCAGGATGAACGAACCAACATCACCTATTACGATGGCGTCAGGGTAAAAGACAGTTATCGTTTGGGCGAGGTTGATGGTGGTGCACGGGTGATGGTTGGGGCGCTCGAAATGGAACACGGCGGCGGATTCGCCAAGTCGCAACGTTCAATGCTGGAGGCCGCTGAAGAGCTTTGTAGGCAATTGCGGCGCAATGGCCGAGCCTTGATCGATAGCGTGGATGCGCAAAAACGGCTGGCGCGTTCGCTGTTGCATGTACATTTGTCAGAGGTGATCGCCAATCGGGCCCTTTGGCACAGCTTTCAAAAATTGCCGAATAGGGGCTATGGTCCCATGGCCAAATTGTTTTCCTCGGAAAAGTATTTGTCGGACTCAAGAGATTTGTTGGACCTGACCGCACCGGATTCCTTGTCCAAGCGCGAAGGACCCGCCGGTTTTCTCAATTTGTGCTATCGTCACGCGCAGGCCACCACAATCTATGGTGGCACCAGTGAAGTGCACCGCAGCCAGATCGCGGAAAGAGCCCTGAGTTTGCCCCGAACGCGCGGTTGAAC
Organism: Halieaceae bacterium; assembly: GCA_026710905.1. Taxonomy (GTDB): domain Bacteria; phylum Pseudomonadota; class Gammaproteobacteria; order Pseudomonadales; family Halieaceae; genus JAPOQD01. Next base: position 68,874 of record JAPOQD010000016.1, read on the forward strand.
GAGAGGAAGAGCTGTGTCTGAAGCCCCACATCTGTTGGTTGAAGAAGATGGCGCCATATTGGTCGCCAGCTTGAATCGACCTGAAAAACTCAACGCACTTTCCGGACAAACAATGAACTTGTTCGAGGAAGCCCTGTATCGTTTTCGAGATACGCCCGACTATAAGGTAATGCTGGTGCGAGCGAGCGGTCGCTACTTCAGCGCGGGCGCGGATATGAAGGAAGGTACATCGCAAAAACCCAGTGTCGATCGAACAGGCGTTGCGATACGCGAACGTCACCGTTTGCAGTTGCACGGCATGCAGCGTATCTACGATGAAATGGAACACATTGAGAAGCCTATCGTCGTTGCCCATCAGGGCCCCTGCGTTGGCGGTGGACTTGAGTTGTCCCTGTCCTGCGATTTTCGCCTGGCGGCCAAAAGTGCGAGTTATGCGTTCCCTGAAGGCAAAATTGGCGTATTACCAGCCTCAAATGGCGTCAGCCGCCTGGCGCGCATTATTGGCACGCACTGGACGCGCTACCTCATCATGGCCAATCTTCCCGCCGATGCCGACCGGGCGTTGACTATGGGCCTGGTGCACGAAGTCTATCCCGACGAGAATTTTGAAGAACACTGTATTGGATTCTGTCGGCACCTTGCCAGGCAGCACGGCGAGCAGATGGGAGCGGCCAAGATCGCCATTGAGCTTGCTCGGGACCTGGGCCGGGATCAAGCCAGACAAGTTGAACGCATGGCGAACAGTAGCTTGATGCTCAACCCTGATTATCTGGCCGGGGTTGAAAGGCATATCAAGAGCATTGGGAGAAAAGATGAAAACCAATGAGCCACGAAACAGACACAGGCCGCGACCACAATTCTCATTCTGGTCAGGTTTCCGTTAACCCTGACGACGGTGCTTGCCAGGCCCGGTAACGGTCTCTGCAGGAATATGCATGCCTTTGAGTTTTGCGTATGAATTTTGATTGGAGCAAGGAACAACAGGAGTTTCGCAATACGGTCAAAGCGTTTCTGGCCGCCAATCTGCCTGACAATTGGGAACAAATGGCCCACGGCCCCGGTTCTGCGTCACAAACTGAATTTTCCAAACAATTCTGCGGAGCACTCGCCAAAGCAGGCTTGTTGATACCGCACTGGCCCAAACAATGGGGCGGCCAAGATGCCGACCATTGGTCATCGTTTATTCTGGCCGAAGAAATGTGGGCTGCCGGAGAACCCCGTGGCGGCCAATACATGAACGTTAACTGGATAGGCCCTACCTTGATGTTGTTTGGCTCTGCAGCGCAGCAGCAAGCGTACATACCGCCTATGGCGCGCGGAGAGACGCTCTGGTGTCAAGGCTTTTCAGAACCGGGAGCGGGCTCTGACCTCGCCTCCTTGCGAACACGCGCGGACAAGCACGGCGCCAACTATCGCATTAATGGACAGAAAATCTGGACCTCTTATGCGGGTCATGCCGACACCTGTTTTTTGCTGGCCAGGACGGGGGACAGCAAGAAAGATATCTCGATCTTTCTGTTGCCCATGGATACCGAAGGTATAACGGTTCGTGAGATTCCGAGCATCATTGGCGAAGGTGATATCCATGAAGTCTTTTTCGATGATGTGGAGATAGCATCTGACGCGATGCTGGGCGAAGAAGGCCAGGCTTGGGAGATTGTGCGAAAAGCCTTGTCGATGGAACGCGTGGGCTTACCTCGCTTCGCCCTGGCGTCAAAGGTTCTGCATCGTGCTGTCGAGTCGCTCAAAAAACTCGATCAGTGCACACCCGGTGCGATGGAGCAGGCCTCGAAAGCACTTGCCGCGTGTGAGTCAGCGCGCCTGTACAGCTATCACATTGTCGACCAGCGCTGTCGCGGTGAATTGCCGGGTCCGGAAACCAGTGCGGCGCGCTTTGCCACCGTCACTGCGGAACGGCTGGTCAGTGAGTTTGTTGTGGAGCACGTGCCCGATGCATTGGCCGGTGGCGACCCGATGCTCCTGGTTCATCATCAGCGAGGAATTGTCGCTGGTATCGCCTCGGGCGCCGCCGAAATTCAATTGAATCTGATTGCCTCGAATTTGCTTGAATTGCCGCGCGAGCCACGCTGATGGATTTCTCACTCAACCCCGACCAGGCCGCGATAGTGGCTGCAATCGATCGTCTGGCGCAACAGTTCGAGCAAATGCCAACGGGCTTTGACGGTTTTGTACTACCGGGTGATGAGCTTGAGAAGGAACTTGAGCTGGCCCAGTACTTTGACTTGGCTGCGGTCCCCGAGCTTGGCCCCGTAGCGGCCGCCCTGGCAATCGAACGTCTCTCTCGATTACCCTGCACCGTGGAAGTTGCCCTGTCGATGTTGCTTCGACCGGCGATAAACCCGGAGTGGCCAAGGCCCGTTGCGACCGTGGAACAGGGGCGGCCAGGGCGCTTTGTTGCCACAGCGAAGACCTTGGTCCTGATTGACGCTGAGAGTGTCAGCGTCGCGCACCCAGGAGGTAATGATGTCGAAGCTGTTGAGTCCTTGTACGCCTACCCGATGGGACGGGTAACGGGCGAGCCTGCTCGAGAGAAGATGACGACAGAACAAGCGGCCCGGACGCGAACCCTTTTACGAATTGCGTGTGCGGCCGAGATGGCGGGTTTACTGCAGGCGGCAATTGATGCCACTGTCGAGCACCTGACGGTTCGCAAACAGTTTGGCCGGCCACTCGGTACGTTTCAGGCGTTGCGGCATCGCATGGCGGAGTGCGCCGTGCTGGCCGGGGGTGTCAAAAACTTGGCGCTTAAGGCGGCGTATACGGGTGATGCGGGAGATGCGGCTTTGGCAGCCTTGCAGGCGCAACACAGCGCCAGTCGTGTTGTCTACGATGTGCATCAGATGTTCGGCGCCATGGGTATGACTCTGGAAATGCCACTGCACCTGTGGACGTATCGCATGAAAGCACTACTGTCCGAATTGGGAGGGCGCGGCGCTCAAGCTGCCGCAGTGGCGCAACACTATTTTGCAGTAACAAAATAAACTGAACCGAACCTGCCAGGAGCCTGCGCCGCAGGCTTGCATAAAAAAAAAGGGCTCTGACCCCTTTTTTCCGACCCCTTTTTTCCGAACGTATCGGCCAACTGGGATTAAAGGGCTCTGACCCCTTTTTTCCCGCGCAACGATTTGAACGTATCGGCCAACTGGCCAATGTGGCTTAACTGGGGTGTCCGAATTCACTTGACCAGGTCAACCCCCCAAGGTCGGGAACATGGAAAAGTTCCCTGCGCGTCAGCGCAGCGAATCCGCTGCGAGAACTCCTAGTTGGCGCCCGAGGTCACGCCGTAGAGGTATTTGACGATTGGATCATCAAACGCACCGGTAAGGCTCGCGGGAATATGGCCATAGTCTACCGTCAAGGTAACGCCATTGACGCCGCTGGCGGCATCGCTGACCAAAAAATTCATGGTTTGACCGATTTGACTTGGCGTCAGAGGGTCCAGTCCAAGTTCTTCTCGATATCCATGACCAAACCCCAACCAGGTTTCGGCATTCGCCCGCGCCAATGGCGTATCCGTTGGACCGGGCAATACCGCATTGATTCGAAGCCCGCGCTTTAAAAAGTGATACGAATGGTTGGCGACATAGGCGTTGATGACCTGCTTGCTGAACGCGTAGTCATCCGTGCCTTCATGCTCGGCGACCCATGCCTGGGCTGACTCCCAATCGTCCATGGACAAAAAGTCCATCACCTTGTCAAGGTTCGTTTGCCAGGAAACACCGGCGACGGAAGAAATCATTACAACCGAGCCGCCGGAATTCAGTTGTTGGCGGCTTATCAGGTAATCGATGATATGACGCTGGCTGATGAAGTTGATCAGCATAATGCCGCGTGTGCCTTGAGCGACGCCAGCGCAGGAGAACAGCACATCAAAATTCCCATCAAGAGATTCGACGACCTCGTCAACACTCTCCCTGCTGCGCAAATCCACTTTGTGGCTGTGCTCACAAGGGTATGGAATGTCTGCCACGTCGAGCACAGTCAATGAGGCGCCGAGCTCGGCCGCCAGTTCGGCGGCTGCTGCGCCCATGCCGGTGGCGCCGCCGACAACAAGTGCTCGTTTTCCATCCAGCCGATAGGCAGCTTCGCTCATAGTGGTCTTGTCTCCCCAGGGAAAAATTTTCCAGGCGTCAGACTATCACAAGCTTGGCCGCCAACGAATACGTCACAAGTTGCTGCCGGACCCGCATGCCGCCGGGGTCGCACATGTGCGACCCGCTGGCCCTGCGCCATGTAACAAGGTCAACCAAACGGGAGATGTTCCTGAAATTCCAGACCCGGCCGGAGCCAGGCAATTGACAAAGATTTACCAAGAGCCAGTTATCCAATATGATCATTTTCGAGATGGACGTTTGTCAATCAGCAAACCAGGTTGGCCTTGTTGTGATGGTAGCGAGGGCAGGTATTTGTTCAATCTAGACAATAAGCTTGCAGTCGTTACTGGTGGCGCCAGCGGAATTGGCGCTTCCATCGCATCAACCCTGGCGTCTGCGGGCGCCACGGTCATTATCGCGGATATCAATATCCATAACGCCGAGATTGAGGCTGCTGATTTACGGGCAAAGGGTTTTCGTGCATCGGCGATTTACATTGACCTTGCCGATGAAATGTCAATCGTCGAATGTTGCAGCGCCATTGTCGGATCTCATGGCACGCCGTGGCTGTTAGTTAATAATGCGGGCTTGCAGGACCGGCAACTGCTACTTGAGGGTACGGCGGAAGAGTGGGACCGAATGAATCGGATCAATGGGCGCGCTGCGTTTCTAATGACGCGCGAGGTGGCCAAGGTCATGGTAGCGGCCGGGAATGGAGGTCGCATAGTCAATATCGCGTCACTCGCCCTGCGTGGCTCGATTGTGCTGGGCCTGGCGTGCTATGCGGGTTCGAAAGGTGCATTGCTCGGTCTCAGCCACGCAAGCGCATTTGAGTTGGCCGAACACAACATCACGGTCAATGCGGTGTTGCCGGGTGGCGTGATGACGCCGGGTGCGCTTGCCGCCAAGGGCCCTCCGGCCGATGGCCCGGGGCGGCGCTCGCCACCATTGGGTATGTGCGATGGCAACGATATCGCCTCAGCCGTATTGTATTTCGCCACGCCGGCAGCGCGGCGGGTCACTAACCAGGTGTTGGCCGTTGATGGCGGCTTTTCGGTCAGCTGAAGTAACAGGTAATTGGCTTGCGATGCGAACGGGGGGTGTAGCGTGGCGGATACAGTTGAATTTGAAACATGGCAGGCCATCTGTGAGGGTAAGGCGCGTTATTGTCGTGCACTTGACAGCAAGGACTGGGCGCAGTTTGGCAACTTGTTCACCGAAGATTTTGTGTTGGATGTCAGCGACGGCACCGACCTGTCGCCCATCAATGGCCGCGGCGAGGCAGTAGCAAGAATTCGTTCCTCAATCGAGCACGCCGTTACCGTGCATCAGGTTCACTCCCCGGAAATGGGACGGAACGGCGATAGTATCGATGTTATCTGGGCAATGCAGGATCGGGTTATATGGGGGGCGGATCGACCCTCGCTGGTGGGCTACGGACACTATCATGAACGATGGGTTAAACAGGGTACACAATGGAAGATTGCCGCTTTGAAACTTAGCCGGCTGCATCTGGATATTATACCGCCCACGGGCGAAGAGAATTGATAGCGGCGCCGAAGAGCTCCCTGGCATTGACCCGACTTCTTGCCGTGCAGTGGCGGGGGTTATCGATTTGCTTCCAGCGCCAGCCGTGGAACAGGCGAACAGCAGTGGTTGTATATCAATCAACACTGTTGAATTATTTGTAGTATTCAGTGCGCCGTGTGATACAATCCCGAGGGTTGTTGTGGCTCGGAAACTCGCGCTGGTAATCCAGTGTGTGCAAATTGATGCAGCGAGGGGGATTGTACGATGCCCGGCATAAGCTTTGACCGTATCACGCCCGAGCTCGGCGCTTTTGTAAATGTGACGGCTGATGCAGTTCTGGAACCAGGCAATCCCGAACAGACTCTCGATGCGCTGAGTACGTTTGGCGTACTGGTGTTTCCGCAGATTCATATGAGCGATGATCAACTGGTGGCATTGTCGAGAAAACTTGGCGATATGGCGGCCGTGATATCGACCGCCGACGGTTCGGGCCCGAGCGGGAAAGGTATTTACCGCATCACCCTGGCTAAAGAAGACAAAAGCCAGCGTGAATACGTGGAAGGTAATAACTTTTGGCATATGGATGGCACTTCCTATAACACGCCTGGGAGAGCCACCTTGCTGAAGTGTGAAACTCCGCCCAGTAGTGGCGGCGATACGGAATTTGCCAACCTGTATGCTGCATATGCCGCCCTGCCAGAAGACAGGAAACGAGCACTGGCAGGCCTGAAAGTGGTGCACTGCCTGGAAGCAGTGAGTCGCAAATTTGTTCCAGATCCCACAGCCGATGACCTGGAGCGATGGAATGCCACATTTCCTCCCACGGAGCATCCGTTAGTGTGGAATCAGAAAAACGGCGAAACCTCTCTGTTGATCGGCGCCACCGCCAAAAGCATTGTCGGACAGCCGGAGGAGCAGGGGGCCAAGTTGCTGGACGAGCTGCTCGAGTGGTGTACGCAGGACCAATTCACGTATCGGCATCAATGGCAGCTTGGTGATTTGGTTATCTGGCATAACCCGGCGCTTCTGCATCGCTCTCAGCCCTATAACGAAGCTTCGGGCAGGCTGATGCACAGAACAACCATAAAAGGCGTTGAGGCAATTCAATAGCGTGATTTTCTACGCTGCCTGCTCCTGACCCAGTTGCGAAACAATTTGGGGCAGGTCTGTAGACGTGTGAATTCCGTGCTCGGCCGCACACACAAACGGCACACAATTCACCGCCCGGAAGGCGGTATAGCCGGCCATCTTCAAGGGAAATTCTGCCGGCGAAACGTCTGTTGGCATGCCGATGTAGATATCGAGTGGCGTGTCTCCTTGATGGCTTACAGGATTCCCTGAGACGCTATATATGTGGGCTAACGCGTCTCGGTAACAGCATCAAGAAACAAGCTGTTGTGCGCTCTCCAATCCAATCGCACTCGCCGATGGGCAATCAGCCAAGCGTCGTTGGTTTTACGGAATTGATCGACGTAATAGCCGGCATGATCGGGTCCAATATCTGTGTATGCGGTCCAGTAGGTGCGGCCCTCGGCCGAGTACCTATCGATCAGTTCGATTTGGCTGGTGGCAAGGTGGTGGCGAATAAATGTGGCTTTATGTATCGGGGTTTCATTGGTTTGCAGGCCGTCCCGCCAACGTGTAATCCACTGCTTGATCTGCTCCAGCCCTTCATAGCGAAAGGCATCCTGTGCCGGCACGAATTCTGACTCAAGAATGGCATCCTCGGTAAATACCGACAAAAAGTCATCGATCCGCATTCGGTCGCCTGCGATTGTGTAATTGGCTATGGTGGCGCGAATGCTCTCCCTGGCGAGAAGTTTATCGATGGTCATACTATTTTCTCCGCAAGTGGTCACTTTGCCCCGTAACGGCGGCGGATGCTGTTGAACCGAAGCAGCATCAGCCGTTTGCGTTCCTCCGCGGTCACTTGAGCCGTATCGGCAGGCAGCGCGTCAGCGAGTTGAGCGCACTTGACCCGTTGGGTATTGAAACTAGCGCTTTGCGTACTGAGTAAATTGCGATAAGTGATGTTGCCGCGTTCAAATCCCTGGGTGTCCAGCCAGTTGTGATAGCCGGGGTCGGTGTGCGATAAAATCAAACGCACCTTGCCATCGCTGTCCACTTTGCTTCGGCTCGGGGTATAGCTCACCGGTCGATACAGGTAGTCGAGGCTGGTAAAAAATACGCCCATGGCCGAGATCATCCAGAAACTGTCCAGTGCATCAAATTCAATGACCAGCGCCTCGTCACTGGCCAGTGCCCAGCACATGTGAGCAACTGCCCTGCCACGTTTTGCGTCGTCCTTGTCTGCACCCCCTGTTGGAAATGTATTGACATTGTCTGGGTCAACGAAAGGACTGTATTGGTAGGCATGGTCGGGCCAGTCATGCATTATTGCGGTGACAAACGCGCCCGCCCAGTCCATGGCGTCAAGCATCGTCTCGGTGCTGGGCAACGGTTTGGGTTCCGTCATGCCCAGGCGCTCTATATTGAGTTGGGCGGGTAATTCGTTCCAATCATCAAAACCCTGACGTAGAAACAGTTTCCTGGTGTCGGCGGTCGTCGGCAGCCAATTGGCGCCGCGCTCTGTGCCGCCAATAAACAATTCAAAGTTACCTTCAGCATCAGTTTCGAGTTGGTGACCGAACAAATTTACTTCGGGGATATCGCCGAAAGGGTCGTGCAGGCTTGGAATTTCGGTTCCGGGTTGTTTGTCGGGCCGCTGGCCCTGCAGGGTGAAATTCATGAATCGCGCAGTGCCGCGTGCGCCGTGCACCCGATACGCAGAATCACCATCCAGCCAGGCCTGCAAATACGAAAAATCCGCCGCATCGCCGCCAAGTTTACGGGTTGGTGTACAAAATGGGTGCAGCGCCGGGTAGCGCGTATCACGTGTTTCCAGTGCCAGATCGAAAGCCTGACCCAGATTTTGCGTGAGAAAACGAAACGCATCGACTCTATGCGCCGGAGTGGCCGGGTTGTAATCCTTGAATGCGCGATCACCCGCCTGTTCAAGTTGCCGGCAGAAGGTTTTCCACGCGTCTCGAAGATCAGCGTCGCGCTCATGATCACCGAATGCCATACCAACCCACTCTGAACATTTCAGGCGCCCAAGCTGTGAAGTAGTTTATCGATAACATTGGCGCCGCGTTCCACTGCAGATAATTGGCCTTCGGCATCAATGCGCGGACCTAACAGTTCGAGATCAAACACACCGGAATAACCACTTTCCAACAGAAAGCCCAGTATGCGCTTGAGCGGCATGCCACCGTCGCCCGGGACCGCGCGCGCGGGTAAATTGCGGTCACCAAACACATAATCGCTAACTTGCACCAGGTGGCAAAGAGGTAAAGCGTTCAAAAAAACGTTTTCCAGCTCGGCATCGGCCCAACAGGAAAACAGATCTATACACACACCAATTCCCGCCAGCTTCGCCAGGCGCACGGTATCTCGTAAACTGTGCGCCATATGCATGTCGGCGTACTGCAAGGGCGCGTTTTCAATCATCAATTCGATGCCTGCTGCTTCGGCTGGCTCAAGACAGGGCTCGATGGCCTCGGCAAACGCGTCTGCGGCCTGCTCCCAGCTCATTTCGCCGCGCCCACCGGTGGTCATGTAAATGGACTGTGCGCCAAGTTGTCGAGCGACATCAATTTGTGTAGCCAGGCGCGCACGGGGTACTCGCCAGCCTGGTTCGTCAGCGGTCAGCGGCAGGGCAGGGGAGAACGGATGAATAATGGTTTCTATCTGGTAGTTGCCACTGGCCAATGCGGCCCTGGCTGCTGCGACGCCTTCCGCCTCCAGGTGTGGTCCAACCAGGCTGATCCGCTGCGGTCCCAGTTGCTTCCAGTATTCGGCCTGCTGTTCGAGGCTGCTGTCCAGAAAGCAAATATTATTGATTGACAGCCTGTCATGCATCAGCGTTGCTCTATGTCGAGGCCAAAGCGCTCGCGATAGGGGGTGAATTCTTCATGCAGAGCCGCAACATCAGTGCGAATCAAATCGGTAGAGTATTCGAATTTACCGTAGCGGTCACTTTTGTTGTTCGCCAGGTAATCGCGCATTGCGCGATCAGCGGCAGCACTCATTGACAAGCCACAATATTCGTAAAACCCCGCAATAGTCCCGACCGGGTCTGTAACAAAATCCGGATAGCGCACATGGTAGATGCGCGGGTCATCGATCCAGGGGTTGTTCAATGTGTTGTTAAACCCGGCTCGCGTGGCAGCAAGTTGAACTTCAGCCTGTTGTTCCCAATCCACATGGCCTACCAGGTCCTCTATCAGTTCCGCAAGTAATGCGATTCGCGATGCCGTTACCTGTACCGGGTCACGGTGCGTCCAGATTACGCGTGCATCCGGGTAGCTGGCAAACAATTCCTTTAGCCTGGGCCCGTGGAAGCCTTTGAGAGCCCAGCGTTTTTTGACCCTACCGTGTTGGCAGTGTTGCAGCATCATCTTGTGAATTCGATATTGCGCTTCCGAATCTGCCGGCAGGGCGCCAACACTCATGCCCATGGGCACTCGCCACCAGGCGGTTGGGGTCATCACCCGGAAGTCAAAGGCCCAGGTGCGTTCGCACTCCGGTAAGCCATTACCCAACATATCATTGTAGGGGTGACTGACCAGCCACTTTGGTAAACGTTCAAGAATGTCCCGCCAGTCATTGTCGGCCCTGGCGCGGCGTGGGTCATCGGCAGGGGCCAGTCCCGGCGGCGGTGAGGGGTACATGACTTGCCAGAACCGCAAGGGGCGGGAATCGGGGTCAACCGACAGAAGCGCGTGCAAAAGAGTCGTACCCGAGCGTGGCTCACCGGTAGCGAATACTGGTTGCTCAATGAGCTCACCGGCGAGCGACCAGGTTTCGTGGTCGTCAAAAAAGTGTAAACGCGACGTCAGCAACCAATGGCAGACATCGGCTGCGGCCTGTTGCCCGGCCGCATCCATGCCGGCATCGCGCAGGATGTCAACGGCCATGGCAAAGCGCTCGGCGAAGCTTTCATCACCGAAGTTATCAAGATTCGTGTCGCAAACGGCGGCCTGGAGCAGGTCCTCGGCAACCAGCACCCCATTCACGAACTAGCCCGCACATGGCACCCTTCGGGCACACGGCGCCAGATCGCTTGAGGTTGTTGAGAAAGTTCGCGTCTATTTATGAGTTACTCCTGTATTCTCAGCTTTGTCACGGTTACGAAGTGCGCTGGATGCGACCTGGCTGGTCTTTAACCCTTCGGGCACACGGCACCCTTCGGGCACACGGTACCCTTCGGGCACACGGTTCGCGTCACGGCGTAAAATCCTGCGCGATCATCGCATCCACCGGTGCGATATGCGGGCTTGTACCAGTTAAACGTAGCAGTTCATCCTCCGCCTCACGAACCTTGCTTGCCGATAGCACACTGTATTTCAATCCGGCCATACCACCATAGTCCAGCAGCTTGGGCACTCGCAGCCCGGCATCGCAATAGGGCTTGATGATTTTGGCAATCTGTTTTGGCGCACCGTGCGGCACCACTGACAAGATGGCCCCGGGTTCAACCCTGTCCAGCATGGCCACAATGCGATCTCGGGTCAACACGCCGGGGTTAATGTCCTGTATGCCACGCCAATTCTCGCCCATGGGGTGTTGAAAACCGCGTTCTTGCAGTATTTGCGCGGGTACTTGCAGAAGGAAGGCTTTGATCAGCGGCGCCTGCAGGATCTCAGCCAGTTCGTCGTCATCGCCGATCAGACAGGTAATGATAAAGGCGGTTGTAATGGCCATCGGGTCACGACCAGCGCGCTCGGCCGAATCACGAATGCGCTGCAGCTTTTCGGCGTAGTCCTCAGGGCTGTATGCGCCGGCTGGCCACCAGCCGTCGGCATAGCGCCCGGTAATTTCCAGCATTCGCGGTCCGCTGCAACCAACCCAGATTTCCGGTTGTTGACCTTCATAGGCTTCTGTATCCAGGCGTGCATGTTGCAGCTGATAAAACTGGCCGTTGAATTCCACCGGTCCATCGCTGTCCCACAGCAATCGAATAACCTTGAGGGTTTCTTCAAAGCGGCTGACCGGTTTTGCGAAATCAAAGCCATAGGGAACGGTGTTTTCAGTTTCACCACTACCTAATCCAAGAATAAAACGCCCCCTGGAAAGATGGCTGATTGTCAAGGCGGTTTGCGCCAAGGAGGCGGGGTGGCGGCGCACTGTGTCAACAACGCAGCTTGCTATCGGCACGTTCCTGGTCAGGACTGCCGCTGCAGCAGCCATGGCCAGGCCGTCGAGGTGCCGATGCGGAGATGGTGTCACTGTGGCTAAATCCGTGAACTCCGGCGTCCAGATCGAATCCGGCCAAAAGCTGACCATATGGTCCGGTAACCAGATTGAGTGATACCGCCCTGCATCCAATTCGTCGATGTTGCTGAAGTCCACAGGCAGGATTGTGCGAAAAAAAGCTGCGGGTTGAACGTTCATGGATACACCCTTGCAATAAGCATCATTGTTGTTCAATATACTTGTAAAAGGTCCAGATGTGTCAAGTAAAATCAGCTTGCAAGGTACAATCTTCGGAGCACATTGCTACGCTTTGCCCGGAGTTAACCGGCACGGCAAGGAATTTCATGCCCTTATTGCTGAGGCGTATAGGTGTCGGCGCCGGCAATACCGCCGACGCAATTCAACTCAAGGCGCTGGCAGAAGTTTGAAATGACGTGTAAACCCAGCACTCTACCACCGGAAATGGAAATTGATATTCCCGTGATCGCGGCGAAGTACGCCGAAGAGCGCGGAAGGCGATTGCAAAGTGATGGTGGCCACAAATTTGTTCGCCCGATTGGCGTCTTTGAGGGTCAGTATGCGGCAGACCCTCACACGCCGCTCATTCAACGGGAGCCAGTCACCGAAACTATCGACGTCATCATTCTCGGCGCCGGATTCTCAGGGATACTGACGGCTTGCCATTTAACCGATGCGGGCGTCAGCAACTTTCGCAACGTTGATCTGGCCGGCGATTTCGGCGGTGTTTGGTACTGGAATCGCTATCCGGGCATCCAGTGCGATAACGATTCCTACTGCTATCTTCCACTGCTCGAGGAATCGGACTTCATGCCGTCGAAAAAATTTTCTGACGGTGGCGAAATATACAGTTACTGTAAATACCTCGCCAAAAAGTTTGGTTTTCATGATCGGGCGCTTTTTCATACGCTGATCACATCATTAATTTGGGACGAAGAAGAAAAATACTGGCTGGTGGCAACCAATCGGGGCGACAGTATTCGCGCGCGCTTCGTTGTTATGGCAACCGGCGTATTGAATATGCCCAAGCTACCGAATATACCTGGCATCGAAGAGTTTGAAGGCAAGATCTTTCATACCGCTCGCTGGGATTACAGCTACACCGGTGGTTCGTATGAAAATCCTGTGCTGGATAAGCTGGTGGACAAGAAGGTGGCGATTGTGGGTACCGGGGCCTCGGCGATCCAGGCCATACCGAATCTTGGCAAATATGCAAAGCAGCTTTATGTGCTGCAGCGCACACCTTCCAGTGTGGACGAACGCCCGAATCCGCCCACCGACAGTGCGTGGGTGGAAAGCCTGAAACCGGGGTGGCAGCGAGAACGGAAAGCAAACTTTCAGCGTGCAGCCATGGAGTTTTTTCAACCGGGGGAGCAGGATCAGGTTTGCGATATCTGGACGGAAATCAGTCGCGATCTTGCCGCCGAGCTGCAGGCGGAGGGTTGGCCGGAATTGTCGCCCCAACAATTTGCCGCACGCAGAGAAGTTGTTGATTATCGGGTGATGGAGCGACTGCGCCGGCGCGTGGAGTCGGTGGTGGACGACCCCCAAACTGCTGAAGCCTTAAAACCGTATTACCGCTTTCTGTGCAAAAGACCACTATCAAATAACGAGTACTATGCAACCTTCAATCAGCCGAATGTGCACTTGATTGATGTTGCGGCCACCAGGGGTGTCCAGCGCATGAACGTCGGGGGCTTTATTGCACAAGGCGTTGAAAAAGAGGTCGATTGCATGATTTTTGCGAGCGGTTTCGAGGTCACCAGCGATCTGGAACGCCGTTGGGGAATCGATGTGGTGCAAGGGCGGAACGGGCAGTCCATTTACGATTATTGGCGCAATGGACCGCTAACCCTGCACGGTATCATGACTCATGGCTTTCCAAATCAATTTTTCCTGGGTTATATCCAGGGTGGCTTGAACGCGACCACTACCGAACAATTTGGCCGCCAGGGCTACCACGTCGCCTATGTGATCAGCGAGGCCTTGAAACGGGGTCTTAACTTCGTGCAACCCACGCGCGAAGCGCAGGAAGCGTATGTTCGTCATTTCCAGGAAGTTGAAGTGGACACCAGCCAGTTTCAGCGCGAATGTACACCGAGTTACTTCACCAATGAGGGGCAGGTCAAAGCGCCATGGGCTTTGTTCAGGGGTTATGGCCTGGGCTGGGATGCTTTTGAAAAGCTTCTTCAGGACTGGCGCGATGCCGGCACGATGGAGGGTCTGGAGTTGGCCAGGTAGTTTGCTATCCAGAATGTTGGTAACTACTCGCCCCCCTGCTCTGTCCGAGGTTGGGACTTGGCGCGCCGGCAGGGAAAAAAAGGGGTCGGAAAAAAAGGAAAAAAAGGGGTCAGAGCCCTTTAATCCCTTCGGTTACTCGGCGGGGCCTTTCACCTGGGATTGGATTAAAGGGCTCTGACCCCTTTTTTTCGCTTCTTTGAGTACGAGCGGTTAAGCAAGTGGCCAAGTGAGACAAGCCCTATCCCTGGAACAATTGTGTCAATCGGCATTCGACAGAGACGCCGACAGACCGGCTGTTGAATTTGAGGGGCAGTGGGTCTTGTGGGGTGAGGTTCGAAGAATCGCTCAAAAGATAATCGTTCTGTTGGATGACTGTGGCCTTGCATTCGACTCGCCAATAACTTTTGTGCCGCGCAATCGACCAACGGTGCTGGCGACACTGCTGGCGTTGTTGGCGCAGGGCCGCACCATTCGAATGCTCTACCCCTTTCAGTCCTCTTCCAGCCTTGCCAGGCAACTCGAACAACAGCGGCCCGGAGCGCTCATCGCATCACCACAGGAGTTTTCTGCTGAGATCACCGGTCTGTTAGCCAGGCATGGTATCGCTGGTATCGCGATTGATGATGACGAACCGCATATGGTGTCGGGCTGCGAGTTGAGCTCAGTCAATGGCTGCGCCGATACAGTCGCGCGCCAAATTTACATTCTAACCAGCGGCACGACTGGCCAGCCCAAGCAGTTTGCCGTTAGCTACAGCATGATTGAAAAGTACATGGTTGGCGCCCGGCAGGCGCCAGGCGAGCAAACAAACGCCATCAAAGAGCCACCGGCCCTGCTGTATTTTCCGCTGGCCAATATCACGGGATTACACACCACGATACCGCCATTGATCAGAGGGCAACGCATGGTGTTGCTGGACCGTTTTTCACTGCCGCTGTGGCATGACTTCGTGGTTCGATATAAACCTGTGAGCAGTGGCATCCCGCCGGCTGCAATGCAAACACTTCTGGAGGCGGAGATACCCGCTCGCGATTTGGCCTCGCTAAAGTATATGGGCTCGGGCGCGGCGCCGCTCGACCCGGTTCTGCACAGGGAGTTTGAAGCGCGGTATAACATTCCCATACTGTTGTCCTACGGCGCCACGGAATTTGGTGGGCCGGTGACCGCAATGACAATGGAGCAGCACGCTGAATGGGGACAGAAGAAGTTTGGCAGCGTCGGAAAACCCTTCCAGGGTTATGAGTTGCGGGTTATCGATCCCCAGTCCGGTGAGGAATTGCCCGCCGGTGAGCAGGGAGTATTGGAAGTTGTTTCGCCACGGGTCGGTCCACAATGGATTCGTACATCAGACCTGGGGTTGATCGATGCGGATGGATTTGTTTTCCTGCGCGGCCGCTGCGATGGTGCGATCATGCGCGGTGGATTCAAGGTGCTGCCCGAGACAATTGAAAGCGCCTTATTGCTACACCCGGCAGTCGCAGCCGCCAGCGTGGTGGGGGTTCCGGACAAGCGGCTGTCCGAAGTGCCGGGAGCTGCCATACAAATCAAATCCGGCTGTGAACAGCCAGGCATCGAAGAACTCGGCGTGCATCTGCGCGCGCACGTTTTGGCCACCCATGTTCCCTCGCACTGGCGCTTTGTCGATGCCCTGCCCAATACCCCTTCCTTAAAGATTGATCGGCCCGCGGTCAAACGACTGTTTGTAAACGACACGATATAGGCCTCATTCGGCTCACACCGAAGCTAGCCCGCATATTGCACCAGATCGCTTGAGGTTGTTGTGAAAGTTCATGTCTATCAATGAGTTATTCCTTTTAGTTCAACTTTGTCACGGTTACAAAGTGCGCTGGATGCGAACCTGTACCCGAAGGGTGCTCGCTGGTCTTTTACGTCGGGACGCGGCCATGCTCCCTCAACCATAGTCACCACTATGCTTTCGGTCGCCAGCACCCTTCGGGCACATGGCCCGCGTCCCGACGTAAAATCCTGCGCGATCATCGCATCCACTGATGCAATATGCGGGCTAGCGCCGATGGGCGAAGAAAGTTTGCCTTAATGAACAGCAATGATGTTTAATTGTAGTAATTGAAAAATATCATTTGATTTGCTGCGATGCGATGCGGCGCGAAATACCGGGAATGGGGTGGATATGAATTCTCTGTCTGGCAAAATCGTTTTGGTAACCGGCGCCAGCAGAGGCATAGGCAAGGGAATTGCGCTGGCGCTGGCAAAAGAGGGCGCAACTGTTTACGTGACCGGCAGAACGGTATCTGCCGGCTCCAATGATCTTCCCGGAACCGTGGGTGAAACCGCCACCGAAGTTGGCCGCCTCGGTGGTGTGGGCATCGCGGTGCCGGTAGATCATGGCAACGACGAACAAGTCGCTGCATTGTTTGAGCAAGTTCGGCGGGAACAGGGCCGCCTTGATGTACTTGTGAATAACGCGTTCTCGATTCCCGAAGACCTTACCGATCCACACCCGTTCTGGGAGAAACCCTTGTCGAACTGGGAAATGATTGATGTTGGAGTACGCTCAAATTTTGTTGCTGCGTGGCATGCGGCCAAAATCATGGCGCCGCAAAAATCGGGCTTGATGGTCGCGATCTCCGGATACACTGGTGTCGCATACACGTACAGTGTGGTATTTGGCACGAGTAAATCGGCCGCTGATCGTATGGCGCGCGATATGGCGGTTGAGTTAAAGCCCCACCACGTGGCGTCGATATCCCTGTGGCAAGGCCTGACCTTCACCGAACGGGCCGAACGAAACCTGGCGACGATACCAGGGCTCAAGGAAGGATCCGCCACGAGACCGCAGAACGGCTGCTCGCCGGAGTACCCGGGGCGCGTTATCGCCGCCCTGGTAAAGGATGATAATGTGATGCGGCACTCGGGGGGTACGTTTATCACTGCCGAGCTTGCCAGGGAATACGGGGTAAGCGATATCGATGGCAAAGTCGTACCCTCACTGCGCGCTGAGCGTGGCGAGCCCATTTGGTCTCCGATCTAGCCGTAGTTAAAAGCGGAGTGAAACAATGAGCAGTAGCAGTTTGAATAGAGTCGATTCGCAAAAACTTTTGCGGCTGGAACAGCTCCTCGACCGACAGGAAATTCTCGACTGCCTACTACGCTTTAGCCGCGGCATGGATCGTTTTGACCGGGAACTTTTTCTATCCGCGTTTCACAGCGATGCCATCATTGCGGCCGGCGAATTTGTTGGCGGGCCCAAGGAAATTTATACCTGGGCTTCACAACTGCACGAACAGGGGCAATCCGCGACAAATCATTACCTGTTGAACCACAGTTGTGACATTGACGGTGATACTGCGCATACCGAAACCTATTATCTGTTTGTCGGCCGCAACCGCGACGAATCCAACTGGATGGCCGGGGGGCGCTACATTGACCGGCTGGAGCGCCGCGACCAAGGATGGAAGATCGTCTTGCGCACCAATGCGATCGAATGGTCAGGCATGTTGCCGACGATGGAGTTACCGTTCGCTGAGGTGGCCGATATCGCTCTAAATGGCGTGCCTTCGCGCAACTTGGACGACCCTTCCTACCAACGGCCACTAACGAACCGAAGAAAATTGCAGATTCCAAAACACTGAAGGTTTTGAGGAGGATTACACAATGGATGTATCGATTTTGCGTGGTTTCTCAAGAAACTGTTTTTTTTTGTCTTGCTTGCCTTTCAGGCCGGTGCATGCATGGCAAGCGAATCCACGGCGGATGCAACAACACAGGTGAAATCCATGGCAGACGAGCGTAACGAGGGCGAGCAGCCCACCCTTTATGGTTTCCTCGCCGGTCCGGCGGGCCAGACCAGCCAATTGGTCGAAGTAAATGATCACCTTTGGGTATCCAAAGACATCGGTGACAGCGTACTGGTGGCCACCGCTGAAGGAAGCGTGGTGATCAATACCGGCATGATTGGCAATGGCGATCAGCATCGGCAACGCTTTGAAAAAGTGAAGCAGGGCGATGTGAAGTACATTGTTATCACCCAATGCCACGGTGACCATTTTGGCGGCGCCTATGAGCTAAGTGATGCAGGCACGCAAATAATCACCCATGAGAATTTCGAAAAGTGCCGCGCCTATTGGCGTGAGTTGGCTGTGTTCTACAAACGTCGGTCCAGCAAACTGTGGGCAAGGGTATTGGGTAGTCGTGGCGATGTTATGGACAAGATTCGCGAAGTCACACCTGACAAAACGTTTAGGGAACAGTTTACCTTTGAACTTGGCGGCCGCTCGTTCGAATTGTACGCGGCGCCTGGCGGAGAAAGCATCGATGGTGTCGTTGTTTGGTTACCCCAGGACCGTACCATGATCACCGGAAACCTGTTTGGCCCTGTTTTCGGCAGCATGCCGAATTTGTACACGATACGCGGCGACAAGATTCGCTCGGCAAAAGACTTTGTGGTCTCCCTGGATATGGTCAGGGCATTCAAGCCCGAGGTTCTGGTTACCGGCCATGAGGTAATCAAGGGTCGGCAGGCGATCGATACTACCCTGGCGGATGTTCGCAAGGCCGTTATACACGTATATGAATACACCATTGAAGGTATGAATTCCGGTAAGGATGTGCACACGCTGATGCGCGAAGTCAGCCTGCCAGAAGGGATACAAGTGAGCCAGGCGCACGGCAAATTGTCATGGTGTGTGCGCGCCATCTGGGAAGAATATGCGGGCTGGTTTCACTACGATGCAACGACTTCTCTCTATGGTACTTCAGCGGCGACGGTAGCTTCCGATGTGGTTGAACTGGCCGGCAGCCAGGCATTGGTGTCTCGCGCGCAAGACTATCTGCAGAGCAACCAGGCACTTGAAGCCTTGCATTTACTCAACACCGTTCTGGCGGCGCAGCCCGATAATAACGATGCGCTGCAGGCCAAGATTGAAGCCCATGAGCAGCTTCTGCAAGACGCTGGCAGTGAGAATTTCAGCGAAGTAATGTGGCTTACGTCGGAAATTGAACAAGCCAGACAACAACTGGAGGCGCCATGAGTGAATACGACGAAGCATTTGATTTTGTGGTCGCTGGGAGCGGGGCGGGCTCAATGGCCGCCGCACTGTACATGCGTTCTCTCGGCAATAGCGTGCTGATCCTTGAAAAAACTGATTTGGTCGGCGGCAGCACCGCTCGTTCTGGCGGAGTTATGTGGATTCCCAACAACCCATTCATGGCTCGCGACGGAGTTGAAGACAGTTACGATAAAGCGGCTCGTTACCTCGACGCTGTAACCGGGGGCCAGGCTGATTCACCGGCCGCCACTCGGGAACGTCGGCAGGCATTCTTGACCGAAGCGCCGCGGATGGTGGAGTTTCTTCTGAGCCAGGGCATTGAACTTGATCGGGTCAGTCTTTGGCCGGATTATTACGATGAGCGCCCTGGCGGCATAGCTGAAGGGCGTACAGTCATTGCCAGAATTTTTAACGCCAATGAACTCGGTGAATGGAAGGAGAGGCTGCGCCCGAGTTTTATCAAACTGCCTGGCGACTTGCCGGCGTCAATTGAAGAAATGCGGCAATTGCCATTGTTCAAACGGTCCTGGAAATCGCGCGGTGTGTTATTGAAAGTGGTGCTGAGAGGCGCGATTGCCAAACTAAGGGGTAAAAACTATGTGTCCGGCGGCGCAGCCCTGCAAGGGCGAATGTTACAGGCGGCCTTGCGCGCGGGCGTTGAAATCAGAACGAACTCGCCAGTCACGGAACTGTTACTTGAAAATAGCGCGGTAACAGGAGTTACCAGTACAAAAAACGGCGATCCCTGGCGGGTTGGCGCGCGCCTGGGCGTGCTGGTGAATACCGGAGGCTTCGCCCACAATCAACGTTTGCGCAATATACACCAGCCCGGCACGCAATCGGCATGGAGTCTGGCTGCGCCGGGGGATACCGGTGAGATGATCGAAGAAATGCTTGGCAAGGGTGCAGCCCGGGCACAGATGGAAGAGTTTGTGGGCTATCAGGCAACCATACCACCGGGCTTTGAGGATGCAGAAAGCAAGCCGGGCGTGCAAAGCATGACCGCGGCGCCTCACGCGATACTGGTTGATCAGACCGGTGTCCGTTATATGAACGAAGGTGGCTCCTACATGGCCTACTGCAAAGGCATTCTGGAGCGGCACAAAACGGTGCCGGCGATTCCAAGTTGGGCGATATTTGACAACCAGTACATGAGCACCTATATGCTGGCCGGGACCATGCCCGGCAGCGAGAAACCACAAAACTGGTACGATGAGGGCTATCTTAAAAAAGCCGAATCCATCGAAGCATTGGCGCAGTTGATCGATGTTGAGCCAGAGACACTGGCCGCCACCATCAATCGCTTTAACGGCTTTGTCGCCAACAACCACGACGAAGACTTCCAGCGCGGCGTACGCGTCTATGATCGCTGGCTGGGTGACCCGCTGCACGAACCTTCGCAAACTCTGGGCGCCATAGATCAGGCGCCGTATTTTGCCATTCCCGTAGTTCCGGGCGATGTCGGTACGTTTGGGGGTGTGCTAACAGACGAACATGCCCGGGTAATGCGCGAAGACGGCTCGATAATTTCCGGGTTGTATGCTAGCGGCGTGGCCACCGGGTCAGTGATGGGGCGTTACTACCCGGGTGCCGGCGCCAGCATCGGACCTTCTTTTACATGGGGCTACGTGGCCGCGAAGCACGCCGCCGCGGCCGGTCAGGGCAGATAGCAATCCCAGTTGAACGGCGCCACCGCAAAAAATGGCGCCGCGAGCAATGCACGGATGCCCAGTGTGTTCCAGCGCCCAGGCAAAACCGCTTGCATTTTCTCAGCGGTCTCGACCGGTTCCGCGTCGAGAAAGCAATAACTGAGTTGCAGCCCTGCGTCTGCATTCGAAAATTGATTTGGCACGGAGACGGCCGACCAAACCCCGGCTACGCCATCAACTTCCAGCAGTGCATTGGCATCCGCGCTGGTTTTTTCCAAAAGAACATACACGCCCCTAACGGGCCGCCAGGGCAGCACATCGGCGCCTACCTTGACTCGCTCTGCAGCGGCCTTGCTTGAGACCGCGTAGAGACCGCGCTGGACGGGGGGCAGAATGTATGGTGACCGGCCGGAGTTGTGCAATGCCGTGGAAAGGTCGCTAAACGGTTCCATTGCAGAATGTTCGCTAAAGAAATACGTCATCACATGGTCAACCAGGTCAAAGCGCGATTCACTCGCAGCTCGCGCCGCTCGACACGCAGGTGTTGAAACCAATCGCAGCGATGTTCTTATCTGTGCAAGCCGTTGTTGTTCAGGGCGGTGATCCAGGGTGTGCCAACGCAAATAACCGGCATCGGAGCCCTGTGGGTGTTTTTCCGACATTGACACAAACAAGGAGCCAATATCCCCATTGCCGGTAGCCAGGATTTCCGTGACTTGATCACTGGGGGTACCCGGAAATTCAACGTTCATCGCTTAACGTCAACTCGGGGTGGCGCGCCTTGATCATTCTGCGTAAACCATCGCGCCAGTGAACCGATGTGCGCCCGAGAGTTTGGTGCATGTGGGTCACATCGGGCCAGAGTGGTGTATGAGCATGTTCCGTGTACTCAAATATCGGTTCAACACCGACCAACTCGCCCATATAACTGCAGTAGTCCTCAATGCTGACTGTTTCGCTGCCGGACCAATTAACCACCAGGGGTGGATTGGATGCCATCTCCATCGCGCGAATGCCCAATGCCACGTAGTCTTCTTCATAAATTGGGTTGTAGTTATTCGGGGCGTCCGGGTACAGGAGAATGGGTTTACCCTGCAAGATGGCTTCAAGCCGGTCCGCGGGGGCGCCACCCTCGGGGCCATAGGTTGAACAGATACGGATAATGCTCAGTGGTATGTCAAAACGACTGGCCACCCAACTGCAGATTGCTTCGCCGGCCACCTTGGAAAAGCTGTAATTCGCGCGTAATGGAGTGCCGGGGGGGTCTGATTCCATCAGCGGACGTTGACCCTGGTAGGCATAGATCGATCCCGTCGAACAAAACACAAAACCCGCCGCTGATCGGCAATGGTAGAGCAGTTCAGCGGAATTAAGTGCGTTGGTTTTCAGGCAGGCATTCCAGTCGCCAAGGCCGGGATCAACTGCTGCGTGGAAAACATAGTTGAAGTCTGTCGGTAGTGACGGGAAATCTCCGATGGAAAAGTCCAACGCAACCGGTCTGATACCAGCGCTTGATAACTTTTCCTTGTGGCCTTGCTTTTGTAGGCGCGCCAAGCCCCACACCTCGTTGGACACAGCAAGAGCGCGGGCAATCGGAAAGCCGATCTTGCCGGTCGCACCGCTTATTAGAATTTTTTGCTTGTTGAGCACGATCAGGTAGATTTCGAACCAATGGCAATTACTTTCAGATCGAGAAACTCCTCAATACCCTCGCGGCCCCACTCGCGGCCCATGCCACTGCCCTTGAATCCACCAAATGGCAGATCTCCGGTTATGCTCATGCCGTCGTTGACACTCAGGGCGCCCGCACAGATGCGCCTGGCCATATTGAGAGCCCGTTCCGCATTTCCTGAACTGATTGCGCCACCCAGGCCATAGATGCTGTCGTTGGCGATCCGGATCGCGTCCTCGTCATCGTCAAACGGTATCACGGCCAGTACCGGTCCAAAAATTTCTTCTTGAGCTATTCTCATATCGTTGGTGACATCGACAAAACAGGTAGGTTGGACAAAATAGCCTGTACCTTTATCACTGGCCCTGGCGCCACCCGCCAGCAAGCGCGCGCCTTCCTGCTGGCCCAGTTCGATGTAACCCATAACCCGGTCAAGCTGGCGCTTGGAGATAACCGGCCCCATGATGTTCTCGGGATCATCGAAGTCGCCCCAGCGTCCGGAAAAACCGCCGTAGGATATTTCCAGGGCGTCTACCGCTTCCTGATAGCGGCTTCGCGGTACAAGCAGGCGAGTTGGCAAGGCGCAGCCCTGCCCGGCGTGAAACACCGCCATCGACATCATCACCTTCATGCTGAAATCGGGTGCATCGTCGAGAATGATTTTGACGGATTTACCGCCGAGCTCGAGAAAAATGCGTTTCAGTGTGGCCGCGCCACGCTCCATTATACGCTTGCCCACTACCGTGGAACCGGTAAACGAAATGACATCAACGCGGGAATCATCAACCAACATTTCACCAGCCATGGCCGGCTCACTGGATGTAACTACATTAAATACGCCAGGCGGGAACCCGGCTTCAAGGGCCAGCTCGCCCATATAGGCCCCCATCAGAGGTGTATCGGGTGCAGGCTTTAAAACCACTGTGCAGCCCGATAATAGCGCCGAGATTACTTTTCCGATATTGACGTACAGTGGAACGTTCCACGGCGTGATGGCGCCCACCACGCCGAGTGGTTCCCGCAGCACAAGCCGGTCGCTGACAGCACCGTATTCTTCGCGCCGGCCACGATCTTCCTGCCACGCAATATCGTTAAAACACTCGACCAGGTCGTCGCCGCCATCGATCGCCCAATCAACGTGCGCCCGACAGGCCGCACCCAGCGCGGCTCCTGCTTCAATACGTGCAATGTCGGACAGCTGATCGCGGTTTTTACGTAACAGCGCCATATATTTTTTGACCAGGCTGTGTCGCTCGGCGTGTTGCTGCGACCAGTCGGTTTGGTCGAAGGCCCGCCGCGCCGCGTTAATAGCCTGCTCAACGTCGGCAGAGGATGCTTCTGCTGCAAGGCCCGCCACTTCGGCTGTCCATGGGCAAATATTCTCGTAGGTCCTGTCGGCTTCGGCCGGCCGAACGGCGCCATCAATATACAGCCTGGCTTCTGGCAATTGGTTCATAGGGGCATCCTTTTTTGAATACAAAGTTTCTCAGTTCGTTTGTGTTTTGCGGCTATGCCAAACGGGCATGGAGGTTGACAGCGGCGACCTGAAGATCGTCCGGCAAGTGAATCAGGGCACTGAAGATATCGACTGCTGATTTAAACTGGGAGATCGGCCGTTCAGCCAAATTAACGCCTGCTTCCAGGGCCGCCTGGCGAAAAGCGGCCGCGGCGTCGGGGTCAACGTCCCAGGTTTTACCCTCCTCATACATCGCGCCAGCCCTTACACACGTTACGCGAATGCCCAGTGGTTCGAGTTCCTTGAGCATGCGGGTAGAAAATTGCTCCAGCCCGGCTTTTGTGCTTTGGTAAACCGACAAGTGGGGTAGCTGAAGTGCGATGCCTTCGCTGCACACATTAATAATGTTACTGCCGCGCCCCATCATGGGTACCGCGGAACGAACACACAGCATTGGGCCCGCCAGATTGATCGAAATGGCGCCAACGATCTGATCGTCGGTGGCATTGACGATCTGGAACGGTTCGAATACAGCAGCGTTATTGATCAGCACATTGATGGACGAGTGTTTTTCAGCAATTCGCGCAAAAGCAGCGCGAACGGAATCCGGGGAAGCCACGTCGCATTCGATCGCCATGGCGCGCTCTCCGATCTCATTCGCAACTGCCTCCACCTTCGACCAGGTGCGGCCCAATACTATGACCGATTCACCGTCTTTCGCGAATCGTCGGGCTAGAGCCCGGCCCAGCCCTACGCCGGCGCCGGTAATCACGATTGTTTTCGACATTTTCACTATCTCCTATGAACTGGTTTGGATAAACCGAAAGGTCTACGCCATGGGATATGCCTTTTTTCCAGAAGTTTGCGCCACCGATTTTATGAAGTATTGTACTTTGAGTGCGGTTGACCCTGAAGATGAGCGAGGTTTCATGGCGATGCGGCTGGGGCTGATACGGCGCTTGCCCGCACTGAAAACGCCAACATTGTATCACTGCCGGGCTAACCACGCGGCTGCTTCCGGTTCTTCATATTGAACACCATTGATGTATAATAACCAAATGACTTCGGCCTGGCCACAACGCTGTAGTTGTGCGGAAAACCGCACGACAACAAGCGCTAAATTCGGTGGACATGTGACTGGTGTTGAAAAATTCCAACTGGTTTGGAACCGGTAAAGCGCATGTCTGCTCCACGCCCGTTACCGCGGCTCGATTCAATGAATCGTGACTTCTGGACAGGTGGCGCAGAGAACGAACTGCGTATTCTGCGCTGTCAGGATTGCGCGGTTTTTATTCACCCTCCCAGGCCGGTTTGCCGTAACTGCTTGTCCGAGAACGTGGCAGCGGAAGTTGTTGCAGGTACCGGCACGATCGACACGTATACCGTAAATTATCAAAAATGGCGCCCGGATTTGGAGGTTCCGTTTGTAATCGCCCGGGTTGCCCTAGATGGAGTGCCCGGTGTGATACTGACAACAAATATTGTGGGCTGTTCGGCGGATGATGTGGATGTTGGTCAGCGAGTGCGTGTGACCTTCGAACAGCACGACGATGTTTATCTACCGTTGTTTGAACGGCTCGACTGATATGTCCGGCAGCGACGCATACATTACCGGTATCGGCCAATCAGAGATCGGACAGAAACTTTCTCGTTCGCCACTGCTGCTGACGATTGATGCGGTACGCGATGCGCTGGATGAGGCCGGCCTTGCTATCGGGCAAATCGACGGCGTGTCCACCTATCCCGGCCGCACACCGGCCATGCTGGGCTTTTCACCCGTCGGAGTTGAAGATCTGGTTGATGCCTTGGGTATTCGCGCCAGCTGGTACGCAGGCGCTACCGAAATCAGTTCGCAATTGGGAGCAGTTGTCGAAGCAGCCATGGCGGTGCGTGCCGGATTGGCGCGCCATATCATTTGCTTCAGAACGGTGTACGAAGCAGCGGCATTGGCGCGGCCGGATGAATACCCCATACCGCGGCGCGAGCGAGTAGATGGTTATTCGCAGTGGCTGGCGCCATTCCATGCGATGTCAGCCTCGAATTGGGTGGCGCAGTATGCGATGCGGCACACGAAGCAATATGGACTGACACGGGAGCAATTGGGCCAGATTGCCATAACAGGCCGAGCTAACGCGGTGCGCAATCCAAACGCGCTGGTGCGGGAAGCGCTGAGCATGGACGAATATCTGTCGGCCCGCATGATTTCAACACCATTGTGTCTGTGCGACTGTGATCGCTATACCGACGCTTCGACAGTCCTGATTGTGTCCGCGGGCGATGCCGTGGATGAAGTCAGTTGTACGCCGGTACGAATCGCTGCGATGGCCGGTTCTGTAGAGCGCTATAGCTGGGATCAGGCTGAGTTGATGGCTTCATACCCCACGGGTGTCGACCTGTGGAAGCGCACGGATTACACCCCGGCTGATGTAGACACGGTGCAACTGTATGATGGCTTCAGTTTTCTCGCTCTGACCTGGCTGGAAGCCCTGGGGTTCTGCGAGCTTGGTGAAGCAGGCCAGTTTGTTGAGGGCGGGTCACGTATTGCGCTGGACGGCGAATTGCCTCTGAATACCTTTGGTGGACAACTTGGCGCCGGGCGGTTGCATGGCTTCGGCTTTGCTCATGAATCGGTGGTGCAGCTTCGCGGCAGAGGTGGTGACCGGCAGATTCCCGGCGAGCCCCGAGTTGCCGTTTGCACATCAGGTGGAGGCCCGCTCGCTACAGCGCTGTTACTGGCGAAGGACTGACCTTAGGCAACCGGCAGCCAGATCAATCAGTTTCGGCGACAGCGTGGTTGGGCGCATCACCGACCCGCCAATTTTTCTTGAAAGAAAGCTGTGATGGCCCGGTAGGCGTCTTTCGATTCCTGAAATTGTGGCCGGATAATGTAGCAATGGCTCATGCCCTCCGCCACGATCAATCGAGTCTCTATGCCCGAGTTAATAAGCTGGGAATTGGTGTACACGGCGGGGCTCAGGTCTGTAGCGCGGGTACCGGTTATGATCATGGTCGGTGGAAAAGAGGGGTTTATGACCGATCAGATTCTTCAACACCAATGGCGCAGCAGGGCAATCACCATGGTTATCGTGCGCAGGCCGGGCAGCTTATAATAATAAACAACATTGTTGAATGCTTGGCATATACTTTGTATGGCTTTACACTAAAGGGCTTTGACCCCTTTAGTACTAGTAGCGCAGGGAGAGGGCAGTGCAACGGCTAATCCTTTTGTGCATGATGCTTTGTCTATTGTCGCAAGCCGCGCCAGGC
>JAPOQD010000040.1 GCA_026710905.1 Halieaceae bacterium
CTCGCGACCGAAAGCATAGTGGTGACTATGGTTGAGGGAGCATGGCCGCGTCTCGACGTAAAAGACCAGCGATGGCGCATCCAGCGCACTTTGTAACCGTGACAAAGCTGATAAAACAGGAATAACTCATTGATAGACATGAACTTTTGTAACAACCTCAAGCGATCTGGTGCCATGTGCCCGTAGGGTGCAATATGCGGGCTAGGTCAGCTTTTTGACAAAATATACTGGAACAGGTCACGGGCCTCTTCCAGTTTTTCAAAGATGGGGAATTCCGGGTTCAATGCCCAACTCACCATCATGTTGTTGAAAGTTCCCATGACCATTTCCGAGAGAATTTCCGGCGAGAAGCGGCCGTCCAAATCGCCATTTTCCACGCCCAGCTTGAAGATCTCACGAAAATGATCCTGTATGTTGAAGCTGATCTCGCGCAGGTAGTTTTCATCCTCAAGGGAAGCCGGAGACACCAGGATCAATTTGCGGTCGATCTCGGTGTAGTTGGCGATGTTTCCGGCAATGAAGTCGATGATCCCGGAAAGGCGGGCGCGGGTGTCGTGGTGCCGGTCCATGATGCGCTCAATCATCCCCTCCGCGGTACTCAATACCCGGCTGTAACTCAGTTCCCGCAACAGGGCCTGCTTGTCTGGATAGTAGGCATAGAAAGTGCGCCTGGCCACTTCGGCGGCGCCGCAGATCTGTTCAATGCTGGTTTCCCTGATACCCTGATCGCGAAACAGAACATAGGCTGCATTCTGAATGCGGTTGCGAATCTCCTGCTTGCGCATAGCGCGGCGTCCCGGCAGGGACTCGGCAGCTTCCATTTATTTCCTGTCGGCTATTGCAATGGCGGAAATGATAGTATATAAAAGTATACAAATGAGCACAATTACCCATTTCTTGTTTTCCAAGTTAGCACAATATGGGCGGGAGGGCCTATGTCCGAGCGAATGATCGTGGTCTCATCGGATTGTCACGCTGGCCTTCCCATTGCCCACTACAAGCCCTATATCGAGAAAAAATTTCACGAAATGCTGGATTTGTCGGTGCCGATGACGATTGAGCAATCCCGGAAGGCTTCCGAGAGTTTTCTGATCAAGGAAATCAATGAGGAGTGGCGCAAAGGCAACGAGCGGCGTCTTACCGGAGCCTGGGATTATGAAGAGCGGGTAAAAATGCTGGATGAGGATGGTATCAGCGCCGAAATCATCTTCCCCGACGGCATTACCGAAATCAATACGCCGCCGTTTGGCGCGGGGCTTTCCCTGCCTACCAGGGACATACACGCGGAACTGCAGTGGGCCGGAGCCATGGCGCACAACCGCTGGCTTGCTGAGTTCTGCGCCAGACAGCCGGAGCGGCATCACGGGGTTGGCATCATTCCTCTGTTATGGGACGTGGATACGGCGATTACCAATATGCAATGGTGCCGCCAGCATGGCCTTCGCCACGTGATGATCCCGGTCATGCAGGGGGAATTCCCCGGCTATAATCACATCAA
This sequence comes from Halieaceae bacterium, assembly GCA_026710905.1. Classification (GTDB taxonomy): domain Bacteria; phylum Pseudomonadota; class Gammaproteobacteria; order Pseudomonadales; family Halieaceae; genus JAPOQD01. The sequence continues at coordinate 1,499 of JAPOQD010000040.1, forward strand.
ATACGATCCCTTCTGGGAGGCATGCCAGTCCCAGGGGGTCATGGTGCATTTCCACTCCGGCCCCGGCCCGATGAATGAGTTTTTTGGCCCCAACTGGCCTGATCAACCCGCGAACGACCGGCCGGGAGCCATGGGGCTGTATGTTTCGGAAGTGATGTGGTGGCTGTATCGTCCACTGGCCTTTATGATCTGGGGCGGTGTCTTTGAGCGTTTCCCCAAACTCAAGGCCTGTCTCACCGAGGGTGGCACCAACTGGATGCTGGAACACTGGCTGCGTATGCTGGATTTTCATGCCAGCACCGGCCCCGAGTCCGCCAAGCTGGGTGACTACACCGGCCACCTGTCCATGAAACCTTCCGAATATTTCATGCGCAATATCGGTGTTGGCGCTTCCTGCGCACGCCGCGCCGACCTGGAAGTCTGCGCTTTTCTCGGCAAGGACAAACTGATGTGGGGCAGTGACTACCCGCATCCGGAGGGTACCTGGCCGCACACCGAAGACAGTTTGATGAAAAACTTCCGCGGGCTGCCGGAAGAGGATATTCGCAAAATTCTCGGGGAGAATGCGCTGCGCTGGTATGAGATGCCCCGCGAGGCGTTACAGCCAATTGCCAACCGAATTGGTCCGGAGCCGGAAAATTTTCATTAAAATCAATTGGTTATTAGATATATTTCGAATGTTTCTGGTATTTTTTTGCATTTGGTGATGAAAGTGATGAATCAAAACAGACATCCCAGGATCTCATCATGAGCCTGGAGGCGTGCGAGTCAATCAATCAGCAGGGCCCGGACTTTCCGATCGGCTGGTATTCCGTTGCCCGGGGACACGAACTGGTGGCCGGCGAAGTGCGCCGGGTACAGGCCTTTGCCAGGGAAATGGCGCTGTTTCGGACCCGCTCGGGAACAGCGGTGGTCACCGATGCCTTCTGCGCCCACCTGGGTGCGCATCTGGGTGTGAAAGGCCGGGTTGTTGGTGAGAGTATCCGCTGCCCGTTTCATGGCTGGAGATATGACGCCAGCGGTCAGTGTGTGGAAATTCCCTATTGCAAGGAAATTCCCGAGCGGGCCCAGGTGCGCTCCTGGCATGTCAGCGAGACCAATGGCGACATCATGGTCTGGTACCACCCGGAGGAGGCGCCCCCCCTGTGGGAAGTTCCGGAGTTGGAGGAACTGTGCAGCGAGCAGTGGAGCCCGCCCCAGTACTGGGAATTTACCGTCCCCAACCATGTACAGAACATCGCGGAAAATACCTGTGACCCACAGCATTTTCAGTACGTGCATCGGATGAAGGATACCCCGCCCCAGCAAGTGGATATTTCCGAGGACGGCCGGGTGCTGCACATGGTGGCGGATGCCTCCATGGCGGATTATCCCCATGACTTGCACGCCACCATGCACAATCCGGGTCTGGCGATTGTGCGTACGGTCTATGGCCCCGAAGCGGAAATGCTGGTCTATTCAACCGCCCAGCCCACCACCCTGGAAGAGACCCATCTGCGCTGGACCCTGACCGTGCGCAAGGAAATTGTCGATGCGGTGGGTGATGATGTGATGATTGGCATCATGGAAGGCATTGATGACGACATGCCCATCTGGCGGCACAAGATTTATCGCGAAAAGCCTGTTTTCTGCAAGGGTGACCATGCCCTGATCGGTTTCAGAAAATGGGTAAGACAGTTCTATCTCGACCCCCCATCAACTGACGAAAGGTAAGCATTCATGACTGACTCCATCCAGGGTAATACCGGCGACATCCTTAATTGGCCGATGCTGAAAATCAAGTATCGTACCGATGCGGACAGGATTGCAGCCCTGCTGCCACCCGGTATCGAGCCGGGCGCCGAGCCCAATGTCAATCTGACCATCTACAATTTCCCGGTACCCAATGTTCCCGAGTACGGTATCGTGACCACCGTTGACGCCGACTACAACGGCATTGCCGGGGAATATACCCTGGGTTATGGCATCGACCAGGAGTCGGCGATTTTCATTTCCCAGGAAACCAACGGCCAACCCAAGTACCCCTGTGAAACCACCTATTACCGTTTTATGGACAAGGTAGTGGCCCGTTGCACCCACCAGGGCTATACCTTTGTTGAATTTAACGGAACCTCCAGCGGCGTCGATGAACCGATGGATGAGTGGGAGCAAAATGAATGGTGGATCAAGGTCTCCCGTGCGGTCAGTGTCGGCGGCCCCGCCACCGGTTATGACTTTCCTCCCCACGTAGTGCATGTTTGCAGTAAGTACGGCACCCAGCGGCGCGAGGCGGTGCAGGGTGAATTGGTATTACGGGACAGCCCCTGGGACCCGTTGGCCAGTAAGTTGCCGTTACGCGAGCAATTGTCCGCCTACCTGTGGTGGCCGATCTTCCTGGACCGCAGCATCTCCCTGGCCGGGGAGCTGGATGGCGAGTCTTTTCTGCCATTCGTGGACACCATTTCCGGCTCGCGCTGGCCGGGTGTCTCTGGAGCGCCGGCAGAGTTGTAGCACCACGAAATGAGCGGTTCAGCCCCGATTCTCGGGCTGGTAATCCAGGTTGGGGCGCAGCCAGCGCTCAAGCTTGCCGAGGTCCATCGCCTTGCGGGCGGCCAGGCTGCTGACCTGATCCTTGCCGACCTTGCCCACGGCAAAGTAACGCGCCTGTGGATGCGAGAAATAATAACCGCTGACGCTGGACGCCGGGCTCATGGCGAAGTTCTCGGTCAGTTCCACCCCGATTGCGGCAGAGGCGTCCAGTAATTTGAAAAGGGTGGCCTTTTCACTGTGGTCAGGGCAGGCGGGATAGCCGGGAGCAGGCCGGATACCGGTGTATTTTTCCTTGATCAGTTCTTCGTTACTCAAATTTTCCCCGCTTGCGTAACCCCAGAACTCGCGCCGTACCCGCAGATGCAGATGTTCGGCGAAGGCTTCCGCCAGCCGATCCGCCAACGCCTTCAGCAGAATGCTGTTGTAATCATCGTGATCTGCCTCAAAGGCGTCGACCCGCTGTTGCTGACCGATACCGGTAGTCACCACAAAGCCGCCAACATAATCCGCTGCCGCCGATTCCCGGGGCGCCACATAGTCCGCCAGGCTGAGATTGGGCTTGCCGTTTGGTTGCTCTCTCTGCTGCCGCAACTGGTGCAGGTTGGCCACTACTTCGCTGCGCCCTTCATCGGCGTACAGTTCGATATCATCGCCGCGCACTTGCTGGGCCGGCCAAAAGCCAAAGCAGGCGTTGGCGGTCAGCCATTGTTCTTCGACGATACGCCTCAACATGGTCTGGGCATCGGCGTACAACTGCCGGGCGGCTTCCCCCACCACCCGGTCTTCGAGAATATCGGGAAAGCGGCCGGCCAATTCCCAGGTGATGAAGAACGGCGTCCAGTCAATGATCTCCAGCAGAGACTCGAGAGGATACCCAGCCAGTACCCGGGTACCGATAAAAGACGGTTTGGGTGGTGAATAGAGATCCCAGTCCGTGCGCAGCCCGCGTTGCCGGGCTTCCTCATAACTGAGCCCGGTTGTCCTGGGTTCGCGTTTTTCGATGCGTTGGCGCACCGCGGCGTACTCCTGCCGGCGCGCCTGCATAAAATCAGCCTTGCCGGAACTCACCAGTTGCGCGGCCACTGCTACGCTGCGCGAAGCGTCGGGTACGTAAACCGTGGCGTCGTTGTGGTAGGCGGGTTCTATCCTGACCGCGGTATGGGCCTTGGAAGTGGTGGCGCCACCGATCATCAACGGCAAGCGTACGTCCAGCCTTTGCATTTCGCTGGCGACATGCACCATTTCGTCCAGCGATGGCGTGATCAGCCCACTGAGGCCGATGATGTCAACCGATTGTTCCACCGCAACCCGTAAAATTTCCTCGCAGGCCACCATTACCCCCAGGTTGATGACCTCGAAGTTGTTGCACTGCAATACCACGCCGACAATATTCTTGCCGATATCGTGTACATCCCCCTTTACCGTGGCCAGCAGAATTTTGCCGTTGGTTCCGGTTCCGGCCACTTTTTCCTTTTCAATCCAGGGTTGCAGGTAAGCGACCGCCTGCTTCATGACCCGGGCGCTTTTCACCACTTGCGGCAGAAACATCTTGCCGGAGCCGAACAGGTCGCCGACCACGTTCATGCCGTCCATCAACGGGCCTTCAATGACCTCGATGGGCTTCTGCGCCTGCTGCCGGGCCAGCTCCGCATCTTCCTCGATGAAGCTGTTGATACCCTTGACCAGGGCGTGTTGCAGCCGTTCCCCTACGGGTTGTTCACGCCAGGACAGGTCCTCCTGTCTGGCGCTGCCGGAATGGCCGTCGCCGCGATAGGTTTGCGCGATTTCCAGCAGGCGTTCGGTGGCGTCTGCGCGCAGATTGAGAACGACATCCTCGCAGGCCATGCGCAGGGGGGCCGGCAGTTCGTCGTACACCGCCAGTTGACTGGCATTGACGATGCCCATGGTCATGCCGGCCTGCACCGCGTGATAGAGAAACACCGAGTGGATCGCCTCGCGCACCGGATTGTTGCCGCGGAACGAGAAGGAGACATTGCTGACCCCGCCGGACACCAGGGCGCCGGGCAAATTTTGGCGGATGAAACGGGTGGCTTCGATAAAGTCCACAGCGTAATTGTTGTGTTCCTCCATACCGGTAGCGACAGCGAAAATATTCGGGTCGAATATGATGTCCTGGGGCTGCATCCCCGCCTTGTCAATCAGCAGTTCATAGCTGCGCCGGCAAATTTCCGATTTTCGTTGCAGGCTATCCGCCTGGCCCTGTTCGTCGAAGGCCATCACTACCACCGCCGCCCCATAGCGAAGGCACAGACCTGCCTTGGCGAGAAAATCCTCCTCTCCCTCCTTCAGGGAAATGGAATTCACCACCGGTTTACCTTGAATACACTTCAACCCGGCTTCAATGACCGACCAACGGGAGGAGTCAACCATGATCGGCAGCCGGGAAATATCCGGTTCCGAAGCCATCAGATGCAGGAACGTGACCATGACCGCCTCCGAATCCAGCATTCCCTCATCCATGTTGACATCGATAAGCTGGGCGCCATCGTTGACCTGGTCCCGGGCGACCTGCAGCGCCGCGTCGTAGTCCTGCTCCAGAATCAGACGCTTGAAGCGGGCGGAACCGGTAATGTTGCAGCGCTCGCCGACGTTGACGAACAGGGAATCGCTGTCAATCGTAAGCGGTTCCAGTCCGCTGAGGCGGCAGGCGGGTTCCGGCCGGGACGGTTGCCGTGGCGGCAGCCCCGCCACCGCCGCGGCGATTGCCTCGATATGCGCGGGTGTGGTGCCGCAACATCCGCCCACCACATTGAGAAAACCACGGCCGGCGAATTCCCCCAGTTCCGCGGCCATGACCTGTGCTGTCTCATCGTATTGACCGAAGGCATTGGGCAGGCCGGCGTTGAAGTAGCCGCTGAAATAGCAATCGGAGACCTTGGCGAGTTCCTCCACAAAGGGACGGACTTCCTGGAAACGGCGCCCGCAATTGCTGCCCACGATCAGTGGCCTGGCGTGGGCGATGGAGTTCCAGAAGGCCTCCGGGGTCTGTCCCGACAGCACCCGCCCGCTGGTATCGGGAAAGGTCACCGATATCATTAACGGCGCAACAAGTCCGGTTTCCTCCACTACGGACTGGATGGCGAAAATGGCGGCCTTGGCGTTCAAGGTATCGAAGATGGTTTCCACCAACAACAGGTCGGCGCCGCCGAGCAGCAGTTCCCGGGCCGCCTCGGCGTAGTTTTCGGCAAGTTGATCGAAGCTGACATTGCGCGCTTGTGGGGCATTCACATCGGACATGATGGAGGCGGTGCGTGGGGTCGGACCCAGCACCCCGGCCACAAAGCGCGGCTGCTGGGGGGTCTCGGTGGTTTTCGCATCCGCGGCGGCGCGGGCCAGGCGCACCGCTGCGCGATTGATTTCGGGGACCAGCCCGGCCAGGTCATAGTCCGACTGGGCCAGGGCGGTGGCATTGAAACTGTTGGTGCAGATGATGTCCGCCCCGGCATCGAGGTAGTTTCGGTGTATGCCGCTGATCAATTCGGGGCGGGTCAGGCAGAGCAGGTCATGGTTGCCCTTGAGCTGACCCTGGTGGCCGTGAAAGCGCTCAGCGCGATAGTCATCCTCCAACAAGCCATGATCCTGGATCAAGGTGCCCATGGCGCCGTCGATCACAAGGATTCGCTGCTGCAGCGCATTGGTCAGGGCAGTTGGGGGAGAAATGGCTGCTACTCCTGTCGGTAAGGGTTTAAAAAGTCGCCCATCCTAGCCTAATATCCAATCTATATCAAAATATTTTGATATAGATTGGAGTTCCTGTGCTGATTGTTGTAATGAAATATCGTATTGCGACGATCTTTTATCTTGTCAATTCATAAAACTTAGGCTTAAGTGAGCGCCATACGGGTCAGATATGAAATTACTCACGCCCCCACAAGTAGAAGGGACGGCGCATGCTCCGCCCGCTCATCCGGGGAGCCAAACCGCCAAATCTAAACATTGCGCGAGCCGAGCCACTACGCACCCGCCTGTCGGCGCATCAGTTCCCAACCCCGGACGGAGCAGGGGGGGGCGAGTCGTTACTCAGATACAACGTCCACCTGTAGTTGTATTTGAGCGTACTTTTCCTGACCCCTGATCTACCTGGAGTACAGATGCCGTGAAAACCAATCGGACCCTTGTATTGATCGTTGTCGCAAGTCTGATTGCGCTGTTTTTCGCGCTTGGGCTGCATCGGTTTGTGTCCATTGAGTATCTGGCGCAGCAGAGAGAGGCCCTCGAGGCTTTCCAGGACCAGCGTCCCTGGGCGGCGGTTATCGCCTTCTTCACGGCATACGTAGTGATTACCGGGTTGTCGCTGCCGGGGGCCGCGTTGCTCACACTCGTCGCCGGCGCTCTGTTCGGTCTGGCCGGGGGCGTGATCATCGTCTCCTTCGCCAGTTCCCTCGGCGCCACCCTGGCGTTCGTTATCGCCCGCTACCTGTTTCGCGATGCCGTGCGTACTCGCTTTGAGCGCGCCCTGGCAGCCATCGACCGGGGTATTGAGAAGGACGGCGCATTTTATCTGTTTGCTTTGCGGCTGGTGCCGGCGTTTCCGTTCTTCGCCGTAAATCTGGCGATGGCGGTGACACCCTTGCGCACCTGGACTTTCTACTGGGTGAGTCAACTCGGCATGCTTCTGGGCACGGTTGTCTACGTGAACGCCGGGGCGGAACTTGGTCAAATCGACTCCCTGAGCCTGAGCGGCATCCTGTCTCCGGCCCTGATCATCTCGTTCACGCTGCTGGGGCTGTTTCCTCTGATCGCCAGAAAAATACTGGCCCGGTTGCAGTCGCGCAAAGTATTGCGCCGCTTCCGCAAACCCCGCAGCTTCGATACCAACCTGGTGGTCATCGGCGCCGGTTCCGGTGGCCTGGTCAGCGCCCTGATCGCCGCCACGGTCAAGGCCAGGGTCATCCTGATCGAGCGGCATCTCATGGGGGGAGACTGTCTGAATACGGGTTGTGTTCCCAGCAAGTCCCTGCTGCGCTCGGCCAAAATGCTGTCATACATAGCCAGGGCCCGGGACTACGGCTTCAAAAGCGCATCAGCGGAGTTCGACTTTGCCGAGATAATGGAGCGGGTGCAACGCATCATCAAGCTGATTGAGCCGCATGACTCTGTCGAGCGTTACACGGAACTGGGTGTGGATTGCATCATGGGTGACGCGACGATCACCTCTCCATGGAGTGTGCGGGTGAATGACCGCAACATCACCACGCGCAACATCATCATCGCGACCGGCGGGTCTCCTTTCGTACCTCCCATTCCCGGCCTTGCCGAAGCCAACTACTACACCTCCGACACAATCTGGGAACTGCGCAGTTTGCCGAGCCGTTTCGTGGTCCTGGGAGGCGGCCCCATTGGCTGTGAAATGGCCCAGGCCTTTTCAAGGTTCGGCGCCGAGGTGACCATGGTCGAGCAGTATTCCCATCTGCTGATGCGTGAAGATGCCGACGTGATCGCCTTCATGCAGGACCGGTTCGCCGCCGAAGGTATCCGCCTGCTTACCAACCACCTGGCCCTGCGGGTGGAATCCGCGGGCGGCGCCCACGCACTGATTTGCAGAAACGAGAAAGACGAGGAGGTTACAGCGCCGTTCGACGCCATCCTGGTGGCGGTGGGCCGCAGGCCGAATACCAGCGGGCTTGGCCTGGAGGAGGTCGGCGTGGCCCTGGGCGAGCGGGGTACGGTGGAGGTTGACCAGTACCTGCGCAGCAGCGTGCCCACCATTTTCGCCTGCGGCGACGTGGCGGGCCCATTCCAATTTACCCATACCGCCTCCCACCAGGCCTGGTACGCGTCCGTCAACGCGCTGTTCAGCCCCTTCAAGCAGTTCAAGGTGGATTATTCGGTAATTCCCTGGACCACGTTCACGGACCCCGAGGTGGCCAGGGTCGGGCTGAATGAACAGGATGCGGAGCGCCAGGGTATCCCGGTAGAGGTCACTCGCTATCAGCTTGGCGACCTGGACCGCGCCCTGGCCGATGAGGAGGGCCAGGGTTTCATCAAGGTGCTAACCCCGCCCGGCAAGGACCGCATACTTGGCGTCACCATTGTCGGCCACCATGCCGGCGATCTCATCGCGGAGTTCATCACCGCGATGAAGTGGAATCTCGGGCTGAAAAAAATCATGGGCACCATCCACGTTTATCCGACCTTAACCGAAGCGAACAAATTCGCGGCCAGCGCCTGGCGCAAGAATCATGCCCCTGAAGGATTGCTGAAATGGGTGGAGAAGTTTCACAGCCTGCGCCGCTAGCCCGCAACTCTCAGCGGCCGTAATTACATCAGAACGAGTGTCTCACTTGCATTGGTGCGGAGGAGGGGAGGTGCGGATTGCAACATCTCCATGGCTACAGCTTGAGCAATGCAACCAGGGCCGCGATGGTTGCCCCGGACGTCAGGAGCACCAATCGGGTTAGCCGGGCTTCCAGATTCGCGATGGCGGCGCCCAGTGCAGCCGCATCTGTTTTTGTGGCTACACCATCATCGACAGCCAGGCGGACGGTGGAGACGATGGCCGTAACTCGGACTGTGCGGGTTAAAAAACCTACAGCGTAAATGCGACGTGCGGGAAACGTTTGCAAATTTGCCCGTTTTCCTCTATATTTTCGTAAGACATATACTTACAAATATGGTGTGCATAACGCAATGACAAGCAGTATTACTTTCAGGCTTACTGAAGAACAAAGTGGGTTTATCGACAAGCTGGTCGAATCTGGCGACTTTGCCAATCAGAGTGAAGTTATTCGAGCTGGAATACGTTTACTCCAGGAACAAAATGCAACATCAAAGCTGGTCCAGTTGCGCCGGCTGGTTAAAGAGGGCGAAGACAGCCCGGTCATCGATGATTGGAATGCTGACAGCTTTGTTGAACGGATGAAAAAAAAGCACAATGCCTGATTGTCCGTCTTTCTTTGTTCATGAGCGGGCGGACAGTGATCTCGAAGATATTTTTGATTACAGCGTAGAACATTTCGGTTTTGCTCGTGCAGAGCAGTATCTGTATGACATTGAGCGGGCATTCAAAATTCTGGCGGATAATCCCAAGTTGGGGGCACGTTTCGACCCAGATGTTAACCACTATTTTCATTATTCTGTCGGTTCCCATAGTGTTTTTTACGCGCCTACCGATAAGGGAGTGGAAATATTCCGCGTCCTACATAAGGCTATGTTGCCCGCTCTCCATTTATAATCGACCAATAGTTTGAATTTGTTTTGTTTATCAAAAAGCTGGTTTCAATGTGACTACTGATAAACTTATCAATGCCAGCCACGAAATCGATAAGATTAATCAACGACTTCAAGCGCTTGAATATGAACAGTCCCAACTCCTTTCCCGTAAGGCGGAACTTGAGTCGGTCTCTGCCAATTTTATTGCCACTTCGTCTACGCTGTCACCCGGTGATAAGGTGGTGTTATTCCAGAAGTTCTTTAAAGGCAGGGACGATATTCACGCGTTCCGCTGGGAGAATAGTGCAGGAAAAAGTGGTTACGCCGTTGCCTGTCATAATGAATGGCAATCTGGCCTATGCAATAAACCCAAAATTAAATGTAGTGATTGCACTAATAAAGCCTTTAAACCATTAGGGCCAAAGACTATTTACGATCACCTTTCTGGTGTTCAAACCGTTGGGCTTTACCCGCTTATGCGAGACGATACCTGCCAGCTTTTGGTAGTAGATTTCGATAAGTCGGATTGGCAACAGGCTGCCAAAGCATTCGCTCAAGTTTGTATTAATCACAGTATTCCGCATGCAATTGAACGTTCCAGATCAGGTAACGGTGCGCATATCTGGATATTCTTTGATAATAAAGTTCTGGCTAGGGAGGCACGTTGCTTGGGGTTTGGCTTGCTTGACCGTGCTATGGAACATTATCCGGGATTATCGTTCGATTCTTATGATCGTATATTTCCAAATCAGGATTCATTGCCAAGTGGTGGCTTTGGTAATTTAATTGCGTTGCCTCTGCAATACCAGCCTCGCCGGTATGGAAACTCTGTATTTGTGAATCAGGAGTTAATAGCTTACCCGGATCAATGGCAATTTCTCAGTGGCCTGGAGCAGCTACCTTTAAGTGAGTTACACAGCCTTTTACAAGCATTTGATGATGATTCGCCTGAACCAGCTACGAAACCTTGGGAGCAAGGTGTTCCCATTGCTCGAACCAAGATTGACGATTGTCCAGCCCGGTTAAAAATTGTATTGGCTAACCAAATATTCATTCCGGTCAATGCATTACCCTCAAAACTGCTGGCGCGATTAAAGCGACAGGCCAGTTTTGCTAATCCGGTCTTTTTTAAAACACAAGCCATGCGTTTCAGTACGCACGGCATCCCCCGATACATCAGTCTTGCGCGGGTCGAGCAGGATTACCTCGTGATTCCCCGGGGCTGTCTGGACGATATCACCCAGCTACTTGGGGAGCAGGATATTGCAGTTGATATCGATGATAAACGAGAAACTGGTAATAAGTTGAAGGGTATTCGGTTCTTGGGTGAACTGCGGGGTGATCAAAAAAACGCGGTGAAAAAGCTAACGGCTCATGATGTCGGAATTTTGCATGCGCCAACGGCGTTTGGTAAAACAGTGACCGCTATAGGTGTTATTGCCAAGCGCAGAGTGAACACCCTGATATTAACCCATACTCGCCAGCTAGTTGATCAATGGAAAGAGCGTTTGTTGGCTTTTCTGGGGGGCGTTGATATTGGTGTGGTTGGTGGTGGTAAACGAAAACCGACGGGCTGTATCGATATTGCTACCTACCAAAGCCTTCTTAAGCGAAAAGATAATAGTTTTGATCCTCTATTACTGGATTATGGGCAGGTCATAATTGATGAATGTCATCATATCTCAGCGCCAAATTACGACCGCTTGTTGTCGGAGGTGCGAGCCCGGTATGTTCTGGGGCTGACAGCAACGCCTGAGCGCCAGGACGGCCACCAACCGATTATCTTTATGCAGGCCGGCCCCATTCGCCACCAGGTTAAAGCGAATAAACTGACACAATTTGAACAACGAGTATACATTCGGCCTGTTTTGGGTACGTTGCCTGGGCTCTTGGTCTCTGACGAAGCCAAACCACATATAGCGGATGTTTATCGTTGGCTAATGGAGTCTGAAGGCCGGAATAGCATGATCGTGGAAGATATTTGTGCGCAGGTTGAAAAAGGCGCCAATCCGTTGGTGCTGACTGAACGCAGAGAGCATGCTGAGGTCTTGAGTCGAATGCTTACCGATAAAGGGTACGAAACCGTTGTTCTGCGAGGCGCCATGCGGACCAAAGAGCGAGAGCAAGTGATGGAAAAAGCGAAAAACGCGCAAATACTGATCGCCACAGGAAAATACATTGGCGAAGGCTTTGACCTGCCAAGGTTGGATACATTATTCCTGGCTTTGCCAATTTCCTGGAAGGGATCGCTGGCCCAATATGCCGGCCGTATTCACAGGGCCGCCGTTAGCAAGGACAAGGTGGCTATTTATGATTATGTAGACAGCGTATTGCCTATGTTGCAGCGCATGTTTCAGCGGCGGTGCAAAGGGTACGAAGCGATGGGGTATACCTTGATCAATGACGACAGCGCCCCGGCTTTTCAGTCGACGCTTGCGGTGTAATAAAAGCGCAGAACTTTGGCTTATTCGCTATAGAGAATTAATACTGGGAATCGCCTTTTTCGTGTCGCCTTTTTCGCTGCCTTGGCGTAAAATGGGCCGTTAGTTTGGTAGAAAGGTGTGCACATGGATACCAGCGGAATTACCATTACCGAGTCGGCCCAGGAATACCTGGCGGATCTGCTTTCCGGGCAGGATGCCCAGGGGGTGCGGGTGTTCATCAATCAGCCCGGCACACCGCGGGCGGAAACCTGCATCGCCTATGCCCGGGAAGGGGATGTGCGGGATGATGACGAGAAAACCGAATACGCCAAATTCAATGCCTGGTTCGAGGCGCGCAGCATACCGTTTTTGCAGGACGCCGTGGTCGATTACGCCAAGGACCGTATGGGCGGGCAATTGACCATCAAGGCGCCCAACTCGAAAATGCCGCGTCTCGATGAAGACAGCCCCATTGAAGACCGCATCAACTACCTTCTCTACAACGAAATCAATCCGGCCCTGGCCGCCCATGGCGGTGAAGTGTCGCTGATGGAAGTGACCGAGGACCAGTTCGCGGTGCTACAGTTCGGTGGAGGCTGCCAGGGCTGTGGCATGGTGGACGCCACACTCAAGGGCGGGGTTGAGAAAACCCTGATGGAACAACTGCCGCAACTTGCCGGAGTGCGGGATATCACCGACCACACGGACCGCAGTAGCGCCTACTATCGCTGAGTCGCAACTCGATGGAGTGCGGGATATCCAATCCGTGAAATAGCCCTACGGTCACAAGTAGTCCGGTAATTTCGATCTCCATTCACTCATCAGGATGAGCGCACATTGCACGGTCTCGCCATTTTTCTGGACAAGTTCCAACTCACCTGCCGGGGTGTAGTCATCCCAGGAAAAATGATTCGAAAGGAAGCTGAGGACATCGCGCTTGTAAGCCGTGTCGAGGTTATCGAGTTGGTCGCCCTTGGTTTCCAGTGCGGTAATCCGCTTGGTTTTGCCATTACCCTGTACCGCGAAAATGAAATCCGGGTAAATTTTTGCTCTCTTCCAGCCCTGAATCCCGTATTGTGTTCGCGCAACATTTCGATGCCACCAGGATAGCGCCTTTTCTCCGTCCAGGTAAACGGCAACCTCTCGTTCTTCACTGTTCATGTCGTTTTCATAGACTGGTGAAAACAGGCTCTTCTCCAGCGGACCGCCAGTCTTACCGACAACTTGCCGAGCGTTTTCAGGCTCAAGAGTTTCCATAGTGAATGGCATTCGCCAATTGCCATTGTCGAGGCGCAAACGAAACTGGATGCATCCCGCAGTCACCGCGGCCTTGAACAACTCCTCGGCCCGTGCAGATTTTTCGCTTTCCAGCCCTTTGCGCAGTTCTTCGACAATCAGGCTGGAGAGCTTGCCAAGCTCCGATTCGTCGAAGCCCCGACGTGCTGCGGTCAAAAGCCTGCCGATGATCTCACGCCCGACGAATGGATTGGGCACAATGTCGGATATCATCCGAACGGCATGGGAAGGGTCGAAGGCGAGCATTTCGGAATTTTCGGCAATGGTCTCGCCGATGAATAGTTCGTCGCCGTTATCTGCCAATTTGATTCGCTGCAACTGGCTCTCCGCTGTCTGAACATTCTCGGGTATGTTCTGTGCAATCTCTTTCGGGTCGAAGCCGCGCCAGTCGATGCCGGAAAGTATGTCGGTTTCGTAGTCCAGTTCACGCCCTTTACCACCATCCACAATCATGACCTTCGGCAGGTAAATCTCGGTTGAAGCAAATGTCGGCCGCCGGTTGACCTTGCGCTCTACATTAGCCTGGCCGGAAGTATCAGCCTGGGAAATCTGCAAAACCAGATCGCCAAGGCCATCTCTTTCTAGACCATCCTTGATGGCTTCCACAACTTTTGCTGTGTCGGCGCGATGCGTGATGACATGGCATTCGTCGAGTTCCGGGACTTCGGTCTTGATCGCTCCAACCTGGCGGAGAATGCGCCCGACAAGTTGAGTCATGGCCTTCAGGTTGGAGTTCGCGGCCAGCGCACAAAGTACATAGGCGAAGGGACAGTCCCAGCCCTCCTGAAGCGCCTGTTTGGTAATAATGACGCGAACACGGTTCGCAGGAGATAACAGATCCTGATTTTCCGGCTGCCGCAGGTCGTTCCGTTCTGCGGTCTTGATGGCGACCTCCGCTTCATCAAAGCCTGCTGTAAGCAGCCAATCCTTTACATCGTCAGCATGAATGTGGCCGCCATCCCGTTGATCGGCTCCAGTGCGCTCCACCTGAATCAGCATGATCGGTCGAATATACCGTCCCGTATCAGCCTGCAACTTGCGGGCTTTCCGGTCCAGGCCGCTGAGTTTACCCACGGCGGTGTTAAGTGTTGCCTTCCAGTCATTGCCCTGCCGGGGATCAAGGTTGAGAGGCATCTTGATCATTCCCTCCCGGTCCAGTTGGCGCCCCGTGACTTCGACAAGAACGTTGGCGTAACGCCCTTCGCGTGGATTCCTGCCGCCTCGCGGTTGAACATCCTGTGGTGTTGCTGTTAACTCCAGCACGAAGCTGGGATTGAACCCATACAGGGTACGAAAGGCGAGGTTGGAAATCGCACGGTGGCCTTCGTCCAGCACCACAACGGGCCGAATGATTCGCAGGGCATTGCCTAACGAGTCCTTGACCATCGTGAGCATGCCGTCATAGGCGGAGAGATTGGGTGTACTGTCAAGCGCCGCCCGGTGCGCTTGTTGCTCACCTTCGGGGGGAAAGAATCCATGCACATCGCCCCGGTCCTGAAACATCTTCAGCGACTCCTGGGTTTCACGGTTCGCCGATTGCAACATCAACAGCATGATGCAGAGGTGTGTCTCCACGTCACGGGCATCAAGCCGCTCAGCTTTCTCCATGATCCGGACACGGCCAGCAGCGGAACGATCAAGGGCCTGCCTGTAGGGGTGTTGGAGGTCTTTCAGGCGTTTCAGGGTTTGGGTGTAGATCGCCTCGTTCGGTACAATCCAGAGAATGAAACCGGTGTTGCTGTCGAGATAGCGCCCCAAAATCCGGGAGACGGCGGAAACCGCGAGCCAGGTTTTGCCACCGCCCGTCGGCACCTTCAATACAGTGTTCGGTACTGGCCGCTCACATCCGTCCAGGCGCGGAGAAAATGGAATGGCGGCGCGGGACGTTGGGAGTTTGCCTGCGTTTTTCAGAAAGTCCCATGTCTCCCTTGTGAAGTCGGGGACGGCAAGACCAACTTCGGGATTGTCTACGGCAAGCGCGGCGATTCTATCCGACTGGGCCTTCTTGTCCTTCAGAAGATCAAGATAGGTCTCCAGGGTGTTCGTTGTGTCTTCTTGATAACCGAGTTGGCGAAACACGCGATCAACTCCGATCTATGCGATAGAGCGCAAAGGGCAGTGGTACGAATTCAACCGGGATGTTTTCTTCGGCAAGCATTTTTTGGCTTACATAGCGCGCAGGAGCAAAGACAAGGTGCCGCTTGTCCGGTGCGGCTGCGGCGAATATCCTGGCCCTGCTCAGGGTAAGCGCGGCCTCAGGTGACTTCAGCCATTCCAGATCAGGCCGGTAGACCAGCCAGACATGCTCGTGTTCGGTTGCGCCCAGATAGAAGTCGTTCTCGCGCACTGCCGCAGGGTCGAGTGCTCGATAGGTAGCCATGTGGAACAAGGCCGAGCCGATACCGGTATAGGAGGGAAGCGCCTCGCCGTTCAGCACCTTGTCTAACTCCACCGGGTCGCCAAGGGTGCAATAGGTGAAGGCGCCGCCAAGCCCCTCTGCCCTTTCCGCCACAGCCTTCTCACCGGTAACGATGAGTTCACCGTCCTTAACTTCTTTCTTGATTCGGTCGTACTCGTGACCATACAGGTTTTCGAGTGCTTCAACTTGTTTTGTCAGCCGGTCGGCATTGCGCAATTTTGTCCAGGTAATTCTGTCACGTAAAAGCTCGGTTCGTTGGCAGCCCTTGAAGTCATAGCCGTTGATGACCCGGCGTACCCGCTCTGCCGTCAGTCGGTCCGCATAATCTTCCATCTCCACGAGAATAAAACGGCGATTGCCTCCATCTTGCTTATTGGCTTCGAGAACAGCGTGGGCGGTAGTACCCGAGCCAGAAAAGGAATCAAGGATCAATTGTTCAGGTCCAAGCGCAAGTTCTACTATTTTCTCGACTAGACGCTTTGGTTTTGGCGTAAGGAAAATCTCGCTGCCCGCTTCAGAGAAAATCTCCAGGACTTCTCGTTTTGCTTCCTGTGTATGTCCTACTTCCGACCAATGCCAAAGGGTCTGTGCGACGCGGCCTTCCCTAACCTCCGACAAGAAAATTTTGGGAGCTGGAACATTATTGCCATCTTCGCCCCACCAAATTCTGCCGTCCCGATCAAGTTCTTGAAATTTATCCTCTGACACACGCCAATACGAACCCGGAGGAGGTCCATCTATTGTGCGCCCACCTGGACAGGTGATTGAATAGGTTCCCTTGCTATAAAAATTCCTGGCTGCAAGATTGTTTGGTCTCCAGCGTCCTCTGGGGTCGTTATCCAGGTTTCTATACACCTCGTCCTGACTATCTGTTCGCTTTAGTAGGTTTGGTTTCCAGTTGTTTTTGTCTTTAGCATAGACCATCAAGTAATCATGATCAGACGAAAAATATTGAACAGTAGCTTTGGGGGCATAGTTTTTGTGCCAGATGATGGTACCCACAAAATTCTGGGCACTAAAAACTTCGTCTAGAATTGAACGGCCACGATGGATTTCGTGTTCGTCCAACATCATCCAAAAGCTGCCCCCATCTGATAGAAGCTCGCGCAGAAGCCTCAACCTCGGCCACATCATGGCGCACCATTTGTCATGACGAAGTCCGTCTTCGATACCAACCGGGTTCGAATCCAGCCACTCCTTAATCATCGGCGCATTGACGTTGTCGTTATAGGACCAGCTTTCATTGCCGGTGTTGTAGGGCGGGTCGATGAAGATGCAGTCCACCTTGCCTGCGTAGAGTGGTAACAGCGCCTTCAGCGCATGCAAGTTATCACCTTGTATGATCAGATTACTGTCAAGAGCGACCGGACCTATTCCTTTTTCTTCGTGTGGAACCAGTGGGCGAAAGGGTACGGCGAGGTGGTGGTTATAGACAAATTCCTTGCCCTTGAAATTGAGTTCAGTCATTTTCACCCTCTTTTGATTTTCGCCGCCATAGCACCGTGTTACCCTTAATTAGCGATTTTACAGACAGATCGCTCTTAAGATTATCCTGTTTTAACAACTTGTTAGCTTCCCAATGCCTTAATACTTTCGATGAATATCTTAGTAGCAGCAGAAATGAGTTCATCACGCTTTGGAAGGTACTCCTTGATCGAAGGCATAATTTCTTGGTTAATGGCCTTTAATACCTGTGATGTTACATCTTCGGCGTTCTGCCTCATAATGTGTTCGAGCCGAGTTGAGTATTGATCACCTAGAATTTTCATCTCCTGAGGACGCCCTCTGGTTAGCGTGCGATCAAAACGATGTTTGGCAACACTGAAGCTCGTGGTGAGTTTTAGAACCTTGATGCGGTTAATACTCTCAGAAGTTAGTGGTGCCCCATCAATAAAGAACGACTCACCGGTTTGATAGGGGACGATGATATCGTCGACTAGACGAGGGAATGTGAGTTCGACTTGGATCAATGGCTTCTGGTGTCCTTTTGCTTCAGCAAACACTGCATACAATTTTTCTTTTTCTATTTCTGTCTCTGCCATAATTTATTCCTTGTTGACTGCATTTACCCCTAATCTGCACTATAGAAAATAGAATCTATGTACGGGTTAGGGAAAGAGAGGTAAGTAATAGCTGACGATAAGATAAGACTTCATGGGCAATCCATAATTACCCAGTTTATTCTACATACTCGTTACTTTCGTTTTCTTCTCTTACCCCCCCTTGAATACCGCTTACGACGGACGCACTTTGACGAATTCGAGTCGAGATTCGACGAATGAGGTCATCCTTCGGGGGTAACTTCGTATTTGTCATTCCCAACTCCCTGGCCATAATCGCGAGTTGACCCTTGACCGTCATATTTCGAAGTTCGTTTTCGATTTGCTTCCCACTTTTGGCGCATTCCGTTAAGCGTGTAATGGTACGATGTGCGGCGCTCTCATCAAGGCGTTGGTGTTGATTCGACTTCTGCGACTTTTCAGGGGCAGGCAATACTGCCCTTACGCGTCTTTCGATCCGTAATATTTGCTGGGACAGTTCACGCAGAACGCCCTTGATCTCCAATAGTTCAAGAGAAAGTATCTCCAATTCATCTTGATTCTCAGCGTATGTCTTTTTATCAATATTCATAACATATTCTTCGTTTCGGACCAAAGCGATTTAAAGTCATGCTCAAGTTCGGCAGGTGTAATCCGATTCGTTATCGCATCACGTAGAGAAGCTCGATCAGGAATCCAGGTGTCCATAAAGCTGACATCAACGTTATTCTGCATACTGGCCTGTTTACATGCCTCCTCAACATCATTTATCCAGGCTTGGGCCGCCTGGGTAGGCCGTCCGGCATATGTTCGTACTCGATTTGCGAATATTCCCAGAGCGGGCAAGGGGTGGGGCTGTATTCGATGTCGCAGGCCAGCAATCAACAAACCTACGCCTTTCGCGGCAAAGAAATCCGGATTGAACGGAATTAGAATAAGATCGCAACATGTAAGAACGCTATACGATAAAATCGTAAATGACGGCGGACAATCAAATAGAACGTATTCATATTTTGGCAGGCTTGCAGAATTCTGAATTCGACCCAAAAGGTTTTTTACAAAAAATTTTCCTTTTCCGGGGTCTGGAGTTTCAAGTTCTAGCCAATACAGTTGCTCGGTCGAAGGAACGAAGTGATAGTTACTCTTTAACCTGTAGACAAATCCATTATCCGGGTGGAAATTCGTCAGGTCATCTTCTAAATATCGGTGCAGAACGGAGAAAATATTTCTCTTGTTACTGATGCTCTTGTCGTACCATTTATCAAATTTTCCCGAGGATGCGCCATCGGCATCAAGTGCTATGGCCTGTGTAAGCGACATTTGCGCATCGAGGTCAAAAAGAAGTACATTTGACTTACCGAATGTCGAAAGTATATCGCCCAAGCACCAAGTGACTGTCGTCTTGCCAACGCCACCTTTAAAGTTAATTGTTGCAATTGTTTTCACAATATCCTGATCTCCATTTCATTCAGTGCTAAATCACCGTTACCGCCATTGTTTGTTGCAACACCTACAGGCAGTAATATCATAGCCTGTCTTGCCCGGAGCCTACAATGTCGTTTTTCCCGTAGGGGCCGCACACGTGCGGCCCGCCAACCGCCAACCGCCAACTCCAGGATGACCGGCGGCTGGCCCCGTGCCCGAAGGATGCGCCATGACGAGCGCCTATGTCCGACTATACCTTCAGCGTCTTTCCGTCCGTGCGCCCTGGGGGCGCCGGCGCCTTATGCGTACTGAGTGCGTGCGGGCAGGATATCCCTGAGCATGGCGCGGAGTTGACGCAGGGAAGCGGCGGTATTCTCCCAATCCAGGCAACCATCGGTCACCGAGACTCCGTATTTCAATTGCGACAGATCCTCCGGTATCGCCTGCCGGCCACTGCCGATATTGCTTTCGAGCATGAGCCCAATCAGGGAACAGCTCCCCTCCAGTACCTGGTGGCCTACGTTTTCCATGACCAGCGGTTGCAGCTCAGGATTCTTGTCGGAATTGGCATGGGAGCAGTCGACCATGATGTTCAGGGGCAGACCTGCCTGCTCCAGGGCATTCTCGCAGAGCTTGACGTGCACCGAGTCGTAATTGGGGCCTGCGCTGCCGCCACGCAGCACGATATGACCATTGGGGTTGCCCTTGGTGGTGATGACCGAAACCTGGCCCTGGTGATTGATACCCAGAAAACGATGCGGCGTGGAGGCGGCATGCAGGGCGTTTACAGCGACATCCAGGCTGCCGTCGGTGCCATTCTTGAAACCCACGGCGCAGGAAAGACCACTGGCGATTTCCCGGTGGGTCTGGGACTCCGTGGTTCTGGCCCCGATCGCCGACCAGCAGATTCCGTCCTGCAGGTACTGGGGAGAAATCGGGTCCAGGGCCTCGGTCGCGGTGGGCAGGCCCAGTTCGAGAATATCCAGTAGCAGACGGCGTCCAACGTGCAGGCCTTCCTGAATCCGAAAGGAATCGTCCATCTGCGGATCATTAATCAAACCTTTCCAGCCGGTAGTGGTGCGGGGTTTCTCAAAGTACACCCGCATCACCAAAAACAGCGTATCGGACAACTCGTCGGCCAGTTCCCTGAGTCGCCGGGCGTAGTCCAGCGCCGCTTCCGGGTCGTGAATGGAGCAGGGGCCCACCACGATATACAGGCGATGATCCCTGCGTTCGAGAATGTCGTATATGGTGCGGCGGCCGGCTTGCAGGCACTGTGCCGCTGCAGCAGAAATCGGTAGCTCCTGCTTCAGGTCGGCGGGCGTAATCAGTACTTCCTGCCGCTTCACATTGAGGTTGTCGAGTGCTGGTAGGCTCATTGCGCCGTATTCTTTCCATTGGTTGGCTCTGACGGGCGGGCTATTCTATAGAAAACACTAAAGATAGAATACCAGGCCGTGAATGCTCCCCCTGTCTTCTACAACATCGAGAACCTGTTGCCCTGGCTGGAACAGCGGACGCCGCTGATAACGCCGAACCAGCGCCTGGCGGGCCACATCAAGTACGCCTGGGGCAGATATCTTCAGCAGCAAGGGGTGCAGAGCTGGGAGACGCCGGCGGTGTATTCCCTGTCCCAGTGGTGGCAGCACTGTGAACAACAACTCAATCCCTGGTGCGAGGCTGAAAAGCAGGTTCTCAACGATAGCGAACAACTGGAACTGTGGGAGCGCTGCGTTCGCGAAACCCCGGATTCCGGCGACTTGCTGCAGCCGCGTAGCGCGGCCCGGCTGGCGCTGACAGCGTATCAACAACTGTTGTCCTGGCAACTCGACTGGCGGGATGGACCAGCCGCCCGGCATTTTCAATACGCAACGGACGCCGAGTTGTTTGTGCAGTGGGCGCAGCGTTTCGAAAAATACTGCGGGGAGCACGACTGTTCCGTGCCGGAGCAGGAACTGCTGCGCTGGGCCGGGCAATGTCCGCAGCAAACGCTGGTGCTGGTGGAATTCGACCAACTGCCGCCCTTGCCGCGAGAGGCTCTTGCATTGCAGGCGGCGGAACTGGTGGAACACAGCAATCCACGGCTCGCTGCGCAGTGCCTGCTGCAACCCTGCGGCAATTGGGAAGATGAGTTGGCCAGCGCGGCGGACTGGGCCTGCGCGCAACTGGCGCAACATCCGCGGCAGCGCATTGCCATCCTGATGAACGACGTCGCCGCCTGGCGTCCACGCCTCGAACGGCTGCTGCGTGAACGCCTGCAACCAGAGGCCGAACCGTGGGTGGAACTGCCGGTAAACTTCTCCGCCGGCGTTTCCCTCGGTGCTACACCGATGATAGGCACGGCGCTGGCCTTGCTGTCACTGCTGGAGGGTGACACGGAAGTTGACCAGTTGGCGCCGCTGCTGCAGAGCCGTTACCGCGGTTCCGCCGAGCCGGACGAGGAAGCCCTGATGCTGCGTTCAATCTATCGGCGAGGGCGCAGTTTGTTGAATATCGGGGAATTGCGCAGGTACAGCAGTCGGCAGTCCCTGGGCAAAGCCCTGCGGGTGCTGGAACGGGAACGGGAATTGCGGCGGGAGCACCTGCCGTCCGAGTGGGCCAAACGCCTGCCATGGTGCTTGCGGCAGTTAGGCTGGCCGGGTGAGCAAACCCTGAATTCAACCGAGTACCAGATCCACGAACGCTGGCAAAAAACGCTGGATATTTTTTCCGGCCTGGACAAGGTGAGCCGGCCCCTGTCATTTTCCGGCGCAGTACAACTGTTAAAAGAGGTCTGCCTGGACACCCGGTTTCAGGTTCAGACCGCCAACAGCTCCCTGCAAGTACTGGGTTTCCTGGATGCAGCCGGCCTGGAATTCGACCAGCTTTGGATTTGCGGCGCCGACAGCAACCAGTGGCCGCCCCGTCCCGAGCCCAATCCGTTCATCCCGGTCAGCTTGCAGCGCCAGGCCGGTCTGCCC
The DNA here is from genome assembly GCA_026710905.1 of Halieaceae bacterium. Taxonomy (GTDB): domain Bacteria; phylum Pseudomonadota; class Gammaproteobacteria; order Pseudomonadales; family Halieaceae; genus JAPOQD01. The sequence continues at coordinate 23,763 of JAPOQD010000040.1, forward strand.
AATGCGGACAACGATCGGCAAATCGAGTTTTCCACTCGCATGCTGGAACGCTTCCGGGGCTCCTGCCGAACCCTGGTGGCCAGTTATGCGGAACTGAAGGATGACGCAGAGCAGGGGCCCAGCACCTTGCTGGCTGATTTTGTCGGGCTCGACCGGGCTGCGCCGGCGGCAAAATCCTGGACCAGTGAGCGCTGGCGGGCCGCCGGCGCGGCGGAAATTCGGCTGCTGGAGGACCAGATGGCTCCGCAGGCCAGCAAGCGGGAACTGAAGCAGGTGCGCAGTAGTGTGCTGGAGGATCAGTCGCTGTGCGGTTTTCGCGCCTTCGCCCGGCAGCGTCTACAGGTTCAGGCTCTGCCGGAACTTGGCGAGGGGCTGAGTGCGGCGGAACGGGGCCTGTTACTGCACCGCGCCCTGGAGCACTTGTGGGGCCGTTTGCAAAACAGCCGGCAACTTGCCGCCACTATCGAACAGCACCCGGATATGATCGCCGAGGCAGTGAACAGCGCCATCAAGGATTTCAACAAACCGCGACAGCGTTCCAAACCGGGCCGGGCTATGCCTCGGGCGCGCGGGCGCGGCGACGCTGACCGGGCCATGCTGCAACTGGAGAGAGAGCGGCTGCAAGGACTGTTGGCGCAATGGTTACAGGTAGAGTTGAAACGCAGTGAATTCGAGGTAGTGGCCAGGGAGGCAAGGCGAGAGATCAAAATCGGCAAGCTGCAACTCAAATTGCGTCTCGACAGGGTCGACCAACTGGCCGGCGGCAAGTTACTGGTAGTGGATTACAAATCCGGTAATGCCGAGATCGGTTACTGGTTTGGGGAACGGCCGCGGCAACCGCAACTGCCGATGTACGCCTGCGCAACCGGAACCGATTGCAGCGGGGCCAGTTTTGCCCTGGTGCGGGGTGATGAGCCTGTCTACAAGGGATTATCGGCCAGCCCGGAAGGGGACGGCATCAGTGACGATTTCCGCCGTGTGAAGGATGCGGATATCCACAGTTGGGAGGACATGCAGCGGCGCTGGCAGTCAGTGCTGGAAAATCTGGCCCAGGCTTTTGTGGACGGTAACGCCGCGGTGGACCCTCCGGACCCCAGGGTAAGTTGCACCTGGTGCGGGCTGCAAGCCCTGTGCCGCATCGGCGAACAGGAAACGGCGGGCGATGTCTGAACTGGCCGATCGGGAGCAGCGTCTGCACGCCCTGGACCCGCTGCAATCCTTTTGTGTAACGGCTCCGGCAGGCTCCGGCAAGACCGCCCTGTTGATTCAGCGTTACCTCGGCGTGCTGGCGCGGGTGAGCGAACCCGAACAAGTGCTGGCCATCACCTTTACCCGCAAGGCCGCAGCGGAAATGCGGACTCGCATTCTCAGGGCTCTGCAACAGGCTGCCGCGCTGGACCCCACTCGCGATGAGCACGGCGCCCTTACCAGGCAACTGGCCGAGCGGGTTCTGGCCAGAGACGCGCAGCAGAATTGGCGGCTATTGGAATCACCAAACCGGCTGAATATCCGCACCATCGATTCCTGGTGTGCGTATCTGACCCGGCAAATGCCGATTCTGTCCAGCTTCGGCGGCCCCACCGCGCCGCTGGATAACGCCGAAATCTACTATCGGCAGGCGGTCAGGGCCTTGCTGGAATTGCTGGAAGGCCATTGGATTTCCCCCGACTTGACCAGGGTGCTGTTGCACTTCGACAACAACTGGCAGCAGCTTGAAGAATTATTGATGCGCATGCTGGCCCGGCGCGAGCAGTTGCTCACCCACCTTGGCAGTCAGCGCCGCGAGGAGGAAGTGGTGCAGCGGCTGCGCGATAGCGCTCGCGCTGTTCTGCACGACAACCTGCTGGTGTTGCAGCGGAGCCTCAACCCATACCGGTCCACCCTGCTGGAGTGTCTGAACTACAGCCTTGGCAACCAGAAGCAGGACCCGCTGCCCGCCTGGCCCGGTATCGAGCCCGCCCAGCTCGGCGCCTGGCAGGTGCTGCGCACACTGTTGCTCAGCAAGGCTGGAACCTGGCGCAGGACAGTAACTGTCGGCCAGGGCTTCCCGCCCGGCCAAGGAGCCCAGCGAGAGGCGGCCCAGGCCATGAAGGCGCGGATGCTCGGCCTGTTGGAAGAATTGGCGAATGTCCCCGGTCTGCGTGAGCAATTGCAATTGCTCGAATATTTGCCGCTGGTGCGGGAAAACTCACAGGCATCGGAGTTGTTCCTGTCCCTGGCCCGGCTGCTGCCATTGGCGGCGGCGCAGTTGACCCTGGTATTCCAGCAGCACGGGGTGGTGGACCACTCGCAAACCGCCATGGCTGCGCGGGAGGCGCTGGGTGACGATGCCGAGCCCACCGATCTGGCCGGAAAGCTGGACTACAGCCTGCAGCATATCCTGGTGGACGAGTTTCAGGATACCTCTGTGGCGCAGTATCAACTGCTGTGCAGCCTGGTGCGCGGATGGGCCAGCGACAATGAGCAGAATCCGCAAAACCCGAAGACCTTGTTCATCGTCGGTGATGGCATGCAGTCCATTTACGGTTTTCGAGATGCGGATGTCAGCCTGTTCCTGCGGATTCAGAGAGAAGGTGTCGAGGGGCTGGCGTTGGTCAACGTGAAGCTGCAAACCAATTTTCGCAGTGATGCTGGCCTGGTGAACTGGGTGGGTGGGGTGTTCCAGGAGGCCTTCCCCGAGCACGATGACAGGAACCTGGCGGCGGTGAAGTTTACACCTTCCAGCGCGCATCATCCGGCCCGGCAAACGCGGCCGGTGAGCATGGCCGCCGCGGCCGGGGAAGCGGGACATGCCCCGCTTGACGAGGCCCGCCACGTAGTGGAGATCATCGAACAGGGCTTACAGGATGAACAGTGCGCTTCCATTGCGGTGCTGGTGCGTACCCGCCGACACCTGCAGCCCATCGTGCAGGAATTGAAGCGGCGGAAAATTCCCTGGCAGGCGCAGGATATCGATTCGCTCAGCGACTCCCCGGCGATCATGGACCTGGTGAGCCTGTGCCGGGCGCTGCACAATCCGGTTGACGATGTGGCCTGGCTGGCCTTGCTCAGGGCTCCCTGGGCCGGCCTCTCTCTGGCCGACCTGCACAGTCTGCTGCGGGAGCGGGGCGAGGCCACTGTTTGGGCTTGTCTCAATGACCAGGCGGCCCTGGAGCGGCTCAGTCAGGAGGGCCTGCGGGCGGTGCGGCGCCTGACCAAGATCCTCAATGAAGCCCTTGCCCGCCGCGAGCACCTGCCGTTACGGCCGTGGATGGAGCGCATCTGGCTGCGTCTGGGCGGGCCGGCCGCGGCCGGCAGCGAACAGCGGCAACAGGATGCCGCAGAATTTTTCGACCTGCTGGAACAGTGGGATGTCCGCGGGCAAGCCTTCAGCAGCGCCTTGCTGGAGCAGGAGGTGAGCCATCTGTTCAGCAAGGCCGAAAACCCGGACTGCAAATTGCAATTGATGACTCTGCACCGGGCCAAAGGGTTGGAATTCGACTGGGTGATCATACCCGCACTGGAACGCAGAACAGCGGTAGATCGGCGCGAACTGTTGCTGTGGAACAACTTTGTCAGCGAACAGGGGCAGAGTGGCTCATTGTTCGCGGCGGATGACCGGGGCCGTGGCGGTGAGCACAGTGTCTACAACTGGCTGTGGCAACAGCAGAAGTTGCGCCGCGAGCACGAAGTCACGCGGCTCTTGTACGTGGGTTGTACACGGGCCGTCAAGCGCCTGTTTCTGAGTGCCCAGGTGGCAGGTGGCGAGGACAGTCAATCCTGGAAAGCGCCAAGTGGACAAAGCCTGTTGTCCCGGTTGTGGGCCGAGTTTTCCACTGCCGCGCTAACCATTGACAGCGCCGGGTCCGGGCCGGCTGCGCTTCCGGCCCGTCCGGGGCTGCGCCGCATGGTGCTGCCGCAGGTGGAGATACAGCAAGCGGATATTCCGCTGCATACCACCGCGAAACAGGAGCCGGGTCACTCGCCACCTCCTCTGGATGATGTCGCCGCCCGTGAGGTGGGCAAGCTGGTGCACCTGTGCCTGGAACGCTTATCCGGCATGAGCGAGGCGCGGCAAGCTGCGTTTGCAGCCTCTCAGTGGCGCGGTTGGTGGCGTCGATATCTACAGGACCGGTTGCCGGAGTCGGCGGCGCTCGACCAGTCCCTGGCCAGGGTGGAACAGGCGGTGCTCGGGGTATTGGCGGACCAGCGCGGACGCTGGCTGTTGTCACCGCAGCGTGAGCAGGCGCGAAGTGAGTACCGGCTGAGCCGTATCGGCGCCGACCAGCGGCTGCGGGAATATGTAATAGACCGCAGCTTCATCGATGGCGGCGTTCGCTGGATTGTGGACTACAAGAGCGCCACGCCGAGACCGGATGAAACCGTGCAGGGCTTCGCCGCGCGGCAACAGGAACTCTATCGCAGCCAGTTACTGGCCTACCGGGAGACATTTCAGGCCATGGGGGAGGAGCGGATAGGCCTGGCCTTGTACTTTACCGCACTGCCGCTGTGGCACGAGTGTGTTTACCCGTAGGGGCCGCGCCGTGGCGCACCCTTCGGACACAGGGCCCCTACGAAATTATGGCCGCCTGTAGGGGCCATCCATCACGTCTTGTCGCAACGGTCAGCTCATTTTGTGGATGATGTCTTCTGCGTAGCGCTTGACGCCGTCTATCTTCAGTTCCGGGTCTTCGGTATCGCCGTGATAGAAGGGCCAGGGCATGGTCAGGATATGAGTGATGCCGGCCTCTTCCAGGCGCCGGTAGGCGTCGATATCAAAGGCATCCGAAGGCGTCGCCATAACCTCGAACGGCAAATGCTCACGGCCGTATTCCCGGCGCAGTTCTGCGATGTAGGCAACGGATTCGATAATCTCCGCCGAGGTCTGCAAGTCACTGACCCAGCCATCCGCCAGTCTGGCGGTGCGGCGCATGGCTGGTTTGGAAATGCCTCCCACCCACAGGGGAATTGGCTGGGTTGGCGCCGGATTCATTTCCATGGCGTCGAACTGGTAGTACTGTCCCTGGTATTCGACCCATTCTCCACTCCACAACAGCCGCATGATTTCGATCATTTCATCGGTGCGCCGGCCCCGGTTGCTGAAGTCCTGTCCCATCAGTTCGAATTCATCGCTGCTCCAGCCTACCCCCAGCGCCGGGGTGACCCGGTTGTTGGAAATTACCGCAGCGGTGCTGATGGCCTTGGCGGCAATATAGGGGTTGCGCATCGCCAATACAAAAACATTGTTGGTAAATCGCAGCCGCCGGGTCAGCGCGGCCAGGGCGCCGATCGTGACCCAGGGGTCCGGCCAGTCGGTAAAGGCCTGCCAGCGGCGGTTGCCGTCTTCCGTGTAGGGGTAGGGCGTGGAGATGGTTCGGGGATGCACCACATGGTCCGAAAAGGACATGGCTTCCCAGCCGCATTCATCCGCCACCGGTGCGATAGCGGTGAGATGAGAAACCGTACTGAAGGATGTCGATAGTACAAACTTCATGTCTTGCTCCTGCTCAGGCCATGCCTTTCATCCAGGTAGGCCAGAAGTTGTGGAATTACCCTTTCCAGGGTGGTGAACATCCGGTCGAATTGTTCGGCGCCGCCGTAATAGGGGTCGTCGACCTGGGTGGCGCCGCGGCGCTTGTCATAGTTCATCAGCAAGGCTATCTCTCCGTTGAAATCTCGTGGAGCCCAGGATTGCAGGTTGAGGAGATTCATCCGGTCCATGGCCAGCAGATACTGGTAGCGTTGATAATCCACCGGCTCGATCTGGCGCGCTCTCTGGGCGGAGATATCGTAGCCTTTGCGCTCGGCTGCAGCTACCGCCCGGGGGTCGGGCGGCCGCCCGTTGTGGAAGTCCGCGGTGCCACAGGAGTCCACCCGCAACTGGGAGCGCCAGTCGCGCTGTCGCAATTGCTGCTCCAGAACCCCCTGGGCGCTGGGAGAACGGCAGATATTACCAAGGCAAACAAACAATACGCCGGGAGGTTGCATATCAGGTTGTTCGGTAGAAGTTGATAAATGGCGCCAGCGGCTCGCCATGGCGAGTACCCTTCGGGCACACGGCACCCTTCGGGCACATGGCACCCTTCAGGCACACGGCCCGCCGTGGGTCAAACCGGCGGTAAGGTCTGCGGGTCGCACATGTGCGACCCCTTGTTTGTTTTAATAGTGCTGCCGACAGCCCACCGCTGGGCCGTCGGCAGGCGGTGGCAAACCCGTGCGACCCCTCGCATGAAAATGCGGTTCGTAGATTGGGACCACCGCCTTTCCA
>JAPOQD010000015.1 GCA_026710905.1 Halieaceae bacterium
TATTTGCGCAATATATATCATATTTGCGCAATAATAAGAGAAATAGGCCTAACTACGGGATTTATGCTCCTTTTTAGGGCTTTTTCCGATATTTTGAATAATTTAGTATAATTAATAGGTTACATTTCTTTTCTCGGTAAAAAATTACTCCATGCAAAAGGCTATGTATAGGTATTCGCTACTATGTATGGCTATTGGTTATGATGTACTGCTATTGGTTCCTATTCGTTTTGACAAAAATCAATGGGGTCAGTGTCGAATGGCACTTACTTAAGGGATAAGCACTTGAAATAAATCGGAAAAGAGACTGGCCCAGTGGTAGGCTTCCGAGTAAAAGGGGTCAGAGTCATGACTCCGACCCCTTTTACTAAGTAAGTGCCATTCGACTCCGACCCCTTTTTACTTGGTGTAGCTCAGGGTCCGCCCATCCCCGCTGGTGAGGTTGCCGTTGCTGTCGTAGGAGTGGGTCATCGCCGTGCCCCCGCTGGGGGTTACCGACACCAGCCGATTGCTGGTGGCGCCATAGGCATAGGCGCCCACGCCGGACTTGGTCTTGATATTGCCCTCGCATCATGGGTGGTATCGACATTGGCGCTGGCCTCACCGGCAATCCGGACCGTCAGCAGTTGGTGGACTTCATGGGTTGTTCACGGTATTGCTGGTCGTCGGCGTCGGCGCCACCGGGGTGCAGGGCTGCGCCAAACCACTCAAGCGCTCGTTACCGTCCAGCCCTCAGTGTCGAAAGTAGCGGTCCTGTTCTTCGATTTGACAACGTGGAAACTGGCCGCAGGCGTGAGCCCTTGGCTATTGGCTATCTGGGCTGCATCCGGATCGCACCATCCAAACGCACGGTCTCACCGTTTACATACCCATTGCGAATAAGTTCAAGCGCCATACTCGCGTATTCGCCGGCCGAGCCAAGTCGCTTGGGAAACGGCACCATGCCGCCAAGCGCCTCGAGCATTTGCGGTGTTGCCCTGGCCATGGCGGGCGTATCGAAAATTCCGGGTTGAATGGTGTTCACGCGGATGCCTTCACGCGACAAATCACGGGCGATTGTCAGCGTCATGCCGACAATCGCGGCTTTCGCGGCGGAATAGGCCGCCTGGCCCATCTGCCCTTCGGTAGCGGCCGCGGAAGACGTGTTGACCATGGCGCCGCGTTCACCATCGATGGCTTCGTGTTCCATCATGCCCGCGGCGGCACGCGTAATGCAGCGAAAAGTGCCAACAGTGTTCAGTTGCAATACCCACTCAAATTTGTCGCTTGGAAAGATGTTGATCTCGCCGGTCATTTTGTCGCGCCGCGCAGTGGGTATGGCATTGCCGCCGCCCGCACAACACACCAGCGCCCGTTCCTGCCCCTGCCCCGATCTGGCTTTTTCGAAGGCCTCATCCACGCTGCTGTCCGAAAGGACGTCGCAGTGGAAAAACAATGCGCCAGTCTCCGCGGCAGCCCGTTCGCCGGTTTCCTCATTCTTGTCAAAAATAGCGACGTTCGCACCGGCGGCGCGCATTGCTTTTACCGTGGCGAGCCCCAGCCCGGATGCACCACCGGTGACAACGGCGGCTAGCGATGAATCGACTTTCATAAACAATACTCCAACAAGAATGGCAGTCCAGGTTGATCAGTGTACAGCGTTTATAGCCCAAGGCCATTAACTATGCAACAGTGTTGTTGATATGTATAATGCAGCCTTGGGCATTTGGCCGTTTGGAGGGCTTATGACGCAGGTGATGAAAGGAGTACGGGTCCTTGAAGTGGCGCAATATACCTTCGTACCTGCTGCCGGCGCAATTCTTGCCGATTGGGGCGCCGATGTGCTCAAAATCGAACATCCGGAACGCGGCGACAACCAGCGTGGTTTCGTAAATATCGGCGGAGTCAGGGTCAACCCCAGGCGCAGCCCTTTTATTGAACATCCCAATCGCGGCAAGCGCAGTGTTGGCATCGACATTTCCAGGCCCGAGGGTATGGAAATCATTTACGAACTGGCGAAACACTCCGACGTATTCCTGACGAACTACCGCCCGAGCCAGCGACAGCGGATGAGATTCGATATCGAACATATCCGCGCCGCCAACCCGAAAATCATCTATGCGCGCGGCAGTGCGTATGGAGACAAGGGACCTGAGCGCGACATTGGCGGCTACGACGGCACCGCCTTCTGGAACCGCAGCGGTATCGCGACCTCAATGACGCCTGCAGAATTGAGTGGACCTTTATCGCAGGGAATCCCGGCCTTTGGTGATTCCATTGGGGGAATGAATATTGCCGGCGGTATCTGCGCCGCGCTGTTTCACCGTGATCGAACGGGTGAGGCATTGGAACTGGATGTTTCCCTGCTGAGTACAGCGTGGTGGGCGGCCGGTACGTCTATCGACATGGGCATTGACGGTGGTGAAGTTACACGTAATCGCATGCCGAAATCAGGCGGCAATCCCGGCAACCCGTTTATGGGTAATTACACCACCTCGGATGGCGGTACGATTAACCTGTGCACCTTAACGCCCGGCCCTCACATCCGCAGCGTATTCGAACACCTGGGTTTGCCGGAAGCAGCCGATGACGAACGTTTTTCAAGCGCAGAGTCCTTGATGGCCAACTGGGAAGCGGCGAGTGATATGATCAGAGATCAATTTGCGAAGCAGCCGTTCGACTACTGGCGTGAACAGTTAAAAACCATGACCGGGCAATGGGCGCCGGTGCTGGACATATTGCAAATTGCCGATGACGAACAGGCCCTGGCGAATGATATGCTGTTCGAGGTTGAATCCTGTGACGGAGGTGAGCCCATCCGGCTGGTGCGAGGTCCTGTTCAGTTTAATCATGCAGCCGTGGAAACTACGCGTGCGCCGGAGGTCTCGGAGCACACCGAAATTGTGCTGATGGAGATGGGTGTCGACTGGGACAGGATCGAGGCTCTAAAAGAACTGGGCGCCATAGCCTGATGGACAATAAAGTACGATGAAACCTGGAACGAAACTCAAAAGCGCCGTGTGTGATACAGAAGTTATGGTCATTCGTGGCGGCGATGGTGACATTCAATGTGGTGGCGCACCGATGGCGGAGGAAAAACCGGCCACAGCAGGCGAATTGGATTCGTCCCTGGCGGAAGGTAGCCTGATGGGCAAGCGTTACGTTGATGACACGGGCGCCCTGGAACTGCTTTGCATCAAGCCCGGCAAGGGGTCGCTGGCGCTTGACGGCGCGAGGCTCAAGATCAAGCAAGCCAAGCCGCTGCCGTCGTCGGATTGATGTAGATCGCCGAAACACACATATTGACAAGACACCTGAACAGACTGGCTGCAACTGCGGCGCCGAAAACACACCTGCCCGACAACAAGTACTTGATACGGGTTTATTTCCAGGCCGTCAGCCCCGAGCGCGCAGCGATTTAAGCCAACCAAACCAACGGAGACCCGACCGTGGCCATTGATCCTACAAACCCCGTTCCACCAAAGATTCCGCGGATAGCGGGTCAGGACAATATTCCCGCTCATGTTCCGCAAGAATTCGTCAGATCAATCGGCCTGACCTTCGGCCCGGAATTCCTCGCTGCACCGCATGACTACATGGCGAAACTGCATGACACCATGCCGCCGGTCTATTACGACTCAAACGACAGCATGAACGCCTGGCATTTGCTCAAGTATGAAGACGCCCAGTTCATGCTTCGCAACCCGGATATTTTTTCCAATGAGAGCGCTACGCCTTTCCCCCGTGATCCGGATGATTATTACTACTTTATTCCCATTGAGATTGAGCCACCCCAGCACCGCAAATATCGAGCCATTCTGGACCCGGTATTTTCTATCAAAGGTGTAATTGCGCTTGAAAATTACATTCGCGAGTTGGCCAATTCGCTTATCGACCAGATCATCGACAAAGGCGAGTGTGAATTTACCGAAGATTTTGGCCGGCCCCTACCGGTGTCGGTATTTCTCGACCTCATGGGACTGCCGCAGGATATGCGCGATACCTTTGTGGGCTGGGCTATGGAGCTGCTTCATTCAAACGACCCGGTGATCATGGGGCGCGCCATGAACTCGATCGGTGAGTATCTGAAGCAGATGATCGAAGAAAAAAAGGCAAACCCCGACGACAAAATCATCAGCCGAATTATTGACGGCAGATTGGATGACAGACCGATGACGCCACCCGAGGTTTTCGGTTATGTCTGTTTCCTCTTCATTGGTGGTTTGGACACGGTATTCGCCACGCTGAATAATATTTGGCTGTGGCTGGCCAATAACCCCCAGCGTGCCAGGGAAATGATCAACGATCCGGCAGGTATTAATGAACAGGTGGAGGAGTTGCTGCGGGTTTGGTCGGTCACCTTTTCAGGGCGCATGGTAATCCAGGATTGTGAGCTGCGTGGTGTCAAAATGAAAAAAGGTGACCGGGTAACGGCCATTTTACCTGCTTGCAACTACGATCGGGAGGTTTTCCCCAACCCGACAGA